>JAEYXD010000183.1 GCA_023428645.1 Pseudomonadota bacterium
CCAGCGGGCGAGTGGCGCCAATGCGCAATCGACCGGCGAACGTCGCTGCCGCCACGTTCTGGTTCTCTCGGACGAACGAGATGGGAGTCCAGCCGACGAAGCGGCGAAAGTCGCGCGTCAGGTGTGCTTGATCTGCAAAGGCGCGGAGCGCGTCGTCGAGCCCCGCCTCCCCGCGTACTGCGAGCGAGGCAGCGGCGCGCAGGCAGCGATACTTCATGGCGAGCGTCTTGGGAGACATTCCATGCGTTTCGAGCGTGAGTCTGCGCAGGTGCCTCGCGGTCACGTCGAGTTCATCGCACAAGGTGTCGAGCGATAGATCGGAGCAATGCTCCAGCCAGTGATCGATGGCGAGCGCAGCGGTACGAATCTCAGGTGCGCCGCGTAGGCGGCTCAACAGGAACGACTCGATCACTCGAAGACGCGAAGCGCCATGCGCGACGCAGTTGAGTGCGTCGCACAGGCTTTCGACTACGCCGCGCCCCCACAACAGTTCCCCATCGACGACTCCGTCGCTGAATTCCACGCCTGTTGCACGCACGAACGAAGCCCACCCTTCGGGCAGCAATCCGACGGCCAGCAACTCCAGACCTGGCTGCAATTCCATCTGATACGAAGCTGTGGTGGGTCCGAGCACTGCCACGCGCGGCGCGGCAACCCACTTGCCGTCGCCGAATCGATAACTGCATTCCCCGGCAAGGCGAATGTGAATGTTCGGGAGCATCGCCGGCAGGGTTTCCAGCCTGCGCTCGCTGATCGAGGCGAGCGCATACACCGTGAGCTGAGAACGCAGGGTTTCAGAAGGCAGCAAGTAGTCCAGACGCATGAGGGGACAGGCAGTTGGGCGGAACCATCAGGCAAGCATCGCACAGACGATCTCTCGATTTCCTCATCTTGAGGAGGAGATTCGTCGGGCCTACAGCACAACTCGGGAACGCGCGCGGGCAGCCGCTTTTCTGCATCGAACTACGTTGAAGCACCAGCGCGTCGAATGAACGGGCTCGGCCATCGCCGACGGCGCGACGCAGCTCTCAACTCAAATTACCGAGCACCGCCATGCCCGGAGTTGCATGGGACACGCGATGGCGTTGTCCGATTCATTCAATACACGACGCGGCATTGTTTACGAGCATCCGCACGACCTACGTCGTCAGGAACTCGCATCGGTGAACAAATTTCTGCGTGTTATCGGCTTGACGCTCGTCATGGCGATGATGGCTGCATGTGGCGGGGGAGGCGGTGGTGGCGGCCAAAGCAGCACACCAACCCCCAGCAATCCATCGACTCCCAACGGCTCCAGCAGCACCTGGGACAGCTTGAAGTGGGACCAGGACAACTGGTCCTGACTTTTCATTATCTATTGAGGCAAACACTATGAAATTGAGTGCGCTGGCTTGCAGCGGACTGTTGGCCGCCCTGGCAAGCGGAGCTGGCATCGCGAGCCCGGTGGGCGAGCTTACGTCTTTCGCGTCTGGAACCCCGGCGCGGGCGAGCGAAGTGAATGCGAACTTCAACGCGCTCAAGAGTGCGGTGAACGACACGGATGCGCGACTCGGCGCCGTGGAGTCCAGCGTCGGCTCGTTGGAGAACAACAAGCAGAATCGAATCACCGGCAGCTGCATGCCAGGCATGGCCGTCACGTCGATCGGCGCCGATGGCTCCGTCACCTGCGAGCAGTGGCGCGCAAGCGAAGGCGCTTATCAGGTCTCACCATGGTCGTTCGTGGGAGAAGGCGGTCAAGCCGACGGATGCGAGTACCGCCCATCACATACGTTCCAGAGCATGGGCTTCTTCACCGGCGTTCAGACCAACCATTGCCGAGCGATTGCGCAACTGCAATTGCCCCAGGGAGCCGAACTTGCCGGCGTCACCTGCCGCGTCACCGACGCGAGGCCGGGCAACATGCGCATCTATGCGGAACTCGTGGCCAACAACGCCCGGACGTTCGATCTGACGCAGAGCTCCAGCACCTCCTACCTCGCCACCACGAACAACTCGAGCGGCGTCGACAACGCCACCGCCGTTGAGGTTATTGGAGCCGCCACCTCGACCAACTTGAGCGCACGGTTCGTCGACAACAACACCCGTCTCTACTTCCTTCGCCTGTTCTACTACAGCGATGGCACGACGGCGTTCAACAGCATCATGGGAAATCTCGGCGTGTTCGGCTGCCGCGTCACGTATCGGTACTAGCTGAACCGCTGGCTGGGCGCGCGCTTCGATCGATCGCGCATTCCCCGAAAACAATCCGTTCGCTCGCAGCGATCGCAGTGGGTGGCGATGCGTCACCCTCAAGACAGATCGGCGAGCTGTGCGGGTACATGCCTTCGTAACAGCGCGTTCTGCGCTTCCCATTGCTGCTGCGGCTCGAGCTCGACGAGGAATCTCACTTCACCGCCGACGAACATCGCGATCGGTGTGCCGTCTCGATAGAGGATGCGATTGCCGGTCAGCGACGGCAGCCGTCCGCCCGGCGTGAGAATGCCGACGAGATTCAGCGGATCGGCCGCCGACAGCGAGATGAGTTGCTCCGAAGGCGCTGCGCGCCTCGCATCGCGTAACGCGCCGACCGCCTCCGGCAAAGCGAACTGCTCGCCCGAGAAGCCGGCCACGAACCGTCCGCCGCGGATCTCGCCGCGCGCTTCGAGCCGCCGCAGGCACAGCAACAGCTCTCGCCACGGCGGCAGCCATTTCGATTCGCGCTCCAGCAGCTTCCAGAACACGACTCCCCAGCGCCGCAGCAGCGTGCGGCACACGTGCTCGATCGCCTCCGCGTTCGAGACGCTCGCCGCGTGCTGTTCCTTGCGCACGAGCGTCCAGCGCCCCGCGTCCTGCATGCCGAAGATCGCGATGCGCCGGCGGCGCCGCGCATCGCGCGCGCTCGGCCGGCGGCGATCGGCCGGCACGAGCAACGCTCGCAGGCCGCCGAAACTGTCCGCGTTCACGAGGCCGACGGCGACGAGTTCGGCGAGCGCCTCTTCGAC
Organism: Pseudomonadota bacterium; assembly: GCA_023428645.1. GTDB lineage: Bacteria > Pseudomonadota > Gammaproteobacteria > Steroidobacterales > Steroidobacteraceae > Steroidobacter. The sequence continues at coordinate 2,982 of JAEYXD010000183.1, forward strand.
CTGGCTCGGCAGCAAGCCCGCGCCGTCGACGATGTCGTCGAAGAACGAGGCGCCGTGCTGCTGAATGAACTCGAGCGCCTGCCGCGCCTTGGACGTGAGGTCGGCTGTTTGCGCGGGCGCGGCGAAGCTCGTCCACAACTTGAGATTGCGGCGCGCCAGCAGTGCGATCGGCGTGGAGCGCACGGGCGCCGCGCCGCGTTCGCCGTCGCTCGCGCGCGGCGCCATGCGCATCCACACGATGCGTCCGGCAAGACACTGTTCGTCCAGCCACGCGGGATCGTATTCGGCGATGCGCGAGGGCAGCACCTCGGTTTCCCATGCACTCGCGGGAACGTCGCAGCCTTCGAGCTGCCCGAGCACGGCGGCAATCGCGTCCGAGCCTTGCATGCGTGCGCCGGTGCTGACGTGCTGCCAATCGAACAAGAAGCGCAGGAAATCGCGCGACTGCACCGGCTCGATCTCGGCGCGCAGCCGCTTCACGGTGTAACGATGAATGCGTGCGAGCAGACGTCGATCACACCATTCGCTCGGTTCCGATGCGCGGCTGGCGGTGAAGCTGCCGCGCATCGCGGTGCCTTCCGCCTCGAGCGCCAGCAGGGCGGCGTCGATCGCGGAGCATTCCAGGCCCGCTGCGCTCGCGATCGCCGCCGCGGTCGTGGGGCCTGAGCCTTCCAAGCGGCCGCGCACGAGCGCGAGCACCGCGGCTTCCGGCGTCCACGGCTTCGCGTACGTGGACGGGACGAGAACGTCGGCGTCGAACGCACCGTCCGGCAGCAGCGTCTGGAACAGCGGCAGGCGCTCCGCCGCGACATACAGCTCGACGCCGGATGCCGTGATGCGCGCGACTCGGCCCTGCGCGCGCAGCTCGCGAATCAGTTGCGGCCAGACGGCATTCGCCGCGATTTCCTGCTCGGTGAGGAACGTGAGCCACAACAATGCATCGTGCAGCTCGTCGGCGGTGCCGGCATCGGGCCAGGCTTCCTGCTGCACGCGTGCGATCGCTTCGGGATCGAGCTTGCCGAGATCGGCGGCGGATTCCGGATCGAGCCAGCGGCGGCTCATCACGGCTTGCGTGCGGCGCTCCTCGAGCGGGGCATCGTCGAGATACGCGTACGGCCGCGCCGAGAGCACTTCCAGCGCGAGCGGCGAAGGCTCGGTGAGATCGCGCGCTTCGACGCGGATCTCGCCGCTCACGAGGCCGCGCAACAGCGTCTCGAAGCCTTCGATGTCCATGGCTTCCTCGAGGCAGTCGTGCACCGTCTGGCGAACGAGCGGGTGATCCGGCACGACGATGTCGCCGACGATGTTCTCGCCGCACGCAACTTGATCCGGGAACACGGACGCGAGCAGGTCTTCCGCATTCATGCGGGCGAGCTGCGGCGGGACTTTCTTGCCGCCGCGGAAGCGCGGCAGCGCGAGCGCGATCGATGCGCTCCAGCGCCAGCGTGTCGTGAACATCGGCGCGGCGAGCAGCGCCTGGATCAAGATGTCGCGGGCGCTGTTGGGGTGGAGGTAGTGCGCGACGTCCTTCAGTTCGAAGCTGTGGGCGGTCGTGAGCGAGAGAATGATCGTGTCTTCGGTCGCGGCCGCCTGGAGCTCGAAATTGAACGTGCGGCAAAACCGCTTGCGCAGCGCCAGGCCCCACGCGCGATTGATGCGGCTGCCGAACGGCGAATGAATGACGAGCTGCATGCCGCCCGCCTCGTCGAAGAAGCGCTCGAAGATGATCGTCCGCTGGGTCGGCAGACCGCCGAGCGCGGCGCGCGCGGACGCGAGATAGGCGGTGAGCTGCGCCGCGGGCTCGTGAGCCAGGCCGACCTCGTCCGTGAGGTAACGGAGCGCGCCGCTATCGCCCAGCGCGTCCGGCGGGGGCGGGGTTTCGAGCCGCGCCTGCAGCTCCTCGCGCAGGCGCGACACCGCCAGCGACAGCTCATCCGTCCGTCCCGGCGCTTCGCCGAGCCAGAACGGAATGGACGGCGCTTCGCCGCGCGCATCCTCGACGCGCACGACGCTGCGCTCCACGCGAATGATTCGATACGACGTATTGCCGAGCTGGAACACATCGCCGGCGAGGCTCTCCACCGCGAAGTCCTCGTTCACGCTGCCGACGAGCGTGCCTTCCGGCTCGAGCTTCACCTGGTAGTCCGCCGTATCGGGGATCGCGCCGCCGGACGTGATCGCGGTCAGCCGCGCGCCCTTGCGCCCGCGAATCAATCGATTCACAGCATCGTGATACAGCAGCGCGCCATGCCGCCCGCGTCGTGTCGTGAAGCCCTCGGCGAGCATCGTCACCACTTCGTCGAACGTCTCGCGCGTGAGCTCGCGAAAGGGATACGCCGCGCGCATCAGCTCGAACAGCGTGGCCTCGCTGTGCTCCTGCGCGGCGGCTTCCGCGACGATCTGCTGCGCGAGCACGTCGATCGGCAAGCGCGGAATCTTCAAGTGATCGAGCTCGCCGCGACGCACGCTGTCGAGCAGCGCCGCGCATTCGACGAGATCGTCGCGCGAGAGCGGAAACAGCCGTCCCTTCGGCGTCGCGCCGACGGCGTGACCCGAACGCCCGACGCGCTGCAGGAACGCATTGATCGAGCGCGGCGAGCTGATCTGACACACGAGATCGACATCGCCGATGTCGATGCCGAGCTCGAGCGACGCCGTCGCGACGAGTGCCTTCAGCTCGCCGCGCTTCAATCGCTGCTCGGCATCGAAGCGCAGCTCCTTCGCGAGGCTGCCGTGATGCGCGGCGACGCTCGAGCGAGTCGAGCCCTTCTCCCGCCGCAAGACTTCGGGCAGCACGCGCTCGGCAGTCCCAGGCTCGCCATCGAGCCGCTCGGCGATGTGACGGCACACGCGTTCGGCGAGCCGCCGCGTGTTCACGAAGATCAAGGTCGTGCGATGTTCGCGAATGAGCTGCGCGAGCCGGTCGTACACCTGTGTCCACACTTCGGTCGACATCACGGCTTCGAGCGGCGCGTCGGGCAGCTCGATCGCAAGATCGCGCTTGCGCACGTGACCGCTGTCGACGATCCGGCAATCGGCGTCGCCGTTCGCGTCGATGTATTTCGTGCCGACGAGGAAGCGCGCGACCTCGGCGATCGGCTGCTGTGTCGCCGACAGGCCCACGCGCGCGAGCCGGCGACCCGTCAACGCCTCCAGGCGTTCGAGCGACAGCGCCAGATGCGAACCGCGCTTGCTGCCCGCGATCGCATGGATTTCGTCGACGATCACCGTGCGCGTCGTCGCGAGCATGTCGCGCCCGGATTGCGAGCCGAGCAGGATGTACAGCGATTCGGGCGTCGTCACGACGATGTGCGGCGGGCGCCGTCGCATTTGCGAGCGCTCGGTCTGGGTCGTGTCACCCGTGCGAACCCACGTTCGGATCTCGATGTCGCGAATCGTGTGCGCGCTCAAGCGCTCGCGGATTCCGGCGAGCGGTGCTTCCAGATTGCGATGAATGTCGTTCGACAGCGCCTTGAGCGGCGACACATAGACGATGCGCGTCTCATCCGGCAGACCCCATTGCTCGCCTTCGCGCACGAGCTCGTCGATCGCGGCCAGGAAGGCGGCGAGCGTCTTGCCGGACCCGGTGGGCGCGGCGATCAGGACATGCTGACCGGACTGAATGGCCGGCCACGCATCGGCCTGCGCGGGCGTCGGCGCATGGAACGTGTCGGTAAACCACCCCGTGACGGCGGGATGAAAGAGGTTCTGGATATTCATACAGACAGGCGACGGGAAGAATAAGGTCGCGGGGCTTCGCTGCAAACCAGCGTCGCCCTACACCGTAGCCTGGATGGATGACGAAACCTGACGGGGTTTAGCTTTGCCCCGCAAGATTTCCGCCCGGTGCCGCGCAGCCCGGGCGCGATGCTTCACAGGCGGTGGCGATACTCGTCTTCGGCCCTCGTATGTGTGGCCCAGAACCCGGCCGGCTCGCGGCCGTGCAATCGATCCGCGAGGATGTCCAGATGCGTGTGCCAACCGCCGGCGACGCTGATCATGTCGTCGCGAGTCGCGAGGCGACGATGCGTCACGATGAGTCGCACGTCCTCGCCTAGCGGCGCGAGCTCGAACGTGACCTCCGACTCCTCCCTCGAATCGCCCCATGAGCAGCTCAGCAGCCGGGGCGGATCGCACCGCGTGATCCGGCCCGTCATGTCATGCCCGTCGCGCAACGATTCGTATTGCTGCGGAATCGTCTCGACGACCGCCGACAGCTCGTCATGCTGGAAATGCAGCTTGAACGCACCCCCGGCGCGCAGATCCATCGGGCCGGACGCGAGCCATTGGCGGCGCAGCTCCGACTCCGTGAGGTACGACCACACGCGCTCGATGGGCCCGGGGACGATGCGCTCGATCCGGACCGTATCGTGGTCAGTGGCAACGGCAAACTCGCTCATGCTCGCTCTCCTCTAGGTTTTGTCCGGATGACGCAGCAAAGCCTCCAGCGTATCGAGGCGCTCGTTCCAGAACTTCTCGTAAAAGCTCAACCATTCCTGCGCGCTCGCGAGCGGCTTGGGGTCGAGCCGGCAGTAGTGCGTGCGCCCTTGCACCGTGCGTCGCACGAGACCCGCGCGCTCGAGCACTTTCACGTGCTTGGAGGCGGCGGCGAGCGACATGTCGAAGGGCTCGGCGAGCTCGCTGATCGTGTGCTCACGGGTCGCGAGGCTGCGCAGCATCTGACGACGCGTCGCGTCCGTCAGCGCGTGGAAGATGTCATCGAGGCGGGCGGCGGATTGGTTAACCATATGGTTGAATAGTGCTGCGTCGGTATGGCGTTAGTCAACCTATTGGTTGAATGACAGAGCTGCACGCGACCGAAGCCGACCGACGAACGCCCATACAAGGCGACTCGCCATCGGCCATTCCCTCCGGTTTTAGAATTTCCAGTACGATCGATCGGTCGTACAACATACGAGGGAAAAGGCCATGTTCAGGAAGCGAGTACAGAGGGGGATGGTCGCGCTGCTCGGGTGCTGCGTACTGATCGGCGCGCACGCGAGCGCGGAGTTCCTGGGCGCTTGGGCGGGAAGCTGGGAAGGCGCCGGGTCCGGTGGGCGGTTCGACATGACATTGACGCAGACCGGCGCCGCGCTCGGCGGGCAGGTCGACGTCGGGCAAGACACGGGTGATTACACCGCGACCTTCTCGACGGCCGCGCTCGAAGGCGGCAAGTTCAAGGCGCGCTATGACTATCCGCCAGATCCGCAGGCGGAGATCGTGCTCGAGGGGGTGTTTGAGGCGGGTGCCGCGACGGGCACCTGGACGATGGTGCAGAAGGGCGGCACCGAATCCTTCGCCGCGGGAAGCTGGGCGGTAAAGAAGAAATGATTTGCACCAACCGCGCGCATGGATGCGCGTGGTTGGTGCGTTGATTGCTCAATAAAGCGGCATTTTGTGGTTGTATACAGCTCGCTGTCCGCGCGAGAGCGAAACGTTTGCGAATCGCGCGACGCGCGAGTGAGAATCCTGGCCTCACACCGCTCCGTGATCTCGTTGTCGACGGCATGAATGCATCAGAAGAGGCGAAGGGAACGCTGGCAGTTGCGCTGAATCACGCGGCGCAGCTGTTGAAGAACGCCCCGGCTCTTGCGGTCGAACAAGCGGGTGAAATCCTCAAGGTCGTTCCGCGGCATCCGGCCGCGACGTTGTTGCTCGGTGTCGCGCAACGCGCCGCCGGCGCGATCCCGGAGTCGCAACGCACGTTGCAATCCGTCGTGACCACGCATCCGGAGTGGGCGCTCGCGCATCTCGAGCTGGCGCGCACCTTGGCGCTCGCGCACGCAGGCGAGCAGGCGATCGCGCACTTGCGCCGTGCCGTGGAGCTGAAACCGGATCTGCCGGACGCGTGGCGCGAGCTGGGCGATCATCTGGCCGCGATCGGCGAAACAGCGGCTGCCGATGAGGCTTATCGCCATCACATCAAGCATTCCACGCGCGATCCGCGCCTGATGGAAGCGGCGCTCGCGCTGAGCGACAACCGCATCGCCGCGGCGGAAGCGTTGTTGCGCGAGCACTTGAAGCAACAGCCGACGGATGTCGCCGCGATTCGCATGTTCGCCGAAGTCGCGGCGCGGCTCGGGCGCTACACCGATGCGCAGCAGCTGCTGGAGCGGTGTCTCACGCTCGCACCTGGCTTCGCCGCCGCGCGCAACAACTACGCCGTCGTTCTGCATCGCCAGAATCGCTCCGCGCAGGCGCTGCGAGAAGTCGACCGGCTGCTGGCGGACGAACCAAAGCATCCCGCTTATCGAAATCTGCGTGCCGCGGTATTGAGCCGTCTGGGCGACTACACGCAAGCGCTCGAGGCGTTCGCGGACTTGCTCGCCGAGTATCCGCATCACGCGAAGGTCTGGATGAGCTATGGACACGCGCTCAAGACCGCCGGCCGACAAGACGATGCGATCGAGGCGTACCGACGCTGCATCGAGCTGGCGCCGACGCTGGGTGAGGCGTGGTGGAGCCTGGCGAATCTCAAGACGTTTCGCTTCACCCCGGGCGACATCGAGGCGATGCGTGCGCAACTGCCCAGCGCGGCGCTCACCGCGGAAGACCGCTTTCATTTCCATTTCGCCTTGGGCAAGGCGCTGGAAGACAGCGGCGCCTATCGCGACTCGTTCGAGAACTACGAGCGCGGCAACCGGCTGCGGCGCGCCGCCATCGATTACAGCGCGGCGGGCAATCACGACTTGGTCGTGCGCTCCAAGGCGCTGTTCACGCGCGAGTTCTTCGCTGCGCGTGCCGGCTCGGGAGCCGCGGACCCCGACCCCATCTTCATCATCGGCTTGCCGCGCTCCGGCTCGACGCTGCTCGAGCAAATCCTGTCGAGCCATCCCGCCGTCGAGGGCACGCAAGAGTTGCCGAACGTCATCGCGCTCGCGCGTTCGCTGAGCCAGGGCCCGATCTACGACGCCTCCTCCCAGTATCCGGCAGTGCTGTCGTCGCTGGATGCGGAGGCATGGCGGAGCCTGGGCGAGAGATATCTCGCCGAGACGCGCATCTATCGCAAGTCGAACAAGCCGTTCTTCATCGACAAGATGCCGAACAACCTCGCGCACGTCGGGCTGATCCATCTCATGCTGCCGAACGCGAAGATCATCGATGCGCGCCGCCATCCGCTCGGCTGCTGCTTCTCCGGATTCAAGCAGCATTTCGCCCGCGGCCAGCACTTCACGTACGACCTCGACGAGATCGGCCGCTACTACCGCGACTACGTCGAGCTCATGGCGCATTTCGATGCCGTTCTGCCCGGGCGCGTGCACCGGGTGATCTACGAGCAGCTCGTCGACGATTTCGAGACCGAGGTGCGCCGCCTGCTCGCTCATTGCGGCCTGCCCTTCGACGAGCGCTGCCTGAAATTCTTCGAGAACGATCGCGCCGTGCGCACCGCGAGCTCCGAGCAGGTGCGCCGGCCCATTTATCGGGACGCCGTCGAGCACTGGCGCCACTACGAGCCTTGGCTCGCGCCACTCGAACGGGCGCTCGGCCCGGTGCTGACCGCCTATCCGAACGTCCCCGAATTCTGATCCCGGACCGTTTGCTTAAATTGGAGAGTAACGACAATGACGCGCAGTCGACTTCGGAAGTTGAGAGGACTCTCGGGCAGGCGCCACGCCGCGATTGCGACCGCAACCGCGGCGATCGTCGGAACGTTGCCTGCGGCAATGGCGCAGCAGAGCGAATCCGGCGTGCTGGAGAACATCATCGTCACCGCGCAGAAGCGCGCGGAAAGCCTTCAGGACGTGCCGGTCAGCATCCAGGCCATCGGCGGTGGAAGGCTGGAAGAGCTGCACGTGGCCGATTTCGAGGACTACGTGAAGTTTCTGCCGAGCGTGAGTTACGAGACGACGAATCCGGGCTTCGCGAAGGTCTATATGCGCGGTGTCGCGAGCGGCGGCGACGGCAACCACTCCGGCTCGCTGCCGAGTGTCGGCATGTACCTGGATGAGCAGCCGATCACGACGATCCAGGGCAATCTCGACATTCACATGTACGACATCGCTCGGGTCGAAGCGCTCGCGGGGCCGCAGGGAACGCTGTACGGCGCGAGCTCGCAGGCGGGCACGATCCGCATCATCACGAACAAGCCCGATCCGCAGGCGTTCGATGCCGGCTACGACCTGGAAGGCACGACAGTGTCCGGCGGCGATCAGGGCTATCTCGTCGAAGGCTTTGCGAACCTCCCGCTCGGTGAGCGTGCCGCGATCCGGCTCGTGGGCTGGGATCGCCACGATCCGGGCTACATCGACAACGTGTTCCAGGAAACCAGGTACGCCGACGGCACTTCGGTGAGCAATGCCGGCAGAGAGAAGGGCAACTACAACGACGTCGACACTTACGGCGCGCGCGCGGCGCTGCGTGTAAATCTCGATGACACCTGGAGCGTGACGCCGCAGGTCATGGCACAGCGACAAATCGCGAACGGCGTCAATGCGTACGACCAGAACCTCGGCAAGTTCAAGGTGGCGCACCGCTTTCCGGAGCGCTCGGATGATCGCTGGATGCAGGCCGCGCTCACCGTGGAAGGCAAGGTCAGCAACTTCGACATCGTCTACGCCGGCTCGTACCTGCGGCGCAACGTGGATGTCGAGCAGGACTACGCCGATTACACCTATTGGTACGACGTGTACTACTCGTCGCTCGATCCGAGTTACGACTTCGTCGGCTATTTCTACGACGACCTCGGCAATCAGGTAGCCGACCCCGGTCAATTCATTCGCGGCAAGGATCGGTACAAGCGCGAGACGCACGAGCTGCGCTTCTCGACGCCCGCCGATCGACGCATCCGTTTCGTTGGCGGTTTGTTCATGCAGCGCCAGGTTCATGGCATCGAGCAGCGCTACATGGTGAACGACCTTGCCGAAGCGATCTCCGTGACGGGTTGGGAGGACACGATCTGGCTCACCGAACAGGAGCGCATCGACCGGGACTACGCCGTGTTCGGCGAGCTCAGCATCGATGTCACCGATGCGATCACCGTGACGGGCGGCCTGCGCTACTTCAAGGCGGAGAATTCGCTGATCGGATATTTCGGCCTCAACGACGAGTACAGCGGCTCAGGCAGAAACGGCGAGACCTTGTGCAGCCGCATCCTCGGCAACGACCGCTTCGACACCACGGGATGGGTGCCCTTCCGCGGCATCAGCACCGCGCCGTGCACGAATTTGAATCAGCGCGTCGAAGAAGAGGACACGATTCACAAGCTGAGCGTGGCCTACAAATTCGACGGCGATCGCATGGTGTACGCGACGTGGTCACGCGGCTTTCGACCTGGCGGCGTGAATCGCTTCGGCGGCATTCCGCCGTATCTGTCGGACTTCCTCACGAACTACGAGCTCGGCTGGAAGACGACGTGGGCGGGCAATCGGGTGCGCTTCAACGGCGCCGTGTTCAAGCAGGATTGGGAAGACTTCCAGTATTCGTTCATCGCGCAAGGCACGAACGGCCTGACGATCATTCGCAACGCGAATCAGGCTTCGATCAATGGCATCGAGGCGGATCTCGCCTGGGCGGTCACGCCGAGCTTCACCGTGGCTGCCGGCGCCGCGTACATCGACGCGAAGCTCGACGCCCCGTACTGCGGCGAGGTGCTGCCGAACGGCCAACCGATCGTCGATTGCGCGGAGCCGCCAGCGCCGAAAGGCACGAGATTGCCGATCACGCCGAAGCTCAAGGCCAACGCGTCCGCGCGGTATGGATTCCAGCTCGGCACGCTCGATGCGCACGTGCAGGGCGCCATCGTCTACCAGGATGAAGTGCGGTCGGTTCTCGAAGTCGCGCAGAGTCAGCTGGTCGGCAATCAGCGCTCCTATTCGCTCGTCGATCTCTCGGCGGGCGTCACGAACGGCTCGTATTCGGTCGAGCTGTTCGTGAACAATGCGCTCGATCGGTTGGCCGAAGTGACGCGCTACGCCGAGTGCGCGAACGAGGTCTGCGGCTATCAGACCTATATCGTTCCGTTCCGGCCGCGCACGATCGGCGTGAAATTCGGGCAGCGCTTCTGAGTCGACGGCCGGCTCACGGGGCCGGCCGGGTCCGCCGCGAGCGAGTCGCGCTCGATCACCTCGCCATGGAGCACGATGCGTTCGATCGCGCTCCATGCGCGAATGCTCTCGAGCGGATTCGAGCTCAACAGCAGCAGGTTCGCGATCTTGCCGACCTGCACGCTGCCGTAGTCGCGCTCGAGCCCGAACTGCCGGACATTGTTGAGCGTCGCGGCGCGCAGAATCGCATCGAGGGGAATGCCCGCCTGCGCCATCGCGCGCATCTCCCGATATGTGTCGTAGCCCGGCTGATTGCCGTAGATCGGGCCGGACGGCGTATCGCTGGCGAGCAGCAGCGGATGCCCCAGGTCGTGCAGATACTTCGCCGCCCGCAGGTTGCGGCTGCCGACTTGCAGCTCCATCTGCATGACCTTCGCATCGGGCACATCGCCGATGTCGGCCTGCATCTCGCGCTTGTACCACTGGCCCGCCGCGGTGCCGTACCACGCGAGCAGCGCGCTCGGGACCACCTTCGCATACACCGGGTCCTTGAGCGTGTCTTCCCGAAATAGATCCGCTTCGCCGTAGATCACCCGCAGCGTCGGTTGATAGCCGATCTTGCGCGCATGAACGGCGCGCAGGTGCTCGGCGATCGGCGCGGGGACGCCATCCGGCGTGTTCGACTTTTGCCAATGCCACAAGCCGTGAGCGAGGACATCGACGCCGCCGGCCACCGCACGCTGCTGGGCATCGAGCGCATTCGCATGCACGAGAACGGGTAGTCCCTTCGCACGCGCGGCCGCGCTCACGCGACGCAGGCTCGCTTCGCTCAGGAGCGGCCAGCCGCTGCGCTCGCCGAAACCGTCTTCGACGAACACCTTGATGCAGCGTGCGCCGCTGGCGGCAATGCGCTCGACGACCGCTTCCGGCGTGTGATCCTGCGCGTTCGCGCCGGCGGGCAGCGGATGATCGTGCGCATTCGCGGGCTCGTAGATCCAGTTCGGCATGATCTCGTAGCGCACGCTCGGGTCGATCAGTGCTGTTGGATATCCGTTCAACACCGGCGCGCCGCCACACCAGAACAAGTCCGGATGCTGTGGCGCCGCAACGAAACGCGCGCTCAGCTCCGGATTGCTGTTCGTATCGAGCAACTGCGTCACGCCGAAGTACAGATAACTGCGGGGCTGCTGCTGCAGGAAGGCGGCTCGCAGCGAAGCGATGTTCGGGTCGTCGCTGCCGTAGGGCAGCCCGACGGGATCCGCCGTATGAACGTGCGAATCCATGAGGCCAGGCGCGAGAAACTTGCCGCGACCGTTGACACGCTGCGCGCGTGGCGCGAGCACGGGCTTGTCGCTGATCGCCGCGATACGGCCGTCACGAATGAGGACGTTGCGGGGCGCGCTCGCGCGCGAGAGCTCAGGCGACACGATCGCGACGTCGCCGATCACGACTTCCGCCCCGGACGCCAGGCCGACGCAAGCGATGGACGTGATCAAGGATCGTCGGCACAGCGCGCGCAGAGGACGCGCGGGCTCGGCTCGCTGCAAGGGCTCGGTCATGATTGTGATCCCGAAGTTCGCCGAGTCATGCCACGGCGCGTCGCGCGGCCTTCTTTCTCGGCGTCTTCTTGCGATCGCCGGCGCTCTCTGGTGCCGCGGCTGGCAATGCCTTGAGCATCCGCGCCAGGGCGAAATGTCGATAGCTGAAGGCAGCCAGCGAGCGAATTTCCTGCCAGTTCGCGCGCTTCGTCACGTCGAGCGAGACCCAGCCGTTGTGGCCCATGTACGCGGGAATGGAAAACTTCTTGTCGCGGATCAGTAGTGCCTGTTGATCGACCCCGACCCAGAACGACAGCTGCAGCTTGCCTTCGTTGCGATAGCAGTACGCCTGCGCGAACACCTTCTTGCCTGCTCGCCACACGGGGAAGCCGAATTGCTTTGCTTCGCTCGTTTCGGGCAGCGCAAGGCAGATCTTGCGCAGCTCCTCGACGACCTCCTGCGCACGTGCCGATTGCATCGGGTCGAATTCCTCGGGCTTCATTCGCGTCGATGGAGGTGTGATCTCGATCGTCTTGCCCAGCGCCTTCACCAGTGCTGGCGGCGCGACCTTCTCGTAGGCCTCACGCACGAGCTTCGCGACCGTCTTCCACGAGATGCCCTGGTCGAGATTGACGCCGAGCCAGCCGCGCGGGCCGACATACGGCGGCACGAAAAAGTGCTGCGGCTCCGCGCCGACGAAGTGCTGCTGTGCGCCTGTGGGCGAATTGAGCCAGAGCGCGATGCGGCCGTCGCCGTGATGGTTGACGACGTAGGTCGCGAATGTCTTACCCCGGACGCGGAAGTCTGGCTGGCCGTGGGAGAGTACTTCCTCGCTCTCTGGAAACCACAAGCACACTTCGCGAACGGCTTGGTTGATGTCTTTCGCCATGGCGTCCTCCCGGATGGCGGAAGACTACCGGCCGCGCGAGCCGCGGTCTTGTAAATTTACGCAGCGGGAAGTTCGCGGCGCGAGCGGCGCCGCGGTCGAGTCGCTAGCTCAGCGTGCTGGGCGACACGGCGAGATCGACGGAGCGGCCTTCGTTGTCCACCGTCGTGACGGTGACGGGACGACGCCACACGCGGGCGATGTATTCGAGCACCTTGCGTCCCTTTTCGGGGTCCAGGCCGCGGCCGTCCGTTACATGATCGTGAAGAAGCTCGAGCCTGCCGTCGACGCGCACGTGCGAGGCGCTCACCGTCGGCGCGCCGAAACCGTATTTCGGGGCCAAGAGCGCGTCATGCAGCGAGGGCAGGTCCACGTCTTGAACCGTCAACGTGCCGCTCGCCGGGCCCTTGTAGCGGAACAGCTTCAGCTCCGTCGCGAGGTCGAGCGTCAGGTGATTACGAACGAACGCGAAGTCGTCGTCCTCGCACATGATGCGGCGTGCGTGCTCGATGCCGTGCTGCTCGACGATGTTCTCCCAGATCGAAAAGCCGAGGTGGTACGGATTCGTCGACAGCGCCACGTTCTCGCCGCTGGCGGTCGGGCGGACGACGTCGGAATGGCACTTGATCGCGTCGACGTAAGCGGATTGCGGCAGGAAATCCGCCTCGCGCAGCAGGCGCGCATGCCAGTACGAGGCCCAGCCTTCGTTCATGATCTGGCAGGCGAAGACCGGATAGAAATAAAACGATTCTTCGCGCACCGCGAGAAAGATGTCGCGCTCCCAGGGCTCGAGCTCGGGCGCGTAGTGCGCGATGAACCACAGCAAATCCTTTTCGGGATGCGGCGGAATCGGCGCGCGCTTCGGCGGCCCGCCGGATCGCGGCCGAGCCGTGTCGGGCCCGAGCGCCGCGAACCGTTTCGAGAACTCGTCGTCCACATGGGGTGCGCGCTCGGGGACATATTCGGGATACCGCGGTCGCCGCAGCGCCTGATCGATGTCGATGTGCTGCTCGAGCGATAACGCGGCATCGAGCACGAGCTCCACACGCTCGACGCCGTGCTCTTGAATCGCCATGCCGATCTGGCGCGCATGTGCTGCGGCCTGTTCGACGATATGCTCGCCGACCTGCTCCTGGCTGCGGCGAAACAGCATGTTGTTCGTCGAAAAGTCGGCGTGGCCGAGCACATGCGCGGTGACGAGAACGTTCTCGGCCGCGCTGTTCGTCTTCGCGAGATAAGCCCGCCCCGGGTTGCCGGGAAACACGACTTCGAACAGCCGCGACAATCCCATCCGGTGCTGAATGAGCTGATAGATGTAGCGCACGCCGAACGACCAGTGCGGCATGCGCACCGGCAGCCCGTAGATCGCGATCTCGGTCATGAAGCTCTCGGGCACGACCTCGAACTCGACCGGGTGGTACTTGAGCCCCTGGCTGCGTGCGAGCTGCTCGATGCGAGCGATATGTGCGCGCCAGTCTTCGCTCATGAGCCGCTGCCTCCCGCTTCGTCGCTGCTGAAGAAGTGGCGCACCGCGCTCCAGATGTCGTCCGTGCCGTTGACGCGAAACGCGCCGACCCGCTCGTCGCGGCGGGCGAGGTCCATGAAGAGCTTGCCGATTTCGCTGTCGGGCATCGTTCCCGCGAGCGGCGCGACTTCGAGGAAGCCGGCGTAGTTGCAGTCCTTCGCGAGGTCCTGCAGCGCGGCGAAGGCCTGCGGCTGATCGGATGGGAAGTTCTCGCCGTCGGAGGCGTAGAACAGATAGACGTTGTACTGCGCGGGGCTGAAGCGCTCGTCGATGATTTCGCGCACCTTCTTCAAACCAGCGGAGGCGACCGTGCCGCCGGTGCCGCTCACGCGGAAGAACTCTTCTTCCTGGAATTCCCATGCTTCGGAGGTGTGCGCGACGAACACCAGCTCCAGGTGCCGATACTGGCGGCGCAGACCCTGGATCGCCCAGAAGAAGAATGTCTTCGAGATCTGGCGCTCGCGCTCGCCCATGCTGCCCGACACGTCGAGCAGCAGGACCACGACGGCTTGCGTCGCCGGCTGCTCACGCTTCGCGAGCTGGCGATACCGCAAATCCTCGTCGGTGAAGGTTGGCGCCTCTTGGCCGGCGGTCGTCTGCACGCCGCGGCGCTTGATCGATTCCTTCAGCGAGCGGCGGCGATCGAGCCGCGAGCGTGCCCCGCGCCGATCCCACCCTTCGCGCGTCCAATCGTCCTCGCGCGACTTGCCCGCCTTCGCTTCGAGATTCGGCAGCTGCATCTCTTCCCACAGCCAGTCGACGATGTCGTCGATCCGAAACTCGAGCGTGTACTGAATGCCGCCATCCTCGTTGCCGCCCTGGCCGCGTTGATTGTCCGTGTCTTGTTGCGGCCGACCGATGCGATCGCCCGGTTTCGCCTGACCTTGCCCGACGCCTTGCTGCTCGTTGGGCGAACGCAGCTTGAAGCGATAGTGCTCGAGCATCCGCACCGGCACGCGGACAGTGCTCGCGCCGCCCGTCAGGACGTCGGCACCCGCGACGATCTGCGGCAGATGCTGTTTGACGGCCTCACGAACCTTGTCGTTGTGTCGAAGCCAATCCCTTGCGCCTCGGGAGAAGAGGTCGTACCAGCCTGCATCGCCTGGTCCAGCCCCCGGAGTGTCGCTCATGGCTGTATCACAACCTCCCTCATTCCTGCGCGAGCAGCGTCGTCACATAGCTCAACGCTTCCTTCGCGCTGTGTTCGTCGTAACCATACTCCTTCGTCAACCGGTCCTGCACCGCCGAAATCTTCTTACGGGCTTCGTCGTCAGGACGCGCCGCCGAAGTGACGAGGCGCAATACATCACGACGCTCCTCGAACAGATATTGTTCGATCGCCTCGCGCATTCGCGAATGGCTGTTGAGCGTGAATTTCTCGCCCTGCTTGTAGGCGACCATTGCCTTGCGCACGACTTCCTGACGGAACGTCAGCTTGCCGGACTCTGACACCTTGATCTTGTCCTCGACCGAGCGCAGGAACCGCTCGTCGGCAGGACGCGATTCGCCCGTGATCGGATCGGTGACCTCGCGATGGTCGAGCGAGGCCTCGACTTCATCCAGGTATTTGTCGAGCAGCTGCTGCGCTTCGTCCTCGAACGATGCGAACAGCGCGCGATGCACGTCTTCCTTCACCCAGCGGTTGTAGAAGTCCTTGCGCGCGATGACGAGATAGTCGATCCACAGCTTCTTCGCCTTTGCATCCATGCGGGCATCGGTCTCGATCGAGTCCTTGAGCGCGAGCAGCACTTCCATGCTCGTCAGGCTCTTCTTGTCCGAGCGCGTGATCGCATTCGAGATCGAATTGACGATGAAGCGCGGGCTCACGCCCGTGAGCCCCTCTTCGGGCGCTTCGGACCGCAGGCGCGTCACTTCGTTTTCGGGAAAGCCTTCGACACTTTCCCCGGCGTACAGCCGCAGCTTCTTCGAGAGATCGAGTCCCTCGCGCTCCGGCTTCAATAGACGTGTAAGAACTGCAAATACGGACGCGAGCCGCAAAGCATGCGGGTCGAGATGCACGTCGCGAAATGCGGGCGCGGCGGACACGAGCTTCGTGTAGATGCGCGCTTCCTCTACATAGGAGAGCGTGTAAGGCACCTTCACGATCACCATGCGATCGAGCAGCGCTTCGTTCTCCTTCTCCTGGAGGAACTTGTGGAATTCCGCGAGGTTCGTGTGCGCGAGAATCGTCTCGTCGAGATAGATCAGCGGAAAGCGCGAGACCTTGACGTTCTTCTCCTGCGTGAGCGTCAGCAGCAAGTACAAGAACTCGCGTTTGACCTTCAGGATCTCGATCATCTCGAGCACGCCGCGGCTGGCCGCGTAGACCGCGCCGGACCACGACCAGGCGCGCGGATCGCCCTCATCGCCGAACTGCGCGACCTTGGACAAGTCCACGGAGCCGACGAGATCGGCAAGATCGGCCGTCGTCGGGTCGTGTGGCGCATACGTGCCGACGCCGACGCGCGCCGCCTCGGACAAGAAGACCCGCTCGACCGGCATGCGCAGGAAATCACCCTCGAACTCGCGTTCGAGGCGATCGCGCGCCCAGGGGCTCAACTCGCCGCGGATCTCGACACCATACGTGTCGCGGAACTCCGCACGCAGGCTCGCCGGGATCAGATTGAGCGGCGACTCGTGCATCGGCGAACCCTGGAGCGCGTACATCGCGCCTTCGTCGGTGTGGCTGTATTCCTCGAGGCCGCGCTTGATGAGGATCGCCATCGTCGATTTACCGCCCGACGGCGGGCCGAGCAGGAGCAACAAGCGGCGTCCGACATCGGAGCCGGCCGCGGCGGCCTTGAAATAATCGACGATGCGGCCGAGCGGCTCATCGATGCCGAACAGCTCGCGCTTGAAGAGCTCCTTGGGGCCGGCGTTGTTGTCGCCGTTCGTGCCGTTCCGTCCGAACCAGCACAGCATGTCCCACAAGTATTCGTGACTGGTACGTGACAGTTGGCGGGCATTGCCTGGGACGACCGTGCGCAGGAACTCGCCGAACGTACCCGACCAATGTTGAGCGCGATGGAATCGGCTATACGCGCTCAATGCCTCAACGAAGCTCTCGCCGCGCGGTGCGTTGCCGTTGCGTTGCGAGCTCGAGCTGGGGCTGTCTGACTGCATCGAACCGCCCTCCAATTTGAAATCAGTGTGACCCTAATGAGACTGCACGAGTGAGCGCGCGTTCACGAATCTTCGATGCGATGTCAATGAATCGTGGTTGCGTCCGGCTCACTGAAGTACGCCCTCTTGCAACGATGCGCCAGCCCTGACGACACTCGAGTGTGCGTAAGACAAAGACTGATCCATCGGCGAACATGTTCCATGAATCGTTGCGCTACGCCGGTGCGCAAAATGCGGCGCGCGCGAACATCGGCAAGGATCTGCGAGGTTGGAAGAGAGCTGCGGCCCATCAATGTGGGCGCCGAATCGCGCAACGTTGCGCACGCCGTCGAAACGCCAGCGGAACATAACTCCTGATTACTCCCTTCGGGTCGATCTTGCAATGCGACTCATGCTGAGAGCTTTGCACGGGCCATGCCAGCGATTCGCGGCGTGACGTTCCTGCCATTGCGCGCGCGC
Organism: Pseudomonadota bacterium; assembly: GCA_023428645.1. Classification (GTDB taxonomy): domain Bacteria; phylum Pseudomonadota; class Gammaproteobacteria; order Steroidobacterales; family Steroidobacteraceae; genus Steroidobacter. Next base: position 20,496 of record JAEYXD010000183.1, read on the forward strand.
GGCAGCGCCTTCAGCTGCGATTCATTTCGCAAAGCAAAGTGAAGAGAAGAGAAGAGCGCGCACGAGGCGCGCTCTTGAAAGGTGCAGAGGGGTGTTGAGTGCTTAGGCTGCCGCCGTCACGGCGGTGTTGAACTCGATGCCGAGCGCTTCACGGGCGACATCATCGACGCGTTCGCAGAACACGAACTTCATCTCGTCGCGCACTGTCTGCGGCACGTCTTCGAGATCCTTGCGATTGCGCGCTGGCAGCAATACCTTGCGAATGCCAGCACGATGCGCCGCGACCGTCTTCTCCTTGATGCCGCCGACCGGCAGCACGAGTCCGCGCAAGCTGATCTCGCCCGTCATGGCCAAGTCATTGCCGACCGTCTTGCCGGACATCAACGACACGAGCGAGGTGAACATCGCTACGCCCGCGCTCGGGCCGTCCTTCGGTATCGCGCCCGCGGGTACGTGAATGTGCACATCCGTCTTCTCGAATTGCGCAGGGTCGATGCCGAGGCGGCCAGCCTGCGACTTCACGAGGGACAACGCCGCCTGCGCGCTCTCTTTCATCACGTCGCCGAGCTGACCCGTGAGAATGAGCTTGCCGTGGCCCGGCACCCGCGTCGATTCGATGAACAGAATGTCGCCGCCCACCGGCGTCCAGGCCAGGCCCGTCGCGACGCCCGGCACGCTCGTGCGCATCGCGACTTCGTTCTCGAACCGCGGCGGACCGAGGATGGGAACGATGTCGGCCGCGTCGAGCGACGCCTTTTCGATCGTGCCCTCGGCGATCCGGACCGCGACGTTACGCAGCACGGAGCCGATGGCGCGCTCGAGGTTGCGCACGCCAGCCTCGCGCGTGTAGTCGCGCGCGATCTGACGGAGGGCGGCGTCGGTGATCGAGGCCTGCTCGGCCGTCAGGCCGTTCGCCTCGAGCTGCCGGCGCACGAGATAGCGCTTCGCGATCTCGACCTTCTCATCTTCCGTATAGCCCGTGAGCTCGATGACCTCCATGCGGTCGCGCAGCGGGCCGGGAATCGTGTCGAGCATGTTCGCGGTCGCAATGAACATCACCTTCGACAGATCGAACGGCAGACCGAGGTAGTTGTCCCGGAACGTGTTGTTCTGTTCCGGATCGAGTACCTCGAGCAACGCCGACGACGGATCACCGTGGATGCCGGCGCCGAGCTTGTCGATCTCGTCCAGCATGATGACCGGATTGCGAGTGCCGGCCTTCCGGATCGCCTGGATGATGTTCCCGGGCAGCGCACCGATGTACGTGCGACGGTGGCCGCGGATCTCCGCTTCGTCGTGCACGCCGCCCAGGCTCACGCGCGCGAACTTGATGCCGAGCGCACGGGCGATGCTTTGGCCGAGCGAGGTCTTGCCGACGCCGGGCGGGCCGACGAAGCAGAGAATCGGGCTGCGGCCTTGCGGGTTGAGCTTGCGGACGGCCAGGTACTCGACGATGCGGCGCTTGATCTTCTCGAGGCCGTAATGGTCCTCGTCCAGCACGCGGCGCGCATGGGCGATGTCGATCGACTCGGCATCGAGCTTCGACCACGGCAACTGGATCATCAGATCGATCCACGTGCGCAGCATCGAATACTCGCCGCTCGTATCCGGCATGCGCTCGAGGCGCTTCAGCTCCTTCAGTGTCTGCTCGTGGGCTTCCTCGGGCAGACCGGCCTTGTCGATCGCCTCGCGCAGCTCGGCGATCTCCGCGCCGGATTCGCCGTCCTCGCCGAGCTCCTTCTTGATCTGACGCAGCTGTTCGCGCAACAGCGCTTCCTTGTGGCGCTCGTCGATCGCCTCGCGCGTCTGCTCTTCGATCTGCCGCTGCAGCCGCAGCACTTCGATGCGCTTCGACAGCAGCGTGGTGACGCGATCCAGGCGCGTCTTGAGATCGATCGTTTCGAGCAGCTGCTGCTTCTCCGGCGCCTTGATGTCCATGAAGCTGGACACGAGGTCGACGAGGGCGGAGGGGGACTCCACCGCCTGAATCGCGTTCGCGAGCTCGGCCGGCGCCTGCGGCAGCAGCGAGATCGCCTCGGCCGCGAGTCGCTTCAGATTGAGGGCGCGGGCCTCGATATCGGGCGGCGTGTACGCCGGCTCGCTGAGATATTCGACGCGCGCGAGCATGAACGGCAGCCCGCTCTGGAAATCGAGCACGCGAAAGCGCCGCTCGCCCTGTACGACGAGGTGGTGCGTGCCGTCCTGCGCGGTGACATAGCGCACGATGTTCGCGACGGTGCCCACCTTGTGAAGGTCGGCGGCGTCGGGGGTCTGGGTTTCAGGATCGTGTTGCAGGAGAAAGCCCACCTTGCGTTCCGTGCGCACAGCTTCCTGCGCGCCGGCAAGTGAACGCTCCCGGTTGATGGCGACGGGCAGCACCGTTCCCGGAAACAGGACGAGATTGCGCACTGGCAGGATGATCAACATGTCATCCGAGATGCGCGCGGTCGCGTCCGGGGTGGGAGCAGCGTCGTTGGGGGTAGTGTCGCTCATTCCATCTCCACGTAGCGTGTTCAGGCCCGCCGCAGTCTCAGGACGAGGCAGCCATTGGTGAATGCCTGCTCCATCAGTTCGTAGCGACCGGCGGGAAGTGCAATCTGTCGTTCGAATCGGCCGTATGGGATCTCCAGCCGATGTACGGCCGTTGCGTGCGCATTCAATGGCGGGGTGCGAATGGCGGCGATCGTCAGCGCGCCGTTGATCACTCGCACCTGGACGCGTTCCGGCGCCACGCCGGGCAGCGCGACCGTCACCTGGACTTCAGGCTCATAAGCCACGATATCGACAGGGGGTTCCCAGCGTGCCTGCGCCTCGACGGCGTGCCCGAAGCGAAAGAACTGGCGCTGCAAGCGCTGCGCTCGTTCCAACATCTCGCAGGCTTCCGCCCACATCCAGGAGTGAGGATTTCGCGATGTCATGCGGGGAGATCCAAAGCGGACATGGCAACAAGGTTGGGGTCTGCTTAGGTCGAATCAAGCGCGCGGCGTTCGCCTCGCGGGGGCGGACGGCTACACTTGCGGCCCCTTGGAGCCCTCCCTTCTGGAACGTCCAATCGTCATGTCTCGTTTCGACGCCGCCTTTTACCGCCGCTTCTATGTAGATCCGCGCACGCGCGTGACCAGCGCGGCCGAGATGAAGGTGCGCGCACAAACGATCGCGATGCTCGTCCGTCATGTCGACATACCCGTGAAGCGAATTCTGGACGCGGGCTGCGGACTCGGGTTGATGCGCAAGCCGCTGCTGCGAGCGTTGCCCGACGCGACCTATCTCGGCGTCGAGGTCAGTGAGCACTTGTGTAAGCGCTTTGGATGGAAGCAGGGCTCGCTGGCGGATTTCACTGCGCCCGGCCAATTCGATCTCATCGTTTGCTACGACGTGTTGCAGTATTTGGACGATCGTGACGCGACGCGCGCGATCGCGAATCTCGCCCGCCTGTCGCGCGGCGCGTTCTACTTTCATGTGCCGACGCTCGAGGACTGGCGGCGCAATGCGGATCGCGCGTGCAGCGACAGTGAGATTTCCTTGCGCGATGCTGCCTGGTATCGCACGCGGCTCGCACGCCACTTCCGGCACGTCGGCTTCGGTCTACACGTGCGGCGCGGTGTCCCCTACGTGCAATGGGAACTGGAGAAGGCATCTCCGTAGCATTGAACGAGCGCGCGGGCCGCCTCATTGCCCATTCTTCTGCCGCTCCTTGCCTGATTCTGCATTCGGCTCGTCATCTTTCCGGCGCATGAATCGTTGCTCGTCCATGTCGGCGAGTGATGAGTTCATTCGTTCTTTTCATGTCGATGCAATGAGCAGCCATTTGCATGCAACCCCCGTTCGGACGCGAGCGTCGCAACGATTAACGCCATCCGATTCATGAGATTCATTCCTGCGCTCACGTTTATCGCGCGTCGTCCTTTGGAGAAAGTAGCGGCCACGAAGCAACGAATGGGTCGAGCACGAAGGCGACGCCGCCAGGCGCGCACGAGTCGAGAAGGGCAAGGTCATGGTCAGGGTCAAGACGAACTGGAGACATGCGGTACTTGCGGTCACGGCCACGTTGGCTGCCGCGGTTGCGAATGCCGGGAGTGCTGGTGAACGCACCTCGGAGCGCGGCGCCGACAGCCTTGCGATGGAGCCGGCGATGAGCGGCCTGCGCATACAGATCGACAACGATTTGTTTGCCGGCGGCGAACGCGATCGCGATTACACCGGCGGCTTCGCGCTGTCGTTGTCGGGAACGGATGCGCGCGATCGCTATCTATCGCTCGATCCGGTGCTTGCCGCCATCGATGCGCTCACCACGCCGGTCGAGGATGTGGCGACACGTCACGCGCGGCAGGTTGGCCTGATGGTGTTCACGCCGCGCGATGTGCTGAGCTCGGCGCCGGTGCAGGACGATCGCCCGTACGCGAGCTTGCTGTTCTCCACGAATTCGCGCGTGCGCGTCGATAACGACGATCGCGGTGCTTGGGTGAGCTCGTTCACGGTCGGCGTCGTCGGGTTGTCGCTGACGGAAGGTCTGCACGGCGCGGTCCACGACGTCGTCGGCTCTGAGCGGCCGCGCGGCTACGAGCACCAGATTTCCGCGGGCGGCGAGCCAACGGCGCGCTACACGCTCGCGCGGCAATACCTCGTCGTCGCGCATCCAACCTCGGAGCTGGACGTGAAGGCCACGGTGCAGGGCAGCGTCGGTTATCTCACCGAAACGAGCGCGGCGGTGTCGATGCGGTTCGGTCGAATCGAAACGCCGTGGTGGAGCTTCGCGCCCGAGTTGACCGACTACATCGCCGCGCCGATGCCGATCGATGTACGGAAGGCACGTGCCGAGATGTATCTGTTCGCGGGCCTGCGGCTGAAGGCGCGCGCATACAACGCGTTCCTGCAAGGTCAATTCCGCGAGAGCACCGTGCGGTACTCGTTCGAGGAGATCGAACCGATCGTCGCGGAAGCGTGGCTCGGTGTCGTCACGCAGATATTCGAGCAGACGCAGGTGAGCTACACGCTGAACTACCAAACCGCCGAGCTGAAGCGTGGCCCCGCGAATCGTGAAGCGCTATGGGGCGCGGTGCAGCTCAGTCACAGTTTCTAGATTTTGTCGCGCTGGTCCTCAAAGACCCCTGCCTAGCCCGCCTCATGGCGGGCTTTTTTTTAGGCGGTCAGCGCTTCGGCGTGCGCTTGTGCGACTTGCGCTGCGCCGCTTGCGGCTTGCTCGATGGCAGCGATACGCCTTTCAGCCCCGTATGCTGAGTGCGGAAGCGTTGCGCGGGCTTGCGGTGACCTTCATGCGCTTCGCCGGTGCCGGCAGGCTGCCATGCCGGAATGAGGTGATGTTTGCCGGGGCCGATCAAATCCGCGCGGCCCATCCGCCGCAATGCTTCACGCAGGATCGGCCAATTGTTCGCGTCGTGATAACGCAGGAACGCCTTGTGCAGGCGCCGCACCTTGAGGCCCTTCGGAATGTGCACCGCCTCGGAGCCGTGCGTCACCTTCTTGAGCGGGTTCTTGCCCGAGTGCCACATGGCCGTCGCGGTCGCCATCGGTGACGGCAGGAACGCTTGCACCTGATCGGCGCGAAAGCCGTTGTTCTTGAGCCATAGCGCGAGCTCGAGCATGTCTTCGTCCGTCGTGCCCGGATGCGCCGCGATGAAGTACGGAATCAGGTACTGCTCCTTGCCCGCTTCCTTCGAATACTTCTCGAACAGCTCTTTGAACTTGTAGTACGTGCCGACGCCCGGCTTCATCATTTTCGACAGCGGGCCTTCGCCGATCGCTTCCGGCGCGATCTTCAGATAACCGCCGACGTGATGCTGAACCAGCTCCTTCACGTACTCCGGCGATTCGACCGCGAGGTCGTAGCGTACGCCCGATCCGATCAGGACCTTCTTGATGCCCGGCAGCGTGCGCGCGCGGCGATACAGCTTGATCAGCGGCATGTGGTCCGTGTTCAAGTTCGGGCAGATGCCAGGGAACACGCACGAGGGCCGGCGGCACGCGGACTCGATCTCGCGCGACTTGCATGCGAGCCGATACATGTTCGCGGTCGGACCGCCCAGATCGGAGATGACCCCGGTGAAGCCCGGCACCGAGTCGCGAATCGTCTCGATCTCCTTGATGATCGAATTCTCGGAGCGATTCTGGATGATGCGGCCTTCGTGCTCGGTGATCGAACAGAAGGTGCAGCCGCCGAAACAGCCGCGTTGGATCGCGATCGAGAAGCGAATCATCTCGTACGCGGGGATCTTCTGTTTGCCGTAGAACGGATGCGGTACGCGTCGATACGGGAGTTCGTAGATCGCGTCCATTTCCTTCATCGTGAGCGGCAGCGGCGGCGGGTTGAGCCACACGTCGACATCGCCGTGCCGCTGCACGAGGGCGCGCGCGTTGCCGGGGTTCGATTCGAGATGCAGGATGCGCGAGGCATGCGCGTACAGCACGGGATCGTCGCGCACGGTTTCGAACGCGGGCATGCGGATGACGGAGGTCGCGCGGTCCGCGGATTTGACGTGCCGGATGAATTTGACGACGCGAGCGGCAGCGGGCGCGCCAGCGCCGCCCCCCTCCTGTCCTCCCCCCGCTTCGCAGGGGGAGGGACGCATGCGCTCGGCGTCGCTCGCCCCGGCAGACTCGATTGCAGCGCGCGCTGTCGCCCCTTCGGTAGACTCGATTGCAGCGCGTGCTGTCGCCCCCTCCCCCGCAATGCGGGGGAGGGTTGGGGAGGGGGCCGCGACGTTGGGCGCCGCACGCTCCTTTGTCGTATCCAAATAAGGATCGATCGCCGGCTCGATCTTCCCGGGCGTATCAACCGTCGTCGAATCGATCTCGGTCCAACCCTCGGGAACGCCGTGACGCACGAATGCTGTGCCACGCAAATCCGTGATCGTGTCGATCTTCTCGCCCTTCGCGAGCCGATGCGCGATCTCGACGATCTGCCGTTCGCCGTTGCCGTACACGAGCAGGTCGGCCTTCGCATCGAGCAGAATCGAGCGCCGCACCTTCTCCGACCAGTAATCGAAATGCGCGATGCGCCGCAGGCTGGCCTCGATGCCGCCGACGACGATCGGCACATCGTTGAAGGCTTCGCGCGCGCGCTGCGCATACACGATGACGGAACGATCCGGACGCTTGCCGCCTTCGCCGCCGGGCGTGTACGCATCGTCGCTGCGGATGCGGCGATCCGAGGTGTAGCGATTCACCATCGAATCCATGTTGCCGCCGGTGATGCCGAAGAACAGATTCGGCCGGCCGAGCTGCTCGAAATCCGCGGTCGAGCGCCAATCGGGCTGCGCAATGATGCCGACGCGGAATCCTTGCGCTTCGAGCACGCGACCGATGATCGCCATGCCGAAGCTCGGGTGATCGACGTACGCGTCACCCGTGACGACGATGATGTCGCAGCTGTCCCAGCCGAGGGCGTCCATCTCTTCGCGCGACATCGGCAGGAACGGAGCGGTCCCGAAGCGGGACGCCCAGTACTTGCGGTAAGAAAAGAGATCGCGCGCGGGAAGCATATGAAAGATACGAGCTATGGGCGGGAGGCCGGCCGGACCCAACCTTGGGGCGCGGATGATACCAGCCAAGCCGCCGTGACCGCTTCGGGCGGCTGCCGAATCAGCCGTTTCTCGCCAGCGCTCGCCGGCGCGCGCTCGCCGTCACCGTCGAGACGTAAGGCGATTCCCCATCGAAGAATCGCCACGGCTTCTTGGCCCAGGCACCCGCGTAATCCACGCCGATGCGCGTGGCACGCTCGATCTTCGGCTTACGGTAGGTGTCCGGCCGCTCGATCCACAGCTGATTCAGCGTGAGATCGGCGCCGTTCAGGCGCTTGTCGATCTGCAAGGCCCGACACAAAAGGCCAGGCCCATGGGTCGTGTCATCGATGCCATCGATCGGCTCGAGCGCTCGCAACAGCACCGCTTGCGGAACGCCATGGTCCGCGGTGACGACATTCAGGCAGTGCCAGAACCCATATATAAGGTAGACGTACGCGCGCCCCGCGGGCCCGAACATCACCTCCGTGCGCGCAGTCCGCCGCCCGCCGGCCGAGTGGGCGGCCAGATCCTGGGGCCCTTTGTAGGCTTCGGTCTCGACGATGCGGCCGACCTGCAAGCCGCTCGGCGTGCGATGGACGAGATGCATGCCGATCAGCTCGCGCGCGACCGTCAGCGTCTCTCTGGCATAGAAGGAGTGGGGCAGCTTCAAGAGGGGTTCGTATCGAGCGTTGCCGTCATTCTCGAGGCTCGATTCGCAATTCTCAATCCGCTCAGCCGGCGGGCCAATGCCCCGAGACCTGCATCACGTCGATCTCGGCGCTTTCCGTCGCCGCATCGACCGCGCGCAGCTTGATGCGCATGAAGTCGAGCGCGTCGCCGCGCTCGTGAAAATAAACGATCGTCGTGCGCGGGTCGTCGCGAGCGGTCCGAGGCAGGATGAAATCGTTGTGGCCGAGCTCCTGGACGAGCGGTCCGCAGCTGAGCGTCGTGCCGCCGTATTCGACGAACACGCGCGCGGCCGGAGCGTCGCCGTCGGTGAGAATGCGTTTGAGTGTCACGCGAAAGCGCGGAATCGGCGCGCCGCGGTTTTCCAGAACGTCGACGAATTCGCCGGCTCGAAGCCGCACGATCTTCCGCACGCGGTCGACGCGCTGCGAGTCGACGATGCGCACCGTCGGCGCATCGCGATAGACGATGCCGGCAGGAGAGGCGGCGCGCTTTGCTCGCTGCATGCCGAGCAAGGCCGAGGCGCGATACCGGCGCCACCACATCGATCCCGCGTACAGCGCTCCCACGAGCGCGATCGTCACAACGAGCATCTTCGGCAGATCGATGGCGTACGGGGCGATTGGATCCATGGCAAAGCGAGCAGCGGCGGGTAGTCCCTCGACCTGTCGGCACGCCGCCGATTTCGTGCACTCAAGGCTGTGAGCGGGCACGATCCGATTGCAAATGCGCATCGAGCCGACAGCGGCGCGAGTGTCTATTACGAACCGCGCGCGACGCGCGGGCATGCGTCACAGGTGGGAATCGAGCAGCACGTGAGCCATGAGAATCGTGCTGCTCGTCGCGGTGTAGCGATGTGCTCCGGCCGCTGGCCGGTGATTATTCCTCGCCGTCGTCGTCGTCCGAATCCGCTTCATCGCCACAGTCGGGACCGATCCAGCGCGCCTTGAACTGACCCTTGATCGTCATCGCTTGGGGGTCCTGGCCGAGCTTCAGATCGAGCGAGCCAGTCAGCGATTGCGGATTCGCCGCGGTGATCTTGAACGTGCCGGAGCCCGGCATGCCACCCGTACACACGAGGCGGATTTCCTGCTCGGTCTTCGTCGCCTTGACGACCGTGTTCTTGCACTCTTTCGTATTCGAGGGCTCGAACGGCCTTTCGAGATCTTTCTGGGTGATGCACTCGCGGTCGGTGTTGGTGTCAGGCCCCTTGGCCTGCTCGGCGCGCAGGTCGGCTTCCATCTTCTTGCGCTGTTCGGGCGACAGCCTGTCCAGCAGCTCTTTCGGCAGTGGGGGCATGCCACGCGTATCCGTGGTCATGGTCGTTTCCCATAAGCCCGTCTTCACATTGAGCGGCTCGGCGTGCGCGCTCATGGACAAGACCAGCGCTGCCGCGACCGACATGGCGATTCGAGACTTCATCGGTAAGCTCCTGGAGCAAGGGAGCGGGGATTGTACGGGGCGCCAGCCGCGCGAATCACTTTCCCTAAAATACGTGGACGCAGGCTGCCAGCCCCTGTACGCGCGTGAGTGCCGACGGCTTTGTATACCGAGTGCGGGCAGCTCCAAGAGCCGTGTCTTGTCACTCGTCTCGTGTTCCGCGGACGATCACCGCGACGAGCTCGGTCGGTCCGAGGCTCGTCGCGGTGAAGGATGCTCGTTCCCTTCCCGCTCGCAGCGGCGAGCGCCGTCTACGGGTTCGCCGGCGGCTGCACCGTGACGTCGACGTCCGGCGGATTCTCCAGCACGTTCATGACCACGCGGCGATTCTGCGCGCGACCCTCTTCGGTCTTGTTGTCCGCGACGGGCTGCGATTCGCCATAGCCCCGCGATGTCAGCTGCTGCTCGGGCACGCCCTGCATGATGAGATACGTTCGCACGGCGTTCGCGCGCTCGCCGGACAACTTCATGTTGTAGGCGTCGGGGCCGGCGCTGTCGGTGTGTCCTTGCAGCTCGATCTTCAAGCGCGGATAGCGTTTCAGATCCGCCGCGACTGCATCGAGCACGGGGCGCGATGCCGCCGTGAGATCCGCCGAGTTGAATTCGAACGTCACGCCCTGCAGCGTCGCAGAGCCGCGTCGTGGGCAGCCATCCGCATCGACGGCCACACCGCGTGCGGTATCCGGACATTTGTCGCGCGGATCGATGACGCCGTCGCCATCGGAATCGGGCGGCGGCGGAGGAGGTGGTGGTGGCGGCGGCGGCGGCGGTGGTGCAGGCGGCTCTGGCTCCGGCCGTGCATTGCCGAACGAGAATTGAAAGCCGAGCCCGGCGACGTAATCGAGATATTTGTCTTGCGGGTCGTTGTCCGCGGGAAAAGACCAACGCGCCTTCACCTCGGGACGCAATGCGAACTTCGTCGCTCCATTGCGCTTCTCCGCGATGTTGATGAGCAGGCCGAAGCCAGCTTGCGCCATCTTGTAGTGATGCTTCTTCGCGCCCTCCGGGTCATTACGCAGCAGGCCGACGCCCGCCGTGATGTACGGCGACACGGCTGCGTCGCGAGCGAAGATATGCAGCGCGTCGAGCGAATAATTGCGCAGCTCCAGATTCCGGCTTGCCCCGAGGTCGTGGTTGCCGGCGTTCACGCCCAGCTCCAGGCTGATCCATTCGCTGAAATGCCGACCAACGACGAGCCCCATCCACAAATCGTCGTCGGCGGCGCGATCATGGTCGAGCCACGTGTAGCCCACTTGAGGAATGACGTAGAAGTCTCCGACATCCTGCCCCGCCATGGCCGTGGAAGTAGCGGCCGAAGCGAGCACGATTGCGATGGCGGCCTTGGGTGAGGTCGTTCGTGGAGGTTGCATCCCACTTCTCCTTGCAAAAAAACCAGCGACTTCGCTTCGTGGCGGGCGAGCAACGGAGGCGAAGCCGTTTGTGTCAACGGCAGAAAAACGAACGTGATGAGATGCTTGAAGTTCCGCGCTCGATCGCGCGCCGCGTCAATGTCGTATGCAGACAACGAAAGCTGTCGGCGGATTGGCCACGCATGGCGAGCACGTGGACGAACGGAGCACAAAGATCACGTCGCGCGGCGGTGAGCCGCACACGCGTCGTGGCTCGGCGGTGTTAGAAAATCCCGAGCGCCAGCCCCGCCGCCAACGTTTGACCGAGCTCATGGCAGCGCTGCAAATCCGCGTCGGTGATGTCACCGCGCACGATCACGGGCTCCGCCACCTTCTTCCACTGGTAGCCGACCGCGATGCGGTCGATCGCGTTCACGGCGCCGGTGCCGTCGTTACCCGCGCTGACGAACACCGCATACGGCAAGCCGTCGACCTTGCCTTCCGCGGGATAAAAGGTGCGGTCCATGAAATCCTTGACCGCACCGGCCATGTAGCCGAAATGCTCCGGCGTGCCGATCAACAATGCATTGGCCCACAGCAGGTCCTCGATGCCCGCCTGCAGCGCCGGTAGCGTGCGCAGCTCGATGTCCTCTTCGGCCGCACGCACGCCTTGCCGCACGGCTTCGACGAGCTGCTGCGTGCGACCGCCCGCGTGGCCGCCGTGAATGATGAGCAAGTGCTGCATGTCGTGCGCACTCTACCGTGAGACGACCTGCGCGGGAGCGGTCGCGACGCATTCGGTTCCGCCCTCAGCGCGCGCTCTTGCCGACCCGCACGTTGCCGTTCAGCGTCTTCAGCTTGATGACCGGGCCGCCGCCGTTGATCGTCGCGACGATGACATCCTCGACTCGCACAGACACACCGCCGCGGCCTTCATTACGCTCGATCGACGGCTTCGTCGGTTTCAAGTCCAGCTCGAAATCCGATTCGAGCGAGCCCTGCGTATTGTCGACGCGCAGCTCCACGCCCGCGTTAGCGGGCAGCGTCAACGCAATGTCGCCGTTCAGAGAAGACAGCGAGGTCGCGCCTTTCGCGTCGATCGCCGCGAAGCCGACCCGAATGGCATCGTTCACGCTCTCCGCGATGACCGAGCCGTTGACGCTCGTTGCGGTGATCGGCCCATTCACGTTCTCGAGCTGCAAGGCGCCGGTCACGTCGCGCACGATGATCTCGCCATCTTCGACGGTGGCGAGGTGCAGATCCGATCGCCGCGGCACGCGCGCGACGATCTCCACCTTGCTCAGGCGCGGTGATTCCGACTCGACCGAGATGACGTTGTCATTCTGCTCGATGTTCAATGCGCCGCCGCCGCCCGCCAGTGTCTTCAGTCCCGACGGCGTCTTGATCTTCCGCTCGCCGCTGGCCATCGTGATCGAGAGCTGCGCATCCTTGCGATCCTCGCCGATCACTTCGATGCGGGCCGACAAGAGCTCGATGCTCACGGTCGCGGGCTCGCCGGGACGCGCCAGCGGCACGGTGATGACCTCCGGCTTGCCCTGGGCGGCGGCAATGCAGGCCCACACCATCAGACCGAAGACGGTGGCAGCGCGAATCGAGTGCGTGTTCATGAGGGTTGGCTCACTTGTTCTTGAGAATTCGGACATCGCCGTTCAACGATGCGAACGTGAAGGTCGGACCGCCGCCGCCGAGGCGCACGCCGGCGAACTGTTCGATGCGATGGCTGAAGCGGGCAGCGCTCGATTGCGTCTCGCGTAGCGTCGGTACCGCGATCGGCTGCACTTCGAACTCCGATTCGACGCTGCCGTGAGTGACGCTCAAGACCGCATCGAGCCCCGCGTTCGCCGGCAAGCCGACCGTGATGGTGCCGTTGATCGTCTCGATCGTGCAGTCCTCGGCCGGCGCACGCGCAAAGGTCACGTCGAGCGCGCCGTTCACGCTCTCGATGTTCGTGCACTCGTTCACGTTGCTCACCGCTACCGGGCCGTTGACGTTGTGCGCATTGATGAGCCCGCCGACTCCCGTCACGTCCACGCGTCCATCCGTCACCGTGCCGACATCGACCTGTGTGCCGGGCGGCACGGCGATCTCGAATTGGATGTCGAGACGGCAGCCTCGACAGAGATCGGACCGGCCTGCCAGGCGCTGCGGATCGCCGACGACGAGCGCGACGCTGCCGCTGTCCGCTCGAACGTCCAGGCGAACCTGCTCCTTCGATTCTTCCAGCAGCGCCTGCGTCGGTGCCGAGCGGCGCTCGTACGCCGTTACGACGATGTCGCGAGTGGCGCCCGCGCGCACGGTTACGTTGCCCCAGATGTTGCGCACGAGCAGCCGCGCGCTTGACGACGTCATCGGATAACTCTGCTGCCACGTGTGCTGCTCGCCGACCGGTTCGGCGGCTTCCACGTGGCACGCGAGCAAGGCAAGCACGCCGACGCTCGACCATTTCGTGTTCATGCTCGATCCCTCCAGACCGCGGTTTTGACGTGCTGCGCGAGATCGGGATGCAACGCCCCGCTGTCGCTGAGCTTCTCCAAGCGCTCGATCTGCCGTGCGTTGCCGTGACGCAGGACCAGATCGACCAGTGCCCATTGGACGAGCGGCGCTTCGGCCTTTTCCAGCAGCGCCATGAGCTCATCGCCGACCGCGGGCGTGTTGAGCTGCGGGCCGATCGCATCGATCGCCGCGGCCCTCACCGAGTACACGCGGTCGTCGCTCGCGCGAGCGAGCAGCGCGCGCGCGATTTCGGCGTCGTTCTCGGCCATGCCGGCCGCATCGATGACGCCGCGCAGCCGCTTGTTGGCGGACGCGTTCTCGAGGCGGTCCAGGATCAGGCTGCGATTGAGGTCCGCAATCTGCTGCTTGAGATCGCTCATCTCGGCGCGCTCGACGGCGCGCGAATCGAGCATCGTGCCGACGACGATGCCGATGACGGCGCAGCTCAACGCGGTCGCGAAACCGCGTACGCCGCTGAGGCCGATCCAGCGGCGCAAGCGCTGCAGCGGCTGCTGGCGTTCGAGCCGGTCGATCTCTTCGTAGAGCTTGCGGCGCAGGCGCGGCGGCGGCTCCGGTTGCGAGATGTCTTCGAGCGCGCGCCAGAGCCGTTGCTCATCGGCGTCGTCGCTGTCGAAGGGCACGCCGCGATTCTCTGGCTCAGACATCGATCGGTGCTCCATTCATGCGGGCGAAAGTACTGTGCAGCGCTGCCATCGCGCGATGCATGCGGACGCGCGCCGTGCTCGCGGTGCAGCCGAGCGCGAGTGCGAGCTCGTCGTAGTCGTCGAAGACGAAGCGGCCGAGCCAGATCACTTCACGTGCCGTTGCGGGGATTTCCGCGAGCGCGCGTTCGACGAGCTGCAGATTCTGATGACCGGCCGCGACCTGTTCCGAGGAGCGATGGTCGATCAACCGTTCTGGAGAACCGTCGCCGCTGTCTTCCTCGGCAGCCGTGGGCTCGGCCTTGCGCAGATAGTCGAAGGTGACGTTGCGTGCGATGTTGAACAGCCACGCCTTGCAGCTGCCCTCGGCCCGAAAGCTCGACGCCTTCTTCAACAGCCGCAGAAACACCTCTTGCACGAGGTCCTCGCTCATCGACTTGCTGCGTGTCATTTGCAGGCAGTATCGGTAGAGGGCGCGATGATGACGCTCGAACAGCGTGCCGAGGCACGATGCGTCTCCATCCGCGACCCATCGAATCAATTGTTCGTCCGAAACTGCCTGCATTGGGGGGTCTTCACTGGTTTCGAAGTAAAGACGTACGGAGGTCGAAAACGTTACGCGCCATCGTCGCTGCCCGGTGTTCCGGCGGCGTTCGGCTCCGGCGGCATGCGGCGGCCCGCGCCAGAATGCGCGACCGCACATTCCGAACGGACCCGCGACTGTGATCTGATCGTTGCACAGGCGGGAATGCGCCCGAATACAATCCGGGCCGATCGAAATCACGAGCCGAATTCATGACCTCAGGCGCGGACAGTACAAGCGGCGGCGGATTGAGCATCGTCGGCATCGGCGGCACGACGAAGCCCGGATCCTCGACCGAAAAAGCGCTGTCCGTGGCACTGGCGGCCTGCGCTCGCCTCGGGGCACGCACGACCCTGATCGGCGGCGCCGCGCTTGCCGCGCTGCCGCCATACTCGCCGGAAGATCAGACGCGCACACGCACGCAGCTCGATTTCCTGCAGACCGTCCGTGACGCCGACGGCATCATCCTCGCGACGCCCGCCTATCACGCCGGCATGTCGGGTCTCGTCAAGAACGCCGTCGATCTGCTCGAGGATTTGCGGCCGGACGCCCGCCCGTATCTGCACGACCGCGCCGTCGGCTGCATCGTCACCGCGTTCGGCTGGCAAGGCGCCGGCACGACGCTCACGTCCGTGCGGACGATCGTGCATGCGTTGCGCGGCTGGCCGACGCCGCTCGGCATCACGATCAATACGGCCGAGCGCGTATTCGACGAAACCGGCGGCTGCGTCGATGACCGGCTGCAGACGCAGTTGTCGATGCTCGCGGCGCAGGTCGTCGAGTTCGCGCGGAAATTCTCGCGCTAGGGACCGAAGCCGGCGCACGTGGTGCGACTCGGCTGTCCCGCTACGAAGACTCTGGCGCTGTCTTCGCCGCGGGCGTTGTCGTGACGCCGGCGCGCGCAGCGAACAACGTCAGTGCAGCCGCGATCGCCATGCTGGACGACAGCAAGAACAACCCGGCCGAGTAGCTCCCTGTTGCCTCGTTCAAGCGCCCGATCGCCACGGGACCGAGCGTGCCGCTCAGTGTGCCGACCGAATTGATGAGGGCGATACCGCAGGCGGCCGCGCGAGCGGTGAGCATCGCGGAGGGCAAGGTCCAGAACACGGGCAAAGCCGCGAAAATGCCGATCGCGCCGACCGTGTAGCACGTGATCGCGAGCCGCACGTCCTCCGCGTGACTGCCCAGCATGAACCCGATCGCGCCCAGCAGCGCCGCGAGCGCGAGATGCCAGCGGCGCTCGCCCGTGCGGTCCGAATGCCGCCCCCACAGAAACATCGCAAGCGCGCCGCATGCATAGGGGATGACGGTCACGAGCCCGGTCTGCTCGTTGGTCAAGGCGCCGACCGACTTGATCATCTGCGGCGCCCAGAAGCCGAAGCCGTAGACACCGAGGTTCAAGCCGAAATAGATGAGTGCGAACAACCACACACGCGGGTTCACCAGGCCGTCGCGCAACGAGGAATGGCGTGCCGCTTGTTGATCGCGTGCGACCGCGGCTGTCAGCACCTCGCGCTCGCGCGGTGTGAGCCATTCCGCCTGCGCGGGGCTGTCGCGCAGCCAGCGCCAGACGACGACGCCGAGCACCACCGCCGGGATCCCTTCGACGATGAACATCGTCTGCCAGCCGGCCAGACCGAACAGGCTGGTGCCGAGCAGCGCGGTCGACAGCGGCGCGCCGATGACGCTCGACAACGGGTTCGCGAGAATGAAGTAGCCGACCGCCGCGCCGCGCACGCTGTTCGGAAACCAGAACGTCAAGTACAGGATCATTCCCGGAAAGAATCCGGCTTCGGCGACGCCGAGCAGGAAGCGCAAGATCCAGAAGCTCACTGGTCCTTCGACGAACGCCATCGCGATCGAGACGAGGCCCCACGACACCATGATGCGCGCGATCCAGCGGCGCGCGCCGAAGCGCGTGAGCAATAGATTGCTCGGCACCTCGAACAGGAAGTAGCCGAGAAAGAAGATGCCGGCGCCCATGCCGTACGCGCTCGCCGAGAGGCCGATGTCCTGATTCATCGTCAGCGCGGCAAAGCTCACGTTGACGCGGTCGAGGAAGGCGATGAAGTAGAGCAGGCAGAGGAATGGCAGCAGCCGAACCGCGGCTTTGCGAATGACGGCGCGCTCTTCGGGGGAGATCTCGCGAACGCTCGTCATGGTGGCTGCCTCAGCGCTCGTGCGCGATCAGTCGTTGCAAGGCGGTTCGGGGCGATGCGAGCTCGGCGTACGCGCGCACCAGCGCCGCGTTGAAAGCCGTCGTGTTCCAGAGCGCGGGCGGGATCACGGTGCGCAAGGCCGCGAACGTCGCGACGTCGTGCTCGGCATCGCCGGTGCAGCGCTCGCCAATCGATGCGAGCGCGGCCGCATCCGGATCGACGAGCGCGACGCCCGCCTGCGCCTGGCGCACGACGAATCGCATCCACGCGGCGATCGGCACGACGAGCCGATCGACCGGGCGCTTCGCCTCCAGCGAATCCGCGATCGTGCCGATGATGCGGACGGGCAGCTTCTTCGAGCCGTCCCAGGCGATCTGGGACAGCAGATGGCGCATGCCTGGGTTGCGGAAGCGTGCGAGCACGTCGTCGATGTAGCGCGGCACGTCGAACCCTGGCGTCTCGCCCAATGTCGGCGCGATGTCGTCGCGCATCAGTTGCTCGACGAACACCGCGAGCACGGGATCGCTGCTCGCATCGAGCACGGTCGTATGGCCGAGCAAGATGCCGACATAGGCGAGCGTCGAATGCGCGCCGTTCACGAGCCGCAGCTTCGCGCGCTCGTACAGACCGACGTCATTCGTGAGCGTCACGCCGACGGACGCCCAATCCGCCTGCTCCAGCGCGGGCGAGCGTTCGATCACCCACTGCGTGAACGGCTCGCGTTGCACGGGCCACGCGTCGCGCAGGCCGAGCGAGCGCTCGACGAGATCACGCAGCGCGTCGTCCGTGGCCGGGGTGATGCTGTCGACCATCGTGCGCGGGAACTCCACGTTCGATTCGATCCAATGCGCGAGATCGCCAGGCATGCGCGCGGCGAACGCCGCGACCGCGTCACGCAGCGTCGGACCGTTGTTCGAGAGATTGTCGCAACTTACGACGGCGAATGGCGCGGCGCCGCTCGCGCGGCGCCGGCGCAGTGCTTCCGTCAGCCAGCCGACGACACTGCGCGGCATCGTCGGGTGTCGTTGGTCATGCGCGATGTCCGGATGGTTCGCATCGAGCAGATCGTTCGGATCGAGGCAGTAGCCCTTCTCTGTCACGGTCAACGTGACGAGGCGCGTTTCGGGCGCGGTCAGCCGTGCGAAGGCGCGCTCGCGATCTTCGGTCGCGACCAGGACTTCGCGAATCGCGCCGATGATGCGCAGCCGCGGTCGTGCGCTCATGGTGACGAGCGTGAACAGACCGTCTTGCGGCGCGAGCGCGTTGCGCACGCCCGAGCTCTTCAGCGAGAGCGCCGTGATCGCCCAGCGAGGATCGGAGTGCAGCAACGCATCGACGTACGACGCTTGATGCGCGCGGTGAAAGGCGCCTGGACCGATGTGCACGATGCCGACCGCGGTAGTGCTGCGGTCGTAGCGCGGCAGGATCGCGCCATTCTCGATCGCGGGGAGCGTCGCTTCGCTCAGGCGTGGCGTCATGCACGCATGCTAACGCCACCCGGCGTCGACGAAATACTCGTGACCGGTGCACATGCGCGCATCGTCGGACGCCAGGAACATGGCCATCGCAGCGATGTCGCTGGGCTCAACGCGAGCCTTGATGCATTGCTGTTCCAGCATGCGCGCTTCTTCCTCGGGCGAGTGCCACAGCTTCATCTGTCGCGGTGTGCGCACGCCGCCCGGCACGAGACATGTGACGCGAATGCCGTAACCGCCGAGATCGCGTGCCAATGCGCGCGTCATGCCTTCGATGCCGGCCTTCGCGGTTTGGTAGACCACGAGGTCCGGCAGCGCGAGATGCCAGGACACCGAGCCGAGATTGATGATCGCGCCCGCCTTCGCGGCTTTCATGTCGGCGGCGACAGCCTGCGTGCAGAACAAGTAGTGACGCAGATTCACGGCGATCCGCTCGTCCCAATATTCCGGCGTCAGCGCGTCGAGCGTGTGGCGATCGTCGTTCGCCGCGTTGTTCACGAGCACGTCGGTCGGTCCGACCTCACGCCGAATGCGCTCGAACGTCGCGGCGAGCCCGTGCAGGTTCGTCAGATCGCAGGCATAGAAGCGCGGCGGCGAGTCATAGGCCCCGAGCCGCAGCTCCAGCGCGCGCGACTCGTCGGCCGCGATGTCGAGAAATGCGACGCGCGCGCCTTGCCGCGCGAAGCCTTCGACGATCGCGGCGCCAATGCCCGAACCGCCGCCGGTCACGACGACGCGCTTGCCGCGCAGTGAGGGAAAAATCGTGTGGGACATAGTCATCGTGGGTCGAGCAGGTTGCGGCTCGCGAGATTGCGCATCAGGGCACCGATGCCGAACGACCACGGCGCGGCGGCGCTGCACGTGGTCACTTTGTTTTCGAGCATGCCGAGCTTCGGCGAGCTCACGCGCACGATGTCGCCGGTCTTGTGCGTGAAGCCGCGGCCGGGAACGTCGCGGTCCTCGACCGGCGCGAACATCGTGCCGAGAAACAGCGCGAAGCCGTCGGGATAGTGATGCTCCCCGAGCGTCTGACGCACGAGCTCGAGCGGGTCGCGGCTGATCTGTTCCATCGAGCTTTGGCCATGCAGGCGATAGCCGTCTTCGCCGCGCACTTCCAGCGTCACGACCGCGCGGCGCACGTCGTCGATACCGAAGCTCGCGTCGAACATGCGAATGAAGGGACCGATCGCGCACGACGCGTTGTTGTCCTTCGCCTTGCCGAGCAACAGGGCGCTGCGACCTTCGATGTCGCGGAGGTTCACGTCGTTGCCGAGCGTTGCGCCCAACGCGCGGCCGTGGCCATCGCACGCGAGCACGATTTCTGGCTCGGGATTGTTCCATGCCGAGTCGGTGCGAATTCCGATCCAGTCGCCGCAGCCGACCGACGAGAGCACGGGCGCTTTCGTGAACACCTCGGCATCCGGTCCGATCGCGACTTCCAGGTATTGCGACCACAGGCCGTCCGCGAGCAATGCCTCTTTGAGTCGTACCGCTTCGGGCGAGCCCGGCTTCACCGAGCGCACGTCCGTGCCCACACGTTCGCGCAGCGCTTCCCGAATCGTTTGCGCACGCTCAGCGCTACCGCGGGCACGTTCCTCGATGACGCGCTCGACCGCGGAGACGGCGAACGTCACGCCGCATGCCTTGATGCATTGGAGGTCGAACGGTGCGAGCAGGCGCTCGCGTTCCGTGCTCGCGTACGCACGTGCGAGCGGCAGTGCTTCGACCGGGCCCAGGTCCGTGCCGCTCGGCACGCCGTTCCAGCCGGTGAGCAGCTCGGCCACGGTCGCGGCGGCGCGCGATACATCGCGCACGCGACCCTCGGCGACGACGATGGGTGTTGGCCCTTCGCTCGTCAGCAGGCGGCCAACGAGCACGGCCTGTTGCCAATCGACAGGCAGGCACTCGGCCACGGAGCCCGATTCCCCCTGATGCATGACTGCCACGAAAGTCTCCTGGTGAGCGGGGCGCTGGTTCGCCTCCCGCCCGTTTTGCGCCAGCCTAGTGATAGCGGTATCAAAATTCAAGAGCACCGCGGGGCGGCAGCAACGCCACCTCAGGATCAGCGCTTCAGCGGAGCCGCGACCGAGTCGCGCTTGACGAGGACGTGCGGAACGACGTGATCGACGATGATGCGCGCTTCGTTCTCCCGGCTGCGACGAACATTGCGCAGGAGCAGCTCGACCGAGGACTCGGCCATCGCGGCGATGGGTTGGCGGATCGTCGTCAGCTCCGGCCAGACCACCGTCGCGGTCGGCGTATCGTCGAAACCGACGACGGACAGGTCTCGAGGCACGTCCAGGCCGCGTCGATGCGCGACCGACACCGCCGCGGCCGCCATGTCGTCGTTGCTCGCGAAAATCGCCGTCGGCGGGCGTTTACGAGTCAATAGCTTCTCGGTGGCTTCCAATCCCGAGCGATACGTGAAGTAGCCTTGCTGGACCAGGCCGGCGTCGACGGTCAGCCCGGCTTCGTGGAGGGCGGCCTGATAGCCATCGAAGCGGCGCCCGCTCGCGGTTTGATTCGGGTGTCCTTTGATGAAGCCGATGCGCGTATGGCCGAAGCCGATCAGATGCGCCGTCATCTCCTGGGCCGCGCGAAAGTCGTCGATACGCACGCACGAAATCTCGTTCTGGAAGCGCGCGGAGGCGATCGCGATCACCGGGATGTCGGCTTCGGCGAGCTCGGACATGATGACCTTCGATTCACACAGCGGCGGCGGCAGGATCACGCCCGCGACGCTCTGCGCCAGCTTGCGCGCGGCGGCGCGCTCGGCCGACGCGCTCACGTTGTCCCACGTATCGAGCACGAGCTGCGCGGCGGCCCGGCTCGCCCCGGCGAGCGCGCCGACGAGCAGCTCGCTCAGATACGCCGCGCTCGGGTTCGAGTAGATGAGCGCGATCCGCGTGCCTTGCGCGGCGGCGAGCGAGCGGGCGGCCGGGTTCGGCGTGTAATTGAGCTCGCGAACCGCGCGCATGACGATGTCGCGCGTCTCGGGCCGCACGTTCGCGTTGCCGTTCATGACGCGGGAGACGGTCATCGGCGAAACGCCGGCATGCTCCGCGACCTCGTGAATCGTTACCGCATTGCCTTTACGTCGAACCGTTCGCTGCATGTCCCATCCGTCGTGCGTGGGCGATCGCGACGCTCGTATATGCGTGCCGTCCCGAAATTTTGAGCCGCAGTGTATGGCAGCGGCCCGGCGGCGGGGTAGACGAGCATCGGCTTTCGACCCGCAAATACTCGTGCTACCGTCCGTGTTACCGTTACCACCACCGCCGGCATCGCACGGCGGTGAGATTGGAACTCGAGCAATGAAAAGACGGTGGCGAGGCAGGGGGTTGAT
>JAEYXD010000244.1 GCA_023428645.1 Pseudomonadota bacterium
GTCGTCATCGGCACCTCGCTCGGCGGTGTCATGGCGATGCTCATGGCGAGCATGCGGCCGCGCCAACTGGCGGGTGTCGTGTTGAACGACGTCGGGCCGGAACTCGAGATGCTCGGCGCGCGACGCATTCAAAGCTACATCGGAACGGTGCAGGACGTCGGCAGCTGGGACGAGGCGACGGCGCTCGTCAAACACACGTTTCGTGCCGTCTACCCGGACCTTACGGACGAGCGTTGGAGCGAGTTCGCGCGCAACTCCTTCTGTGCCGCCGCCGACGGTCGAATTCGGCTCGACTACGATGCGAAGATCGCGGAGATCATGCGGCTGCTGCCTTTCGGCGTGATGCCGCCCATGTGGTACGCCTATGCGTCGCTGCGGTCGATCCCGACGCTCGCCGTGCGCGGCGAGTTGTCCGACTTGCTCTCGGAGCGCGTGTTCGAGCGCATGCAGCGGGAAAAGCCCGACCTCGTACGCCTGAGCGTGCCGAACCGCGGTCATGCGCCGCTGTTGCACGAACCGAGCTGTCAGAACGTCATCGACACGTTCCTCGCCACATTGCCGTAAGTCCGATGATCGGTGGGGGCCTTAGGAACTCGGCCCTTGCTCCCTGGTCTGTGGCTGCGGGGCGTCGCGTCGGCGTAGACGCACGGCGCAAGATCCGCCAGAGTTTGCGTTCTTATCGAATCCATGTGGTCTAACATGTCACTGAAGGCCTGTTGCTCATCGATCGTCGCTATCACCGTGCTTACCGGGTGTGCAAAAAGTGAGTCTCCCGCGCCGTCCCAGCAGGCGCCGACGCCGCCGGCGCTGCAGTCGGGCGTCATCCTCGAGAATCTCGATCGCTCCGTGCGCCCGCAGGACGATTTCTATCGCTTCGTGAACGGCAACTGGCTGGCGGTCACGCAGATCCCCGCCGACCGCTCGAACTACGGCGCATTCACGCTGTTGCAGGAGCAGGCCGAGCGCGATCTGCACGTGATCCTCGAAGAGGCCGCGAAGCAGGGCGCGGCGCCGGGCTCGGACACGCAGAAGATCGGTGATTTCTACGCCAGCTTCATGGACGAGGCGGGGATCGAATCGCGCGGCCTGACGCCCCTGAGCGACGAGCTCACGCGCATCGATCAGATCGCCTCGCGGCAAGACCTCGCGCGCTACATGGGCGAGGCTCAGCGGCTCGGCGTCGCGCATCCGTTCGCGTTCTTCATCGCCGTGAACGAAAAGAAATCGACGGAGTACATCGCTTCCGTCTACCAGAGCGGCTTGGGAATGCCCGACCGCGACTATTACCTGTCGAACGACAAGCGTCTGAAGGAAGTGCGCGAGAAGTACCTTGCCTACATCAAGGACATTCTCGAGGCCGCGGGGACGCCCGATGCCGCGGACGCGGCCAAGCGCATTCTCGCGCTCGAGACGCGGTTCGCGAAGGCGCACTGGACGCGCGTCCAGAACCGCGACGCCGAGAAGACCTACAACCGCTACGAGCTCGACGCGCTCGCCAAGCTCACGCCCGCGATCGATTGGCGGGAGTTCTTCATCGGCGTGGTCGCGCCGCTCGAGAAGGTGCAGGCGCTGAACGTCACACAGCCGAGCTACTTCGAGGCGCTGAGCAAGGCCGTCCAGGAAGTGCCGCTCGAGGATTGGCGGGCGTACTTCCGCTACAAGATGCTGAGCACCTACGCGCCGGCGCTGCCGCAGCGGTTCGTGCAGCTGAATTTCGAGTTCATGGACCGCACCGTGTCAGGCGTTCCGGAGCTGAAGCCGCGCTGGAAACGCGGCGTGGATACCGTCGAGGCGTCGATCGGCGATCTGGTCGGCAAGGTGTATGTCGAACGCCATTTCAGTCCGGCGGCGAAGCAGCGCATGGACGAGCTCGTCGCGAATCTGAAGCGCGCCTTCGCGCAAGGCATCGACGAACTCGAATGGATGACGCCCGCGACCAAGCAGAAGGCGCACGCGAAGCTCGCGTCGTTCACGACGAAGATCGGCTACCCGGAAAAGTGGCGGGATTGGTCGAAGCTCGAAGTGAAGCGCGACGACCTGATCGGCAACGAGCAGCGCGCGGTCGCCGTCGCGCTGGATCGCGACATCGCGAAGCTCGGCGGACCGATCGATCGCACCGAGTGGTTCATGACGCCGCAGACGGTGAACGCGTACTACAACCCGCCGACGAACGAGATCGTCTTCCCCGCCGCGATCCTCCAGCCGCCGTTCTTCGATGTCGCGGCGGAAGATGCGGTCAACTACGGCGGAATCGGCGCGGTCATCGGCCACGAGATCAGCCACGGCTTCGACGATCAAGGCCGTCGCTACGACGGCGCGGGCAATCTCAACGACTGGTGGGCGAAGGAAGACGATGTCGAATTCAACCGCCGCACGAAGCAGCTCGGCGCGCAATACGCCGCCATGAGCCCGCTGCCCGGTCTGCACGTCAACGGCGATCTCACGATGGGCGAGAACATCGCCGATGTCGCTGGCGTCGCGATGGCATATCGCGCCTATCAGCTCGCGCTCGATGGCAAGGAAGCGCCGGTCATCGACGGCTTCACCGGCGATCAGCGCTTCTTCATCGGCTGGGCGCAGGTATGGGCGCGCAAGTATCGGGACGACGAGCTGCGCCGGCGCCTGCTCACCGATCCGCACAGCCCGAGCGAATATCGCACGAACGTGGTGCTCACGAATCAACCGGCCTTCGCCCGCGCCTTCGAGGTCGAGCCGAAGGACAAGATGTTCCGGCCGGACGCGGAGCGCGTCAGAATCTGGTGAGCGGCGAGGCATCTGATTCAGGCATGTAGCCATTGAGCATGACTCCGGCGCGTCACCGGAATTCACCGGTGCGCGCTGGAACCGACCGCCCCCCTGTCGCGTACACTGTGCTCGTTGCGCCTACACAGAAAGAGGATCAGTCATGTATGCGTTGCGGTTCGTCGCGATTCTGATGTTCGCCGCCATGCTCGGCGGCTGCGGTTACAACACCCTGCAGACGCAGGACGAGCAAGTGAAGTCGGCCTGGTCGGAAGTGCTGAATCAGTATCAGCGCCGCGCGGATCTCGTGCCGAATCTCGTGAACACCGTGAAGGGCGCGGTGCAGGCGGAGCAGGACATCCTCGATAGCGTCGTCAACGCGCGCGCGAAGGCGACCTCCATCCAGGCGACGCCCGAGCTGATCGAGAACCCCGCGGCGTTCCAGCAGTGGCAGCAAGCGCAAGGCGAACTGAGTTCCGCGCTGTCGCGCTTGATGGTGGTCGTCGAGCGCTATCCGGATCTCAAGTCGATTTCGGGCTTCCAGGATTTGCGAGCGCAGCTCGAAGGCACGGAAAACCGGATCGCGGTCGCACGCAAGCGCTACATCGATGCGGTGCAGGCGTACAACGTCACGGTGCGCCGGTTCCCGACGAATCTCACGGCGAAGATGTTCGGTCACGACGTGAAGGCGAACTTCACGGTCGAGAACGAGCGTGAAATCTCGCGGCCGCCCACGGTCGATTTCGGCACACCTGATACGCCGGCCCCGAACCCGAATCCATGAACCAGGTTGCCACCTGCGCTCTCTCTCCCGCGCGGCGGGAGAGAGTCGGGGGAGGGAGCCTCTGCATCGCCCTTCTGTTGCTGTTCTTCGCAGCCGCTGCTGCGTTCGCGCAAGTCCCGATCCCCG
This sequence comes from Pseudomonadota bacterium, assembly GCA_023428645.1. Classification (GTDB taxonomy): domain Bacteria; phylum Pseudomonadota; class Gammaproteobacteria; order Steroidobacterales; family Steroidobacteraceae; genus Steroidobacter. The sequence goes on from JAEYXD010000244.1 coordinate 3,653, forward strand.
AGCTGCGCTCGCCCGTCACCGATCTCACGGGCACCCTCACCCAGCAGCAAACGCAGGCATTGGACCAGAAGCTGCGCGCTTTCGAGCAGCGCAAGGGTAGTCAGATTGCCGTGCTGATCGTGCCCACGACGGAGCCGGAAACGATCGAGCAGTATTCGATGCGGGTCGTGGAGGCGTGGCGGCTCGGCCGTCGCGGCGTCGACGATGGCGTGCTGCTGCTCGTCGCGAAAGACGATCGCGCCGTGCGCATCGAGGTGGCCTACGGGCTGGAGGGCGCGCTGCCCGACGTGATCGCGAATCGCATCGTCCAACAGGTGGTCGTGCCGCGGTTTCGCGAAGGGCAGTTCTATGGGGGCATCGATGCCGCGATCGATCGCATCATCGCCGTGCTCGACGGCGAGCCATTACCGGAGCCGACGCGGCGTGCGCCGAACGCTGGCGAGGGAATCGGCAATGTCTTGCCGCTGTTCCTGATGGTGCTCTTCGTCGGCAGCGGCATCTTGCGGCGCATGCTCGGCGGCTTCGGCGGTGCGGCGGCGATGGGCGGTGTCGCGGGGGTGCTCGTCTGGCTGCTGACGGGCGTGATGGTGATTTCGGCGGGCGCGGCCATTCTCGCGTTTCTGTTCACGTTGATGGGTGGCGGCGGCAGCGGCCCGCGCGGCGGCTGGACGGGGCGGCGTCGCGGCGGCTATGGCGGCTATTGGGGCGGCGGCGGTTTTGGCGGCGGCTTCGGTGGCGGAGGTGGCGGCTGGAGCGGAGGCGGCGGCGGCTTCGGCGGCGGCGGTGCTTCCGGCCGCTGGTAAGGAGCACGAGGCACCATGAACATTGGCCGCGCATTGCGTCATCTTGCGACCCCGAGTTGGGTCGTCTCGAATGCCTTCACGCATGAAGCGCTCGCGCAGATCGAAGCCGAGATCGCCGCGACGGAGCGCTTGCACGGCGGCGAGATCCGCTTCGCCGTCGAGGGCAATCTGACCGCGCGCGAACTATGGCGGGGCGAAAGCGCCCGCGAACGTGCGCTCGAGATTTTCGCTCAGCTCGGTGTGTGGGATACCGAAGCGAACAACGGCGTGCTGATCTATCTGCTGTGGGCCGATCACGATGTCGAGATCATCGCGGATCGCGGCTACAACGGGAAAGTCACGAACGACGAGTGGGCCGCCGTGTGCAAGGGCATGGAGGTGCGCTTCGCGGCGCACGATCCGGTCGGCGCGATCGTGCGCGGTGTGCGAGCGGTCGGCGCGCTGATCGCGCGTCACTTTCCTGCGACGGATCGGAACGAGTTGCCTGATCGGCCAGTTGTGTTGTGAGCCGACTGCCTACGCCGCGGCACATCGAAGGAGTCTCAACGCGTGATCCAAGCGGATGCTTCAGGTAATAATCGGGCCATGAGAACAATCGCCCAGCGCTCGGTCGCTTTTGCTTTCGCTTTCGTTCTGGTCGGCTGTCAAAGCCTGTCTCGCAAACCCGAGCCGGTCGTCGAGGCGCCGCCGCCGCCGCGACCGGTGCATGCGCCGCTCGCGACGCACACGTTCCAGTTCGATCCGGAAGTCGACGACGTCGTCGGCGAGATGCAAGTCACGAAGGTGCAGGGCGAGGACACGTTCTCCGACATCGCGCGTCGCTTCAATCTCGGCTACGAAGAACTCGTCCGGGCGAATCCCGGTATCGATCCCTGGCTGCCGGGCGAAGGCCGCGAGATCGTGCTGCCGACGCAGTTCGTGCTGCCGAAGGCGCCGCGCGAAGGGCTCGTGATCAATCTCGCGCAGCTGCGTGTGTTCTATTTCCCGAAGCGCGAAAAGGGCGAGCTGCAAACGGTCATTACGCACCCGATCGGCATCGGCAAGGTCGGCTGGTCGACGCCGGAAGGCACGACGAAAGTGACGGGCAAGCAAAAGAATCCAACGTGGGTGCCGCCCGCGTCGGTGCGCAAGGAGCATCGCGAAGCCGGAGATCCGCTGCCCGCGCGTGTGCCGCCGGGTCCGGACAATCCGCTCGGCGCCTTCAAGATGACGCTCGGCTGGCCGAGCTATCTGATCCACGGCACGAACAAGCCCTATGGGGTGGGCATGCGCTCGAGCCACGGCTGCATTCGCTTCTATCCCGAGGACATCGCCGAGCTGTACGGCGACATCAAGGTCGGCACGAAGGTTACGGTCGTGAATCAGCCGTTCGTGTTCGGCTGGCACAAGGACGCACTCTTCGTTCAGGCGTTTCCGGTCCTCGAGGACGACAAGCGCGAGCACCCCCAGGCGGCCGATGCGCTGCTCAACGTCGCGATCACCGATGCGATGTGGCAGAAGGTGAAGCAGCACGACGCCACGATCGATCTGGAATTGGTGAGCGCCATGGTCGCGAAGCCGCGCGGCATCGCGGTGCCGGTGTCGAAGCAGGGCCTGACGATCGACGAGTTCATCTTCGCCGCACGGCACGTCGAAAATCGCTTGCCCGAGGGCGCGAACTGGAACGGCAAGGAAGAGCTGCTCGTCTCCGCCGAGGAGTATGAAGCCGCGCGCACCGGCGCGAAGCCGGCCGCGAAGAAGTCAGCGCCTGCCAAGAAAACCACGGTCGCGGAACAGCAGCCGACGAACAGCGGTGCGAAAGCGCCGGGTTCGGCGCAGTCGCCGCAACGAGCGAACGACTCGCAGAAGCCAGCCGCGGCGCCCGCGAAGCCCGCCGTGAAGCCCGTTGCCACGACCGTTAACACCGGTGCTGCGGGCGCAACGCCGAAGGGCTCGCGCTAGCGCGCATGCCGTGCCTTGGCGCCGCCGCCGACATTGACCTCGCCATGCGGCGGTCGGGCGGCGCCACATGATTCCGCTTCGCGACGACAACCCTCCCGGCATCAAACCCATCGTCACGATCACATTGATCGTGATCTGCGTGGTCGTGTTCCTGTGGCAGTTCTCGCTCGGCCCGAATGCCGGCGAACGCGCGATCTACGCCCTCGGTGTCATCCCCGCTGTATTGCTCGGCGGCCAGCAACTGCCGCCTGACCTGCAGGTCGTGCCGTCGAGCGTCACGGTGCTGACGTCGATGTTCATGCATGGAGGCTGGATGCACCTGATCGGCAACCTGCTGTATCTCTGGATCTTCGGCGACAACGTCGAAGACAGCATGGGTCACGGTCGCTTTCTCGTGTTCTACCTTCTCTGCGGCATCGCCGCCGCGCTCGCGCAGGCCGTTCCGGAACCCAATTCGCAAATCCCGATGGTCGGCGCGAGCGGAGCAATCTCCGGCGTGCTCGGCGCGTATCTGCTGTTACATCCGCACGCGCGCGTCTTGGTCGTCGTCCCGCTCGGTTTCATTCTGCACACGGTGCGATTGCCCGCGGGGCTCGTGCTCGTGCTGTGGTTCGGCCTGCAGTTGTTCAGCAACCTCATGACGCAGCCGGGGCAGGGAGGTGTGGCCTTCCGTGCGCACATCGGCGGATTCATCGCGGGACTGTTGCTCGTAGGCGTTTTCAAGAAGCGCAACGTGCGGCTGTTCGCGCCGGCACGCTATTGAGCGGTGGGGTCGCTCGCTCAACATCTGTCGATGGACCGCCGAGCCGTCGGGAACGGAACGAACATCCGGGAGTTTGCTTAGTCACCGGAAACACGGCGGCGGGAGTCAGCATGCGCTTAGGCGGACGACGCACGAGTTCGAACGTCGAGGATCGCCGCGGCATTCGCGTCGGCCGCGCAGGGGGCATTGGCCTCGGGACCGTCGTGCTCGCGCTGCTCGCCGCGTACTTCGGCGTCGATCCCGGGGTCGTGCTGCAGAACGCGCAGCAGTCCGGCAGCATCGAAGAGCAGCAGGTCCCGTATGAAGAGTCCGCGAGCGAGGCGAACGCACGCGAGCTCGTGTCGGTCGTCCTCGCGGACACCGAGGATACCTGGGGTGAGATTTTCGCCTCCGCCGGGCGCACCTACGAACAGCCCAAGCTCGTGTTGTTCTCGCAAGCGGTGCAAACCGCGTGCGGGATCGGGCAATCCGCCTCGGGCCCGTTCTATTGTCCCGCCGACCACAAGGTCTATATCGATCTCACGTTCTACGACGAGCTGCAGCGGCGCTTCGGCGCGCCTGGCGATTTTGCGCAGGCCTATGTGATTGCGCACGAGGTCGGCCATCACGTGCAGACGCTGCTCGGCATCTCCGAGCGCACGCTCGCCGCCCGCCGCGGCTCGAGCGAGGCGGAGGCGAACGCGCTGTCAGTCCGCCAGGAGCTGCAGGCGGATTGCTTCGCGGGCTTGTGGGCGCACAACGCCGAGCGGTCGCGTCCCTTCCTGGAAGCGGGCGACATCGAAGAAGGCCTCAATGCCGCGAGCGCGATCGGCGACGATCGCCTGACACAAGGCCGCGCGCCGCCCGAATCGTTCACGCATGGCACCTCCGAGCAGCGCGTGCGCTGGTTCAAGCGCGGCCTCGAAACGGGCTCGATGGAGGCATGCGATACGTTCGGTGCTCGCAATCTCTAGCGCGCGCTCGCGCGCGCGGGTCACGCGCCCAGAAACTCGCACAAGTAGCCGGCGGGTCCGCCGACCGCTTGCACGTCGAACCCGCTGTTCGCCGGCACTTCGAAGTACGTTCCCGCGGGGAAGCTCTGCCATTCGCCGTTCGCGAGCTTGGCTCGCAGCAGCCCCGTCGTCACCGTCATGCGCTCGGCCGCAGCCGTGTTGAAGTGATATTCGCCGGGCGCGATCACGCCGACCGTCGCGCGCATGCCGTTGCGCTCGAAGCCGATGCTTTGAACGCCGCCATCGAAATAAGTGTTGTGTTGGAGCACGAGCATTTCTCCGCAGATCATGTTGAGCGCGCATCGCATCGCATCGCATCGCATCGAGCGCGGGCGTGAGCGCGGGCGCGGAGAATAACGCAGCGATCGCAGTGCATCGCGCGGATTTTCAGCTGCCGACTCACGAACAGGTGTGCTAACGTCTCGGCGCACAAGAACAAGGCGGGAGGCGAGATGCCGGAGCTCACGCTCGACGGTATCAAAGTTGTCGAGGCACCGACGGCTGAACAACCCATTGCGCGTACTCACGCGCAACGCACTGCATTCGTCGGCCGGACGTTGCGAGGGCCGTTGGACACGCCGGTTCTCGTGCGCAGCTTCGCGGACTTCCAGCAGATCTTCGGCGGCTTGTGGCAATCGAGCCCGTTGTCTTACGCGGTCGAGCACTTTTTCGAACAAGGCGGCCGCCAGGCGATCATCGTGCGCGTCGCGAATTGCGCGCGGCCCGTGACGATTTCATTACCGTGCGAGACAGGAGCGCTGACGCTGGAAGCGCTCGCGCCGGGCACGCGCGAATTCCTGCGCGCCGCCGTCGACTACGACCAGATCGACAGCGACGACGAGCTGCGATTCAATCTCGCGGTGCAGCGCGTCCGCTCGCCCGGCTCGGAGCGCATCGAGGCGCAAGAGATTTTTCGCGCGGCATCCTGCGATCCGAACGATGCGCGCTATCTGAAAACGCTGCTCGCCGAATCACACATGGTGCGCGTGCGCGGTGAAGTGCCGCTGTCCCGTCCGAGGGCGACGTTGATGGCCGGCACGAAACTGCCCGGCTATGCGAGCTCGAATCCCGACGGCGACGACGGCAAGCCGATTTCCGATTACGACGTCATCGGCTCCGCGCCGCGGCGTACCGGATTGTTCGCGTTACGCGGCATCGAAGACCTGGCCTTCCTCTACGTGCCGCCGCTCACACGCACGACCGATGTGGGCGTGAGCACCTGGCTGGCGGCGGAGCGGTTCTGCCGCGAGCAGCGCGCCATTCTCATCGTCGATCCTCCGGCCAGCTGGGAAACGCCGCAAGCCGCGATCGTCGGCTGCCAGGCGCTCGGCTTTCACACGGACAGCGCGGCGATGTTTTATCCGCGCATCGTTTGCGCGGATCGCCTGCGAGGCCGGGCCGAAGTCTTCGGAAGCGGCGGCGCTGCGGCCGGCATTCTGTCGCGCACGGGTGACTTGTCGTTCGGCATCGCGACTTTGCCGGAGCCCGAGCTGCTGCTGCGCGCAGGCGCGCGGCTGCACGGTGAGCTCACGAACGAGGACCGCGCGCGCCTTGCGACGCATGGCATCAACGCGCTGCAGACGGTGCGCAGCGCGGAGCGGCGCCGGCCGCGTCTGCGCACGCTCGCCTGCGGCGCGAGCGCGCACGCGGACTGGGCCTATCTCACGCCGCGCCGCTTTGCGTTGTTCGTCGTCGATGCCATCGAGCGTGGTACGCGTTGGGCCATTGCCGAGCGCCGCAATATCTCCGTGTGGTTCCGGCTCGCGAATCAGATCACGCAATTCTTCACGGAGCTGCGTGCCGCCGGCGCGTTTGCCGCCGCGCCGAAGGATCAGGCGTTCCTCGTCATCTGCGATGAGCGCATCAACGAGCCCTCGATCACCGCGAAGGAGATCAACATCCTCATCCAGTTCGCGGCGAATCACATCGACAGCTATCACAGCTTCATGATCACGCACACCGCGCAGGGCAGCCGGGTGCGGCCGATCGTCATCAACCGGCTGGAGGCTTCGCTGCTCGTGTCGAGCGAGCTCGAGCGTGAAACGACGATGCGCGTCGAGCACGGCGTCGGGTTCTTGAGTCTCGTCGGCTAGCCGCCGGCGGCGCTCGCCTGCAGCACGATGCGTCTATAAGTTCACTTCGTGCTGCGGCAATCCCGGCGTGTCGACACGCACGCTGAACAAGCCGCCGGCTTGCGGTTGCGCGTTGCGCTGCGCGTCTTCCAAGCCGACCCAGGCCGTCGTGATGTACAGCGTACGCAGATCATCACCCCCGAACGCGGCCTTCGTGACGTTCGCGCACGGTAGCTCGATCTGGGCGACGATCTTGCCCTGCGGGTCGAAGCGCACGAGACCCCAGCCCCCGAACAAACCCGACCACAGATAGCCGTCGCGATCGACGATCGGACCGTCTGGATAAACGTTTGGCCGCTCGATGCGCGCGAATACGCGCTTGCGCGACAGCGTGCCGTCACCGGCGACGTCGAAGGCATGAATCGTCTGGCCGAGCGTATCGACGTGATACAGCGTCTTGCCGTCGGGGCTCATCGCCGGACCGTTCGTCACGCAATAGCCAGTGTCGCAAGGGATGCAATGCCCGTCGCGATGGAAGCGGTACAACACGCCGGATTGCGCCGTTTCCCCGTCGTGCATGGAGCCGAACCACAGCCGGCCCGCCGCATCGACGAAGCCGTCGTTCAGGCGGTTGTCGAGCTCCGGCGGCTCGACCGTCTTGATGAGCGTGAAATCGCCGCTGCGCGGGTCGAAGCGATGCAAGCCGGTCTTCAATCCAGCGACGAAGCCTCCGCCGCGGACTGGCAGCACGAAACCCGGTTCCGAGGGCGCGCTGAAGCTGCGGCGTTGCTGCGTCTGCGGATCGAACCGATGAATCTGCTTGCCTTTGATGTCGACGAACCACAGCGCGCGTTCCGCGGCGGACCACATTGGTCCTTCGCCCAGGCACGCGCCGACCGGCCAAACACAAGTAACTTCGTTCATGAGGCAAGCGTCCGTGATTGTTCCTGTTGCCGTCAACCGAGGGTTCGCAGCTCGGCACCTATGTCGTTGACCACACAATGACCGGCTCGTGATGCGGCCGGACGTAATGGCACCGCGGCGTGCGCGCAAGTTTCGGGCGCGCACTATCGGGACTAGATTTTCTCGCGATGGGACCGGTAACATTCTGGATAACGACAAGCCGTTGAGCAACAAGCGCAGCGGCACAGGGGGAATCGATGGTATCCCGCGCACGCGCGACATTCGCGGCGAGGCAGCCGGCAAAGGCATCGAGACGGCGCGGCGTCGCGAGATTCCCGACGGCGGTGTACTGCTTGCCGAGCCCGGTCGCGATGAGTATTTACGCTCGCTGGCTCTCGCGGAGACGCGGCGTGAACTCGAAGCAAGCGACGGCGGTTCTGTTCGGTGCGTTCACTCTGGCCTTGAGTGCTTGCGGCAAGAAGGAACCGGATCGCGTCGTCAAAGACGCGGACGGCATCGTCGTCACGCCGCGATCGGGGCCTGCGAAACGCGTGCGGCTGCAGGCATTGTCGGACCGCATCATCCGCGTTACCGCCGTCCCGACCGAGAGCCTGGCGCTGCCCGCAAGCCTGATCGTCGATGCGACGATTCCCGCCGCCGCCACGGTGACCGTGGAGTCCACGGACGAGGTTGCTCGCGTGAAAACGGCCGAGGTCACGGCGGAAGTGTCGCTCGCGACCGGGCTCGTCACGTTCAAGGACACGCAGGGCAACGCGATCCTCACCGAGAGCCAACGCGGCGACTTCGTGCCCGTGACGCTCGACGGCAAGACGTTCTACTCCATACGGCAGCAGTTCAATCCCGGTACGGACGAGGGTTTCTACGGCCTGGGTCAGCACCAGAACGGCCAGATGAACTACAACGGCGAGGATGTCGAGCTCGCGCAACACAACATGGACATCGCCGTGCCATTCGTGCTGTCGAGCCGCAACTACGGCGTGTTGTGGGACAACACATCGGTGACGCGCTTCGGCAACCCGAGGCCGTACGGGCACGCATCTCGAGATCTCGAAATCATCGATGCCAATGGCAAGCCGGGCGGATTCACCACCACCTATTCTCTCGACGGCGAGACGCTCACGCGCCTCGAGCCCGACATCGACTATCGGTTCATTCGCGACATGCCGAAGTGGCCGCGGGAGCTGCTGTCGGGCACGCACTCGAACGCGACGGGCATGAGCTCGATCGCGCCGAACCAGACCGTGACATGGGAAGGCAAACTGCGATCCGAAAAGAGCGGCACACACAAGTTTCAGCTCTACGCGAGCAGTTATTTCAAGCTGTACGCGGACGACACATTGATTCTCGACGGCTGGCGGCAGAGCTGGAATCCCTGGTATCACAACTTCGAGCTGCCGATGACGGCGGGCACGCCGGTCGCGATCCGCGTCGAGTGGCTACCGCAAGACGGGTACATCGCGCTGCTGCACAACGATCCGCTGCCGGACGCGGCGCGGCATTCGCTGTCGCTCGCCTCCGAGGTCGCGCCCGCGATCGACTACTACTTCGTCGCCGGTGCCAACGCGGATGAAGTCATCGCCGGGTATCGCGCGCTTACCGGCAAGTCCGTGATGCTGCCCCGCTGGGCGTATGGGTTCTGGCAGAGCCGGCAGCGGTATCGAGATCAGGATGAAGTACTGAGCGTCGCGCGCGAGTATCGCGAGCGCGGGCTGCCGCTCGATGGCATCGTGCAGGACTGGTTCTATTGGCCGGAAGATGCGTGGGGCTCGCACGAGTTCGATCGGGCGCGCTTTCCCGATCCGCGGCAGCTCGTCGACGATCTGCATCGGGAGAACGTGCGCTTCATGATTTCCGTCTGGGCGAAGTTCTATCCGACGACGGACAACTACAAGGAACTCGACGCGAAGGGCTACATGTATCGCAAGAATGTCGAGCTCGGCACGAAGGACTGGGTCGGGCCCGGCTATTTGAACTCGCACTTCGACCCGTATTCGCAAGAGGCGCGGGACATTTTCTGGCGGCAGATCGAAACGAAGCTGAAGCCGATCGGCGTGGATGCCTGGTGGCTCGACAACACCGAGCCCGACATCCACTCGAATCTCGATCGCGATGCGTTGCTAGAGCGCATGGGGCCGACGGCGCTCGGTCCGGCGGCGCAGTACTTCAACACCTATGCGCTGGAAGTCACGCGCGCCGTGTACGAAGGCGCACGCCACATGCGTGCGGCCGACAGGGCTCGAGGTGCCGCCAGCGCAGGCGCGCACGCGGACGGCAGCGATCAACGCGTGTACATCCTCACTCGCTCGGGCACCGCCGGCCTGCAGCGCTACGCGGCCGCGACGTGGAGCGGCGACATTGCCGCGCGCTGGGAGGATCTCTATCGCCAGATCGCCGCGGGCACGAACATGTCGATGTCGGGTCTGCCGAACTGGACGTTCGACATCGGCGGCTTCGCGGTCGAGCCGCGGTATCTGGAGCCGACGGCGCAGGATCTCGCGGAGTGGCGCGAGCTGAACTTGCGTTGGTTCCAGTTCGGCGCGTTCGCTCCCATCTTCCGCTCGCACGGCGAAGCGCCGCCGCGCGAGATCTGGAATATCGCGCCAGCGGGCCACGAAGTGTACGAGGCGCTCGCGGCCGCAAGTCGCCTGCGTTATCGCTTGATGCCATACATCTACACGCTCGCCGCCGACACCTATCACGAGGACGGCACGATCATGCGCGGCCTCGTGATGGATTTCCCGAACGATCGCCAGGCGCTCGACATCACGGATCAATACATGTTCGGCCCGGCATTTCTCGTCAGCCCCGTGTACGAGCACCGCGCTCGCAGCCGCGCGGTCTATCTGCCGGCAGGCACGCGTTGGTACGACTTCTACACGGGCGAGGCACGCGAGGGCGGCCAACGGATCGAGGCCGCCGCGCCGCTCGCTCGCATGCCGCTGTTCGTGAAGGCCGGATCGATCGTGCCGATCGGGCCGGCGATTCGCTACACCGGCGAGCAGCCGGATGGGCCGATCACGCTCTATGTGTACGAAGGCGCGGACGGCAAGCTCGATCTCTACGAGGACGACGGCGTGACCTACGGCTACGAGCGCGGTTCGTTCTCGCGCATCGCCATGCGCTACGACGACGCCGCGGGCGAGCTGTCGATCGGCGCGCGCGACGGCACGTATCCGGACATGCCCGCCACGCGCACGTTCGGCGTGCGCTGGATCGCACCGGGGGAGCGTGACGCCGCGAATCTCGATGCGCCCGCCGATGCCGTCATGGAGTACTCAGGCAAACCCATCCGCTTCAAGAGGGAGTCAGCGCGATGATGCGTTCTCACTACGTGGCCGCCGCGATCGTTGCCGTGCTCGCAACCGCGGGCTGTGGAGACAAAGAACAGGCGCAGCGGTCGGCGCTGCCCGAGCCGCAACGAGGCGTGGCGCATCCCGAGCAATGGCCCAGCGTGAAAAGCGTGGGTCTCGTCGACGAGCAGACCGAGCAATTCGTCACCGACCTCATGGCGAAAATGACGCTCGAGCAGAAAGTCGGTCAGATGATTCAAGCCGACATCGGCGCGATCAAACCGGAGGAGCTGCGCACGTATCCGCTCGGCTCGATCCTCGCCGGCGGCAGCTCGCCGCCGCTCAACGGCGAGGACCGGTCGCCGCCGCAGCCGTGGATCGACACGGCGCGCGCGTTTCGCGCCGTGTCGTTCGAAGACAAGCCGGGTCAGGTCACGATTCCGGTCCTGTTCGGCATCGACGCCGTCCACGGCCATAGCAATGTCATCGGCGCCACCATCTTTCCGCACAACGTCGGACTCGGCGCCACGCGTGATCCCGATCTCATCCGTCGCATCGGCGTTGCGACCGCGATCGAAACCGCCGCGGCCGGCGCGGATTGGGCGTTCGGCCCGACGTTGACCGTGCCGCAGGACGATCGCTGGGGGCGCACCTATGAAGGCTATTCCGAATCCCCCGAGGTCGTGCGCGAGTTCGCGGGTGCGATGGTGCGAGGGCTGCAAGGCGAGCCGGGTGCCGGCCGCGCCGTGCTGCGCGGCTCGGTCGCCGCGTCGGCGAAGCACTACCTCGCGGATGGCGGCACGCAGGACGGCATCGATCAGGGCAATGCCGACATCGGCGAAGACGAGCTGATTCGGATTCATGCCGCCGGCTATCCGCCGGCGATCGAAGCGGGCGTGATGACGGTGATGGTGTCGTACTCGAGCTGGCAGGGCGTCAAGATGCACGCGAATCAAAGCCTGCTCACGGACGTGCTCAAGGGCCGCATGGGCTTCGACGGCTTCACGATCAGCGATTGGAACGCGCACAGCCAGGTGCCCGGCTGCTCGGATGAAAGCTGTCCGCAGGCGATCAACGCGGGCGTCGACATGCTGATGGCGCCGAACGCGTGGAAGGCCGTCTTCCAGAACACCGTACGACAAGCGCAATCCGGCGAGATCTCGCTCGAGCGGATCGACGATGCCGTGCGCCGCATCTTGCGCGTGAAGGCGAAGCTCGGCTTGTTCGAGAAGGAGCGGCCGTTCGAAGGGCGCGACGTATTCGGCGCGGCCGAGCACCGTGCGATCGCGCGTGAGGCCGTGCGCAAATCGCTCGTGCTGCTCAAGAACAATGGCAACGTGCTGCCGATCAAAGGCAACGCGCGCGTGCTCGTCGCGGGCAGCGGCGCGGACGACATCGGTCAGGCGTGCGGCGGCTGGACACTCTCCTGGCAGGGCACGGGCAACACGAACGCGCACTTCCCGAACGGCGAGTCGATCTACGCGGGCATTCGCTCGGCCTTGCAAGGCATGGGCGGGCGCGCGGAGTTGAGCGTCACGGGCGCTTATCGAACGAAGCCGGACGTGGCGATCGTCGTGTTCGGTGAGCAGCCCTATGCGGAAATGCAGGGCGACATTCGCACGCTCGAGTTTCAGGCCGGCGACAAACTGGATCTCGCGCTGCTGCAGAAGCTGAAAGCGCAGAACATTCCAGTCGTGTCGGTGTTCTTGTCGGGCCGGCCGCTGTGGGTGAATCCGGAACTGAACGCATCGGATGCCTTCGTTGCCGCGTGGCTGCCAGGAACGGAGGGCGGCGGCGTCGCCGACGTCATCATCGGTGACGCGGCGGGCAAGCCGCGCAACGAGTTCACTGGCAAGTTGTCGTTCTCGTGGCCGAAGAGCGCGGCGCAGACGCAGCTGAACTTCGGCCAGGAACCGTACGATCCGCTGTTCGCGTTCGGCTACGGGCTCACGTACGGCGACACCCGGACGGTGCCGCAGCTCGATGAAAACTCCGGTGTCGACGCGGCGGATTGGAACATCGATCAGTACTACCGCGACGGTCGCGAGCGCCGGCCTTGGAAGTTCGAGCTGACGAACGTGACGATGGACACCGTCGATGTCGGCGGCGTGCAAGAGGCCGGTCGCAGGTTCACCTGGGCAGGCAATGCGATCGGCACGGTCGCCATGGTCGGCAATGGTCCGATCGATCTCAAACGGCAAGCAAACGGCGATCTGTCGGTGTTCATGGAGTATCGCGTCGATGCGAAGCCCACGGGGCCCGTGCAGCTGTCGGTGCTGTGCGGCCAAGGGTGCGGTGCGAATCTCGATGTCACCGAACATTTGGGCGCAGCAAAGCCCGGCGCCATGGCGACGCTGCAGGTAAAGCTGGCGAATTTCCGCGAGCACGGCGCGGATATGGGCGCTGTGACGCACCCATTCGCGCTCACGACGAACGGCGCCATGAGCGTCACGATCAAGACGCTACGGCTCGTCACCGATCCGGCGGGCGCAACGACGCTTACGCCTGCTGCGTCCGGCACTGTCGTCTCGCCTTAGGCTCCCCCGGGGGCTCTGCGCCGCATGGGCGGCCAGGGCCCTTTTTTTTGGTGCGGAATGAGCGGGGGCGCAAATCGAAGAGTAGTACTCATTCCCTTGCCGCCACGAGAGTATACGAGGCGTGGGGGCTTGCCGTAAGTCCCAGGTTCTTCTGCAGCATCGCCACCGCTGTCAGAAACCGGGAGTTATGCAATGCAAGTGATATCCGAGCACGCGGTCGTGATCGCGGGCGCAGGTCCGACAGGTCTGATGTTGGCGGGGGAGTTGGCGTTGGCGGGCGTCGATGTCGCGATCATCGAGCGCCGCGCCAATCAGGAGTTCGCCGGGTCGCGCGCTGGCGGCCTGCATTCACGCACGCTCGAGGTGCTCGATCAGCGCGGCATCGCCGAGCGCTTCGTGTCGCAAGGACAGCAGCACAAGATCGTGCACTTTCACGTCCCGCTCGACCTCAGTGACTTCCCAACGCGCCACAACTACGTGCTGGCGCTATGGCAGAACCATATCGAACGCCTGCTGGCCGAATGGGTCGATGAGCTGCGCGTGCCGATCTTGCGGCAGCGTGAGGTGACGGGCTTCACGCAAGACGACAGCGGTGTCGTCGTCACATTGACCGACGGCGCTTGCGTGCGGGCGCGCTATCTCGTCGGGTGCGACGGCGGACGCAGTGTGATTCGCAAATCAGCCGGCATCGAGTTTCCCGGTCATGACCCGTCGATCAGTTGGTTGATGGCCGAAGCGGAGATGTCACAGGAGCCGGAATGGGGCTTCCGCAACGATGCCGTCGGCAGCCACGCGATCGGCAAGACGGACGACGGCCGCGTGCGTGTCGTGATCACGGAGGCAACGCTGACGACCAGCGAGCCGACGTTGCGCGACATCAGCGACGCACTCATCCGCGTTTACGGCACCGACTTCGGCATCCATCGACCCACGTGGATCTCGAGGTTCACCGACATGACGCGACAAGCGGCCGCGTATCGCGAGCGACGCGTCTTGCTTGCCGGCGATGCAGCGCACGTGCATCCGCCGGTCGGCGGACAAGGCTTGAACATCGGCGTGCAGGACGCGGTGAATCTTGGATGGAAGCTCGCTCGAGTCGTCCAGCGGACTGCGCCGGACAGCCTTCTCGACACCTATCACGCCGAGCGTCATCCGGTCGCCGCGCGCGTGTTGCGCAACACGATGGCGCAAGTGGCGCTGCGCCGAACGGACGAGCGCACGAAGGTGTTGGGCGAGTATGTCGCCGAGCTGGTTCGCATGGACGAGCCGCGCAAACGCTGGGTCGGGGAGATGTCGGGTCTCGACGTTCACTACGATCTCGATCGCGGCGGCAGCGAAGGTCATCCATTACTCGGGCGGCGCATGCCCGATCTCGATCTGATCACGTCGAGCGGCTCGCGGCGTGTGTTCACACTGCTGCATTCGGCTCGCCCCGTGCTCCTGAATTTCGGCGAGCCCGGCCGCTTCGATATCGCGGCATGGGCAGATCGGGTGCAGTCGGTCGATGCGGCCGCTCCGGGCCCCTGGGAGCTTCCCGTACTTGGCGTCGTTCCTGCGCCTGGTGCGGTGCTCATTCGACCCGACGGGTATGTCGCATGGGTGGACGGAGGTGAGCAGGACCTCGCTGCTGCGCTCACGAAATGGTTCGGAGGACCGACTGCCGCCTAGCCCTTTGGAGCCATGGCCCCTGCACCGGGCTGCCGATACGCTGCGTCGCACAAACAAAGGTCGGCCTCCTGCCGTCCCACTACGGATCTGAGTTTTGAAGACGCTGCTTGCGACGCCGCTGCACACGGGTGCGGCGGATCGCGAATTCATCATCGGTCTGTTGCAAGCGCAAGGCTTGTACGCGGCTTGGAGCTGTCTCGAAGGGCAGGCGAACATCTCGCGCGCGCGCGACATTCTTGCCGGCCAGTTTCTCGCGACGGATTGCACCTCGCTCGTCTTCATCGATGGCGACGTCGGCTTCTCGCGGCAGGATCTCGCGTGGTTGCTCGAATCGCCGTATCCCATCACGGGCGGGCTTTATCAGCGCAAGAGCGCCAGTGGTCAGTGGGTATGCGTGCCGCAGCCCGAGGCCGCGCCAGCCGAGCCCGGCGCCGCGCACTATCGCCGGGTGCAACGCGTCGGCACGGGTTTCCTGCGCATCGATCGCAGCGTGTTCGAGGCGCTGATCGCGCGCGAGCTCGTGCTCGAGTATCCGCTGGAGGCGAACCGCCTCCACCAATTCTTTCCGAGCGGTGTGCTCGATGGTCAGTTCCTCTCCGAGGACTACTACTTCTGCGAGCTCGCGGCTCGCGCGGGGATTGCGATCCGTGTCGATTCACGCATCCGCCTGAAGCACGTCGGCCGCTACATTTTTCAACAGACGACTTGATTGGCTTCGAGGTTGATACGGAATGACTCGTTCGAACTCGCGCTCCGTGCGCTCGGCTGTCCGCCAGGTACTCGCGAGCGCAAGCGTCATCGCGCCATTGTGGTTCTATGCGCCGCAGGGCGCTGCGCAAGTCTTGCGGCCCCCGGCGGTCAGTGCCGGCGAGGATCAGACAATCGCGGATACCGACGGCCTGCCCGGTGAGACGGTCGTGCTCGACGGGTATGCGCAAGGCTTGAACATCAGCAGCGAGGACACACTCACGATCGTCTGGCTCGACGGACAACAGCAGATCGCGGCGGAGCGGCAGCCGACGGTGCGCCTGGCCGACGGTGTGCATCAGCTCACGTTGATCGCGACAGACACCTGCTGCGAATCGTCGAGCGCGCTGACTTCGCGGAGCATGGTGACGATCACCGTGGCAGCGCCCGTGCCTGCCGCTCGGCCGCCAATCGCGAACGCGGGCCCCGACCGAGCGATCGCCGACACCGATCGCCGACCCGGCGAGCGCGTGACGCTCGACGCTTCGGGTTCGAGCGCGCCGGACGGCACGATCACCTCCTACACGTGGTATCGCGACGATGCGGTCCTCGGGACGGGACGCGTGCTGCCGAATATCGAGCTGCCCGACGGCCAGAATACGATCACGCTCGTCGTGACCGACGATCGGGAGAACACCGCGACCGATACCGTGGTGATCAGCATTGCGGAGCCGCTGCAACGGCGCACGCTCAGCGAGATCGCGCTCACGCCGAGTCAGAAACAAACGGCGCGCGCGCTCGATGACGTGTGCTCGCGGTTCGAGGCCGCCGACGCGGAGTCTGGCGGAGCTGCATCCGGTGCTCGCGCAGAAATCGACGTCGCCGATCTAAGGCTGCGATGCCAGGGCATTTTGGCGGACGCGAGCGCGGCGAATCAGCGCGCGGCGCTCGATGCGCTCGGCGCGGAAGAATTCAATGCGATGCGCACGCCGACCGTCGTGTTCTCGCAGACTCAGTATCAGGCCGTGATGGATCGTCTCGTCGCGCTGCGCGCGGGTGAGCGCGGCACGTCGTTCGCGGGCATGAACGTGCGCATCGGCGATCGGTTCGTGTCGCTCGGCGAAGTGGCGGACAGCCTGCGCCATGCGCTCGGCGGCGCCGCGAGCAGCGACGCTGCGGGCGGCGGCCTGCTCGATGAGCGGCTCGGATTCTGGATGCGCGGCAACTACGGCGTCGGCGAGAAGTCGCGCGGTGCGGCGGGCATCGGCTTCGACTCCGATCAATGGGGCGTGACCGGCGGCCTCGATTATCGATTCGGCGGCGCTGCGATCGGCGGCATCTCGATCGGGTACGGCACGTCCAAGCTCGATTTCAATCCCACGGAGCAAGGCGGGCTTACGACGCGCTCGCTGGCCGTGTCGCTGTATGGCTCGAGCTATCTCGGCGGCTGGTATCTCGACGGCGTGTTCAACTACATCGATTCGGACTACGACTCGACGCGCCGCATCGCGTACCGCGAAGACGCGACGATGATCGATCGCACGGCGCTCGGCGCGACCGCGGGTGACACGATCAGCGGCGGCGCCGCGATCGGCTATGACGTCACGCTCGGCGCGTTCACGCTGGCGCCGACGCTGGGCTACTACCACGTGGAGGCCGGCATCGATGCGTTCACGGAACGCAATGCGGGCGGTTTGAATCTCGCGTTCGACGAGCAGCGTTACACGTCCTCGGCGGCGAACGTGGGGCTGCGCGCGAGCTATGCATGGAAGACCGCGTGGGGGGTATTCATTCCGCACTTTCGCGGTGTTCGTGCGCGAGTTCGAAGACTCGGCGGAGGTCTTCGGTGTGCGCTTCGCGAGCGATCCGTTCGCGAGCGCGACGAACCCGACGCCGCCGATCATCGTCGAGTCGGATCGCATCGATCGTTCTTACCTGCGGCTCGCGGCGGGTGCGTCCGCGCAGTTCGCGTTCGGGATCGCGGGTTATTTCGAGTACCAGCGGCTCGAGGGCTATGAGCAGGTGAAGTTTCAGGACTTCACGATCGGCTTGCGGATGCAGTTCTAGCGTCGCGGCCTCGAGAAGGCCGGCTCAGCGGCTGGCGCTCGCCCCACTCGCGGTCCGGGGCAGGGGCGCGAGCTCCAGCATCAACGAGTTCGGCGGACAGTTCGCGGCGAGCCGATATTCCTGGCTGAAACCATCGGTGCCGATCGTCCACTCGTAGAGATTGCGCAGCAGGCTGCCTTCGGGCGGCAGCACGTCCTTGTCGAGACCGTGGCGGCGAATCATTTCGTTCCACAAGTGCAGGCACGCGGACCCGCGCATCGTCGCCGCCGCGTGCGCGGTCCGGCGCGGATCGAAGACGGCCCAGAACTGCGTGAAATGCAGCGGATACAGGACAGGCGGCGGCAGTACTGTCGCCACGATCGTCCCTGCCGCGACGTAACGCGTCAGTAGTTCAGGGCCGATCTCCGCCCACGCGATCGAGCGGCCCTTCGCGACGGCCTCGCGATACGCGGCTGCCATCGCCGTATGTCGCGGCGGAAAACGCAGCAGGGCGCCGTTGAGCAGCGCGGGATCTTGCCGGCCGATGACGAGCGGCGCATCGGGCAGCGTCTCAGTGAGACAGAACACGTCGAGATCCGTCCACCATCCGCCGATCTCGTACAGCAGCTTGTAACGGAACAGGTCGGAAAACCCGGCGAGACTGCCGTCCCCTGGACCGTCTACATGCGCGAAGACCTCCGCCCGGGGCACGATCGACGCGGCATCGAGCAGCGCGCAACCGTCGGGAACGTTGTCCACGGTGTCGTACACGTAGAGATTGAAGCGATGCCCCTTCGCAAGGAAGGACTGAATGCACGCCCGCTCGAGCGCGGACAGGCGCGGGCCGATCCAGAGTCCTTTGAGTTCGCTCATCGGCGCACACGCTATACAAACTCCAAGGGAAGCGCATCCACGAGACCGCAATGGGCCAGGTCCGAATTTGGGATGTAGAATCGCTGCCCACGCTGAGCGTTCAGTCTCCGATCTCCCGACCCGCATGAACCATTCGATCTTTCTCACTACCGCGCTCGAAGCCGCGCGCGCGGCCGCCGACGTGATTCGTCGCTACTACCAGCGCAATCTCGAGGTGACGATCAAATCGGACAAGTCGCCGGTGACGCAGGCGGACGTCGAGACCGAGCGTGTCATCCGCGAGATCCTGAGCCGTAAATTTCCGGGACACGGCTTCTATGGCGAGGAAACCGGACAGAGCGCCCTGGATGCGGAATATCTATGGCTGGTCGATCCCATCGACGGCACCAAGGCGTTCGTGCGCGAGTACCCGATGTTCTCGACGCAGATCGCGCTCATGCATCGCGGCCGCTTGATCGTCGGCGTGTCGTCGGCGCCCGTGTATGGGGAGCTTGCGTATGCGGAGATCGGCCAAGGCGCATGGCTCGACGATCGGCCGCTCAAGGTGAGCGACATCGACGCGGTCGAAAACTGCGCGATCTCGGCGGGCAACCTCAAGACGCTCGCGAAAAGCGCGCAGTGGGGCCGCTACGGCGAGCTCGTCGCGCGCGCGAATCGCATCCGCGGCTACGGCGATTTTCTGCACTACCACTTGCTTGCCGCGGGCAAGATCGACGTCGTCATCGAGTCCGACGTGAACATTCTGGATATCGCGGCGTGCGCGGTGATCGTCGAGGCGGCTGGCGGGCGGTTCACCGACCTGCAGGGTCAGCCGCTGACGTTGGCCACCACCTCGGTGCTGGCGACGAACTCGAAGCTCCACGGAGCGCTCGAAGCAGCGCTCCGTGTGTAGAAGCGGCCTCATCCAACTCCCCCTCTGACGGGCAGGAGCCCGAATGCTGCGAGCGCAGGAGCGCAGGAGCAGCCCCGCGCAGCGGGGGAGGGTTAGGGGAGGGGGTCTTCGTCCTGGCCTTCTCTTCTCTTCATCGCTGCTCCTCCGCCACGAACGTCCGTCCTCCCGACCAGACGACCTCGCGCATCCGCATGCCGTACAACCGGGACACCGTCTCCTCGCTGAGGGTGTCGCTGGCGCGGCCGTGAACCCATGCGCCATTGCCGAACAACAGCAGGACGTCATCGGCGAACCGTGTCGCCAGGCCGACATCGTGCAGGCTCATGAGGATCGTGCGGCCCTGCGCCGCGCGTGCTCGCAGCAAGCTCAGGACGGCCATCTGGTGATGCGGATCGAGATGATTCACGGGCTCGTCGAGCAGCAGCGTTTGCGGATCCTGCGCAAACAGCGTCGCGATCGCCGCTCGACGGCGCTCACCGCCCGATAGCGTCCCGATGTCGCGCGATTCGAACCCCGTCAGTCCGACCGCGCCCAGCGCCTCGCGCGCGATCGTCTTGTCGTGCTCGTCTTCCCACCGCCAGAAGTCGATATGCGGGTGCCGCCCGATCAGCACGGATTCGAGCACGGTCGATGGAAATGGATCGTCCGTCGTTTGTGCGAGCAGCCCGAGCTCGCGCGCGAATTCCTTGCGCGGCCATGTCGCCAGCTCGCGGCCTGCGATCAGGATGTGACCGGAACGCGCCGGGCGCAGGCCCGCGAGCGTGTGCAGTGTCAGCGTCTTGCCCGCGCCGTTACAGCCGAGCACGCACGTGACGGTGCCGCGACGAAGCGATAGCGTGAGATTCTCGACCAGCGTGCGCTGCGCGACGGCGACATCGAGCGACGCGCATGCGAGCGCCGGCGGCGAGGAGTCCTGCGCGAGCGCGCTCATTCCTTCGTCCAGCCGATCTCGCGTGCAGTGAGCGGCCCGATCACGACCTGGCGCAGCGATTCGGGAATCTTCGCTTCCGAGTCCGAGACGGGAATGCGTCCAGCCATCAGCTCGGCGCGTGTTTGCGGATAGAGCGGCGTGCGCTCCGGATCCGCGAAGCCGACGGGGTGGAGCGGCTGGTTCGTGCCGGGCGCGTACTTGTCGATCGCGCCGAGCGTATGCAGCAGCTCGTGCGCCATGACCATGTCGTTGGATCCTTCCATTTCCCGATCGGCGAACGCGTTGACGACGCCGAACAAACCCCGCTGCAGGCCGACGGAATGCGGCAGCGACGGTGATGTCGCGGGGTCGTAATAGAGGACGAACAACTGCACGTCGGACTTGGGCCCATTGCCATGCTCCGGCACGCGCCATGCCCAGAAACGCGCTCGCAAGCTCCACCAGATCGAGCCGACGACGCCGGTGCCGGGTTCGAGCACCGGCGGCAGCTCGCGGATCTGAGCCCCGCGGGCGAAGCGGACGGGAGGTTGCAGCGTCACGCCGTAGCGGCCGGCTTGTTCGGCGAAAAAAGCTTCGATCGAGGCGAAGCTCGTACCTGCCAGCCGTTGGATGTGACGTTCGCTCGCGGCGCTGCCGTCGCCATTGATCGGAAAAACCGTGACCCTGAGCGGAATGTCCCAATCCGTGGCGTACACGCGGTCGAAGTACGTATTGAGGGCGACGAACAGCAGGACGAGCAACAGGGCCAGGATGCGCAGTTGTTTGAGCATGGCGAGCGTCAGTCCGCTTCGACCTGGACCATTTGCAGCTCTCCGCCCGCGACGGAATACGACACGGTCATCGGCTGACAGCAGACCGAGCAATCCTCGATGTACGACTGTTCGTCAATGGAGAGATCGAGGAACAGCGTGATGATCTCGCCGCAATGCGGGCACATGACTTCAGCGGTCGTTTCGAGCATGTCGTTCACCTGTACGCGGCGGTCGCGCGGCTATGCATAGAATGCCGCTTTGATCCATTGGATCCGCGGCTCGCGCCAGTCCGTCCCTGTGATCGCGACGACGTCGAACCGTGCTGGCAACGGGCGCAGATCTTGCCGCACCTTCAGCAGATGACGCGCGGCGAGCACGATGCGCCTTTGCTTGCGCCATGTTACCGAGGCCGCGGCGCCGCCGAACTCCTGGCTGGCACGATAGCGAACTTCGATGAGCGCGAGCGTGCCGCCATCGAACATCACGAGATCGATCTCGCCGCCGCGGCAACGATAGTTGCGTGCGAACGGCTTCAATCCCTGCCGCAGCAAGAACTGAAACGCGGCGCTCTCCGCTGCGGCTCCCGCTTCCTTGCGAGCTCGGTCGTCCATGATCGATGCAAGGGTTCCTTTGAGGTTGGGTCGACGCCGAGGTCGGACGGGTTGTCATGCGCATCCCAATCTTCCCGCGCCGCGCGGGAGAGCGCGATGCGGTCTCAATTGATCGAAGTCGTTGCCTGCGGCGCATCGAGCGGCACCGGCTGTCCGTCGACGATGCGGGCCCAGTCGAGCTCACGTCGGATGCGGCCTTGCGCGTCCACCGACAGCAGGCCGGTCATGCCCGGCACCGCGTTCGCGCTGCCGAACTTGCCCGACTTCAACAACGGTACGAGGCGGTAGGCATCGAACCCGAACGCGTACAGACGACTGCCAGTGCGCGTGCGCGCAGGCCAATACTTGCTCAGCGAGCTGCGCAGGTCGGCCGAGACGCTGTCCTGCGAAATGATGAGCGGCATGTGCGGAAACAACACGCCGTTGATGTCCGTGTTCGCCTGGCTGTCGGCCTCGAAAATGTGCGAGGTCGTGTAGATCGGCAGGTCGCCCGCCATGTGAAAGCGCAGTGCAGGCCGCAGCGAACGGCCTTGCGCGGGAAATGCGCCCATGAAAATGAACTGCGCGTCGCCGCGCCGTCGCGGCTCGAATTCCAGGCGCTGGCCGACGATCGAGCTCAGCGCGTTGGCACGCGCGCGGCTTTCGTCGATCAAGAGCAGCTGCGTAATCGGCGTCGAGTAGTCGCGCGAGGCGCTGTCGTAAAAGCGCATGCCTGCGATCGTGCCGCCGAGCGTCTTGAACTCCGTGTCGAACGCGCGGAATACGCGCTGACCCCAGTCATCGTTCGGCAGCAGGATCAAGCCGCGCATGCGACCGTCGGCGGCGAGGCGTTGCGCGACCTGACGTGCCTCTTCCTCCGGGTCCAGCGCGAATTGAAACAACAGGCCCGGCGACGTCGTGGCGCTTTCTGCGGCCTGATTCAGCGCGAGCGTGAGTACGGAGACGTCGTTCGATGCCGCGAGGGCCGTCACCTCGTCCTTCAGCAAGGGGCCGACGATGAACTGCGCGCCATCGGCGATCGCCCGCCGATACGCCGTCGTCGCGCCCATGGCCGCGGAGTCATAGACGTTCACGAGCGGACGGCGACTCGCTTCCTGTTGCAGCAATGCCGCCATGAACCCATCGCGGACCGGAATGCCGTTGCCGGCTTGTCGGCCCGACAGCGGCAGAACGAGCGCGATCTGTGGCGGATAGTCGAGACCGACACCGAGCTGCGGCAACACCTCATCGTTCAGGAACGAGTTCGCGGGATGGGTCGGATAGCGGGAGCGCCACTCGCTCAAATCGTTTTTCGCCGTGAACGGATTGCGGGCCGCGATCAGCGCGGCGCGCCCGAGCTCGAGCCATCCGGCGACGACCGTGGTCGAGCCCGCGGGCGGCGAGAAATCCGCATTCGTGCTGGCGCTGCGCTGCAGTCCTTCCCAGATCAGGCGCTGATTTGCACGCTGCTCTTGCTGCGTGCCGAGCGTGCGCTCGCGATCGAGCGCGGTGATCACGCCCGCCGCCGGTCGATTCAGTGCGAAGAGCGCCTTGGAGCGCACCGCCAGAATGTCCGGCAGCGCATCTTGCGGCAGCGGCTGGGGAATCTGATTGAGCTCGGCCAACGCGCGATCGGCGCGGCCCGCACGCAATGCCAGCTCTCCGGCCACGACGGCGCGTGTCGCGAAATCGCGCGAAGGCAGCGTCGTGCTCACCCGCTGCAGGGCGCTGGTCGCGCGTTCGGTGTCGTCGGCGCGGAGATATTCCTTCGCGGCGCGCAGCAGGATGCGATCGCGCAGCTCGCCTGGCGATGTGAGCGCGACCTGTTCGAACAAGCGCGCGGCCTCCGCGGGATTGTCGTCGCGCGCGAGGCGCTCGGCCTGCTCGTATTGGCGGTTCGATGTCGGCCGTTCCGGAGGACGCACGCCGCCCGGCGCGCAAGCGCTCACCGCCACAGTGATCACTGCGCACCACAACGACTGTCGCATCATGTTCGACCACGTAGGCATCGCGCTCTCGTTCTCCATTGATGGGCCGCGCGGTACGCTACGGCCGCTGTTCTCAACGCCGGGCATTATAGGACCCCAAAGCCATGTCGAGCCGATCCGAGGATGTCGTCGCAGCGCGCGGCACGCTGTATGTCGTCGCGACACCCATCGGCAATCTCGGCGATATGACCACTCGCGCGCGCGACATTCTCGGTGCGGTGGACCTGATCGCCG
Source organism: Pseudomonadota bacterium (assembly GCA_023428645.1). Classification (GTDB taxonomy): domain Bacteria; phylum Pseudomonadota; class Gammaproteobacteria; order Steroidobacterales; family Steroidobacteraceae; genus Steroidobacter. The sequence goes on from JAEYXD010000244.1 coordinate 27,636, forward strand.
CCGAGGATACGCGGCACACCCGGCAGTTGTTGCAGACATTTGGCCTGCAGACGCCGACATTTTCCCTGCACGAGCATAACGAGGCGCACAAGGCGGACAGCCTGGTGCGCGAGTTGGCGGCCGGCAAGTCGATCGCGCTCGTGTCCGATGCGGGAACACCCTTGATCAGCGATCCGGGATTCAACGTGGTCGCCGCCGCGCGACGCGCGGGGTTCGCCGTCATCGCGGTTCCTGGCGCGTGCGCGGCCGTCGCGGCGCTGTCGGTCGCGGGGTTGCCGACGGATCGATTCGTGTTCGAGGGCTTCTTGCCCGCGAAGGCGTCCGCGCGTCGTGAACGCCTGCAGGCGCTCGCCAACGAAGTGCGCACGCTCGTGTTCTACGAAGCGCCGCATCGAATCGCCGAGGTGCTCGATGACATGCGCGCTGCGTTCGGTGAAGCGCGCGAAGCCACGGTCAGTCGCGAGATCACGAAGCGCTTCGAAAGCCACTATCACGGCGCGCTCGCGGCGCTCGCGACGCGTGCCGCGACCGATCCGGACATGCAGCGCGGCGAGATCGTCATCGTCGTCCGCGGCAGCGATACCGCGCGCGAAGCGAGCGCGATCGAGGCGGATCGGCTGTTGCGCGCACTGCTCGAGGAGCTGTCGCCTGCGCAAGCCGCCAAGATCGCCGCGCGCGTGACCGGCGCTAAGCGCAACGCCCTTTACGAGTCAGCGCTCGCGTTGGCGGGGAAGAAATAGAACCTCGAAAGGCGCCGCGGCTCCCGCGCTCCTGTCTCGATGGCAGTTTCGTGCCACCCACGGCTTGCTTGTCTCGAGAGCGATTTCATGCGCTCGCGCCCGGCGTATCGTGGCGAGCGGAGCGGATCGGGCTTCATTTGCATCGAACGCTTGCATCTGTGCCGTCGCATCTCCACCATGCGCGCCGGAGTCGGCCAGGCAATCGCTGCGCGCAAGCGTGGAGGAAAGTCCGGGCTCCTAGGGCAAGGCGCCAGGTAACGCCTGGGGGACGCGAG
>JAEYXD010000249.1 GCA_023428645.1 Pseudomonadota bacterium
GTCGTGCCGAGCGCAATCACGGCATTCAACGGCCGCACGGGTCACTAACGATCTAGATCTTTCGCAAAAGGAATTCCCATGAGCTTCAACATTGCCTTATCCGGAATCAACGCGATCAATACCGAGCTGAACACGATCAGTCACAACATCGCGAACGCCGGTACGTTCGGCTTCAAGTCGAGCCGTGCGAACTTCGCCTCGATGTACGCGGGCACGCAGCCGACGGGCACGCAGGTGTCCTCGCTCACGCAGAGCATCGAGATCGGCGGCGGCGTGCTGACGACCGGCCGTGGCATGGACGCTTCGATCCAGGGCCGCGGCTTCTTCGTCACCCGCGATACGACGGGCGCCGAGGTGTATACGCGCGTCGGCATCTTCGATACCGATCGCGATGGCTATGTGGTGGACAGCTTCGGCCGTCGCGTGCAGGGCTATGCAGCCGTCCCGGGAACGACGACGCTCGGTGCGCTCGGTGATATGCAAGTGGCCACGGGCCAGATTCCCGCGCAGGCCAGCACGACACTGAACTACGTGGGCAACCTGTCGGCTGATTGGACGGTGCCGACCGTCGTACCGTTCGATAACACCGATCCGCAGTCGTTCAACGGCTCGCTCGTCTCCGTCGTGTACGACTCGCTGGGCGTACAGCACAGCGTCACGCAGTACTTCGTGAAGAGCGCCACGAACCAGGTCACCGTGCACTACACGTTCGACGGCGTCCTGCAACCGACGACGACGGTGATGGACTTCGACGTGAACGGTCAGCTCACGGCGCCGGTCGGTGTCGTGCCGCTGGCGCTCGGCACGCCCCCAGGTGCCGCACCGCTGACGGTGAACGTCAACTACGCCGGCACGACGCAGACCGCGGGTGAGGCGACGACGAGCACGAACTCCGCCAACGGCTATGCGTCAGGCACGTTCCTCGGCGTACAGCTCTCCGCCGACGGCTCGGTGCTTGCGCAGTACAGCAACGGCTTGAAGCAGAGCATCGGCACGATTGCGATCGCAACGTTTCCGGCCGAGCAGCAGCTGATCCAAGTCAGCGATACCGCCTGGACGACGTCGACCGAATCCGGGGTGCCGCTGTATTCGACGCCGGGCAGCGGCATGGCGGGTCAGATCACGCCGGGATCGCTCGAGCAATCGAACGTCGACATGACCTCGCAGCTCGTGAACCTGATGTCGGCGCAACGCAACTATCAGGCAAACACGAAAGTGATCTCGACGCAGAACGACATGATGCAGACGCTGATGCAGGCAGTGTAAGCGAGCGCTCATGGATGCATTGATCTACACCTTGATGAGCGGCGCGGAGCGCTCGCTACGTGCGCAGCAGCTCCACGCCAACAACCTCGCGAATATCGAGACGAACGGCTTTCGCGCCGACCTCGAACTGGCGACGAGCGAAGCCGTGACGCAAGGCTACGGCTACGACACGCGTCATATGAGCCGGCTCGAAGCGAACGCGGTGTCGGCGCGCGTCGGGGCCGTACGTCAGACGGGCCGCGACCTCGATGTCGCGGTCGTCGGCCAGGGCTATTTCGCCGTGGAATGGCAGAACGGCGAGGCGTACACGCGCGCGGGCAACTTCACGATCGACGCGCAAGGAGCGCTGACGGTCAACGGGCATCCAGTGCTCGGCGATGGCGGGCCGATCGTGCTGCCGGAACATGCGGCGCTCGAGATCGGCAGCGACGGCACGATCTCGATTCGACCACCGGGCGAAGCGCAGATGCAGCCGCTCGATCGGCTGAAGCTCGTCAATCCTCCCGCGGATCTCGTCACGAAGAATTCGGCCGGTCTCATCGTCGCTCGCTCGGGCGAGGCGCTGCCGGTCGATCCGCAGGTGCAAGTGCGCAGCGGGCACCTCGAAGGCAGCAACGTGTCCGCGATCGAAGAGATGGTCGCGACGATGAACCTGAATCGCGAGTTCGAGATTCAGATGAAGCTGTATCGGGCGGCGGATGCGATGGCGGAAACCGGCAATCGGCTGGTTCGCGAGTAGTCGCGCTCACACATATATAGGAGATGGAACATGAACCCAGCAATGTGGATCAGCAAGACGGGTGTCCAGGCGCAGGATGCGAAGCTGCAGGCGATTGCGAACAATCTCGCCAACGTCAACACCGTCGGCTTCAAGCGTGACCGCGCAGTGTTCGAAGATTTGTTCTATCAGGTCGAGCGCCAGCCCGGTGCACAAAACGACGAGCAGACGGTGTCACCGTCCGGCGTGCAACTCGGCAACGGCACGCGGCTGGTCGGGACCCAGAAGGTGTTCACGAACGGGAGCCTGCAGACGACCGGGCAGTCGCTCGATATCGCGATCGTCGGTCAAGGCTTCCTGCAGATCGAATTGAGCAACGGCGAAACTGCGTACACGCGAGCCGGGCAGTTGCAGCTCAATGCAGAAGGCCGGCTGGTCAATGCGCAGGGCTTGCCGCTCACGCCGGATATCACGATTCCGCCGGAAGCGACCGCCGTGACGATCGCGGAGAACGGCATCGTGTCGGCGACAGTTCCAGGCTCGCAGACGCCAGTACAGGTCGGGCAAATCACGCTCGCAAACTTCATCAATCCGGCGGGACTGCTCGCCCTAGGCGACAACCTCTATCAGGAGACGGCGGCGAGCGGAGTGCCGACGGAAGGCACGCCAGGTGAAGAAGCATTTGGGAAATTGAAGCAGGGAGTGCTCGAGGGCTCGAACGTGCAGGTCGTCGAGGAGATGGTCGACATGATCGCTGCGCAGCGCACGTATGAAATGAATACGAAAGTGTTGTCCGCGGCGGACAACATGATGCAGTACCTCGCGCAGGCGGTGCGGTAAATGAAAGCACGCGGCGGCAAAGGTGAGGGCATCCGACCCTTTCCCCTGCGAAGCGGGGGAGAGCAGGAAGAGAGCCGGCGCTCGAGCGCGAGACTCCCGTCCCTGGTGTTGATGCTTGCAGGTGCATCGCTTCTCAGCGGCTGCATGATTAGTCCGCCGCGTCCGCCGTCGGACGATGTTCCGCCGCCGCCGGTTGCCGCCGTTCCGCTGGGCGAAGCAGGTGGAGTGTTTTCGACGCAGATGCCCTGGACGCTCGTCTCGGACGTGCGTGCGTTCCGACCCGGCGATGTGCTGACGGTGATTCTGCAGGAGACGACGCAGGCAACGAAGCGGGCCGACACGAGCTTCGGCAAGAGCAGCAGCATCGCGCTCGAGCCGATCGTCGCCGGCACCAACGTGATCGATTCCAACCTGAGCGTCTCCGGCCAGCGCGAGTTCGAAGGCACGGCGACGAGCCGGCAACAGAACGCCCTGCAAGGCGCCATTACCGTCATCGTGCAGGACGTGTTATCGAATGGCCTGCTGCGTGTGCACGGCGAAAAGAGTCTCTATCTCAATCAAGGTGAAGAATTCGTTCGTGTCGCGGGTTACGTGCGCGCGCAGGACATCGATAGCAGCAATCGCGTGTCGTCGCAGCGTATTGCGAACGCACGCATTGCCTATTCGGGTCGCGGCCCGTTGAACGATGCGAACTCGGCTGGCTGGCTGACGCGATTCTTCGCGAGCCCATGGATTCCTTTCTAGTCATGAAGACGTCCCTTTCCACATTGCTGGCGCTGTTGCTCGGATTCGCCGCGGTCCATGCGGGCGCGATCTCGGCGGCACCGAGAACGGCAAAGCCCTTGCGCGCTCTCGTCAACGTCGAAGGCGTGCGCGAGAACCAATTGCTCGGCTACGGGCTCGTCGTCGGCCTGCAAGGGACGGGCGATGGCACGCAGGTGAAATTCGCGGGCCAATCGGTCTCGAACATGCTGAAGCAGTTCGGCGTCAGGATTCCGGAGGATGAGAACCCACGCTTGAAGAACGTCGCCACCGTCATGGTGAGTGCCGTGTTTCCGCCGGGGTATCGCAAAGGCCAGCGCATCGATATCACGGTCTCCTCGATGGGCGATGCGAAGAGCCTGCGCGGCGGATTGCTGTTGCTCACGCCCTTGCGCGCCGCCGACGGCGAGATTTACGCGCTCGCACAGGGCAACCTGGTCGTCGGCGGCGTATCCGCGCAAGGCGCGAGTGGCTCGAGCGTCACGGTGAATTCGCCAACTTCAGGCCGCATCCCGAATGGCGCCACGATCGAGCGGGAGATTCCGACCGACTTCGATACGCGCTCGACGGTGTTGTTGAGCCTGAAGCTGCCGAGCTTCCAGACGGCGACGAACATCGTGCAAGCGATCAACGGCCGCTATGGCGCGGTCGCTTCGACGCGCAATGCGACGAGCGTCGAAGTCCTGGCACCGATGGATCCGACGCAGCGTGTCGCCTTCGTGGCCGGCCTCGAGGGTCTCGTCGTCGATGTTGGCGAGTCGTTGCCGCGCGTCGTCTTCAATTCTCGTACGGGCACTGTCGTCATCGCCGAAGGTGTGCGTGTGCGTTCGGCGGCGGTGTCGCACGGTGCGCTCAAGGTCGTGATCTCGGAGACGCCGGCGGTGAGTCAGCCCGCGCCATTCGGAAGGGGCGAGACGACCGTCGTGCCGCAGTCGGACGTCAGCGTCGAGCAGGACGCGGGGCGCATGTTCGCGTGGCCGTCGGGCGTGGAGTTGCAGGCGATCATCGATACCGTGAACAGCACGGGCGCGACGCCGGATGACCTGATGGCGATCCTGCAGGCGCTGGATCAGGTCGGTGCGATCGATGGTGAGTTGATTGTGATTTGACGTCCAGGCGGTTTGACGCTTTGGGGGTAGGGGGCTGATGCCGCCGTCCAATGGTTAGGAGATAGACCTCGTGACACGCGTTGAAACAACACTAGGAGCAGGCACGATCCCCGCACCCGATGACCCGGTGCGCGCGAACGACATGGTCACGCCCGAGCATCGCGCCAAAGTCCAGGAAGCCGCCCAAAAGTTCGAAAGCTTCTTCATCGCCCAGATGCTGCGGCAGATGCGTTCCAGCACGCGCGAGATGGCCGGCGAGGACAGCGTCTTCAACAGCCGAACGAACCAGGACATGCTGGACATGGCCGATGTCGCCTTCGCGGATGCCCTCGCAGGACACCGTGCGTTCGGCATCGCCGATGTCATCGTGCGCCAGCTGCTGCCAGCATCGCAGGCGACCCTCCCCGTGAGCCTTAAGCCCGCGGCTAATCCGGTCGCCTCCGAGTAGTGATGCTTTTCCTTTGCAGGTAGTGACATGACGCTCATCTATAACGCGCTGTCGGGCGCGCTCGCGGCGCAAGCGGCCCTCTCGGCCACGAGCCAGAACGTCGCGAACGTGATGACGCCAGGCTATACGCGGCAAGGGGTGTTGCTCGCTTCCGTGCAGCCATTGCAGAGCGGGGCATTGAGCGCCGGCAGCGGCGTTACCGTGCCTGCACTGTTGCGCTTCAGCGATGGCTACAAGAGCCTGCAGATGTGGAGCGCAGCCTCCGAGCTCGGACAGCGCTCGACGGCGCAGCCCTATCTGACGCAGCTCGAGCAGGTGCTGGGCGAGGATGAGTCCGGTATCAACAGTGGTCTCGATGCATTCTTCGGTGCGCTCAATGCGGCCAGCGTCGAGCCGACATCGAGCCCGCTGCGCCAGCAGGTCATCACGACGGCCGACGCGCTGGCACAGCGTTTCAACAGCCTCAATCAAGTGCTCGCGAATCAACGCGCCTCGGTCGCGCAACAGCGCCTGACGGCGGTCGCGCAGGTCAATACGCTGTCCGCGCAGATCGCGAAGCTCAACGAGGAAATCGCGCGCACGCAAGGCACGGGTGTGAACCCGTCCGGACTGATCGACGCGCGCGACAACAAGATCGACGAGCTTGCGAACCTCGTCGCGGTGCAGGTCGTGCAGCAGCCCGATGGCTCGCGCAGCGTGTCCTTGCGAGGTGGACAGCCGCTCGTCGTCGGCGCGCGCTCGGCGACGATGACGGCCACCGTCAATCCCGATGGCTCGCAGACTTTGACCGTTCAGTTCGCCAACGAAACTTTCTCGCTCGCGAACACGCGTCTCGGCGGCCAGATGGGCGGGCTCGATGATTTCGAAGCGCGTTCGCTCGTGCCGCTGATGGAGTCGGTGACGAGCATGGCGCAGCAGATCGCCGACAACGTGAACAATCAGCTCGCTGCGGGCTTCGCGATGGATGGCACCGCGGGCCAGCCGCTGTTCGTCTTCGATTCGACCGGCGCGACCGGTGTGCTGCAGGTACGCGCTGGCGTGATCGCCGCGGATCTGGCGTTCTCATCGGATCCTGCCACGCCCGGCAACAGCAACAATCTGCAGACGCTGGTCGCCCTGCAGCGTCAACCAGTGACGTTGCCAGGTCTCGGCTCGGTCTCCCTCGCGGATGCGATGACGCAGCTCGTCGCGCAGCTCGGCATGAACAGCCAGCAGAACACCGCAGCGCTGAGCACGGCGCAAACCGTGCGCAACCAGGCAGAGGAGAGCTGGAAGGCGACGAGCGGCGTCAACCTCGATGAGGAGGCGACGAACATCATGCAATACCAGCAGATGTACCAGGCGAACATGAAAGTGATCGCCGTCGCGAACGAGCTGTTCGACAGCACGCTGGCAATTCTCTAAGGAAGCGGAATCATGCGTATCGCGAGCACGCAATATCACACGACGATGAACACGGCGCTGCAGACGGCGTCCGTGCGGCTGCAGAACATCCTGCAGAAGATGGCGAGCGGCGAGCGCTACTCGTTGCCGTCCGAAAGCCCGATCGCGAACGTGCGCCTGTCGCGGCTCACGCGCGAGGAGGCGCTGCTCGATCAATATCTCGACAACATCGCGACGCTGCAGAGCGCGATGTCGCGCAACGAGGCGGTGTTGAGCGGCATGTCCGCGGATTTCCTGAGCGCCCGCGATCTGCTCGTGTGGGCCGCCGACGGCAGCAATACGTCCGCAGACGTCAACGCCGTGGCGAGCTCGCTCGAGCCGTTGATGGCCAGCTTGTTCTACAACAGCAATACGCTCGATGCCGAAGGCCGTTACGTGTTCTCGGGCACGGCGTCGGATACGCCGACGGTGACCTACGATGCGGCGGCGCCGCTCGGCGCGCGCTATACGGCCACGGCGAACACCGTGCAGCAGCTCGTCGTCGTCGGCAATGGCATCACGCAGCCGGCGAACGTGACGCTGGGGGAGATGGCGGACATCCTGAACGAGCTCGAGCAGATTGCGACGACGCTGCAGACACCCGGTGTGAGCATCAACGACCCTGCGGTGCGGGCCCAGATCTCGGCGACCCTCAATCAGCTGGATGCGGCGATCGAGACGAACAGCACGAAGGTCGCGACGCTCGGCGGCTCGCAGAACATTCTCGAGACGCTCAAGAGCAATCACAGCAACGTGAGTTTGTCTAACAAGCAGGCGGCGCTCGTCATCGGGCAGCTCGACTATGGCGAGGCGGCGGTCAAAATGAACGGCTATACGGCGGCGATCCAGGCGACGCAGAAGGCTTACTCACAAGTGAGCCGGCTGTCGTTGTTCGAGGCGCTGTAAGGACGCGGAGCACGGCTCGTGAGCGTACAGCTTGCCATGGTCGATTCGGGTCGACGTGCTGGACCGCGGACCGGCGCCGAGCCGGCGTCGACGACTCGCAACCATGCGCCGTCGCCGGTCGACTCCTCGCTGCGGACACATGACCCGTCGGCATCGACGGCTCATGTGTCCGCACCGATGCGCCGTGGGCTCAAGGGTGTCGATGCGAGTCTCAATCAACGCCTCGCGACCGCGCAGCAAGGCATCGAATTTCTAGACCGCGCCGGCCAGCAACTGCAGACCCTCAAGAACGCGCTCGCTACGCGGCTTGCAGCGTCTCGACCCACGGGAGAGGGCAGTGCCGGCGACGTCGAAGCGCAGCTGCAGCGCTTCGTGTCGCTTTGGCGCGAACGATCGGCGGCGAGTGGCGGGACGCTCGACTCGCAGCTCGCTCAAGTGCCGCCTGGAGAAGCGATGCAGCGTTTCGGCGTGCGCGGCCTCACGCTGGCAGCGTTGCGTTCGGGTGAGCCTGAGACGTTGTACCTCGCGGTTGCCGGACGAACGCAGCAAGCCGTCGCCGTTGCCGTGGATCCGCAGGCAAACGACGACGAGCTCGTGCGGCGCTTCGATCGAGCGCTTGCTCCGCACGGCATTCGCACTGCGCTGAATCGCGACGGAGGGATCGAGTTCAGCATGCGCGAATCCTCCGGCCTGGATCCGCGCGATGCCCTGGCGATCAAGGGCGAGGGCCGGCGATTTCCGACCGGGCAGTTCGCTTTGGCGCGCACCATGACAGAAGAACCCATTCTGCGCCCGGAGCAATGGCAAGCGGATAATCCCGCCGCGGTACGCGAGACGCTCAGGAAGGTTTTCGATGCGCAGGATGTCGTACGCGAGGCGCGACTGGTCGCAAACCGCTCGTTGATCGAGCAGTCGGCGCAGCTGCGCTCACACGCGTCGGATCTGAGCGCCGAAACCCACTGGGCCAAGGAGTTCACACGGACGTTTGCCGACGCGACAGGACGCAGCGACTATGCCTCGCTTGCAACGCTGTCCTCGGCGGTGACGGGGATGCATCGCGATCGCGTCGTGGCGCTATTGCGCGAACAGGCACAGTAGCCTCGCGACTCACGCGTGACGTTATGGCAAGAGCGATGGAGGAGAAGACGCATACGTCGCGTTCCCTGTCATCGCGGTAACGTCACACTCAATTCGATGACCGGCGGCGCGTGACCCGGGCTACCAACACGGGCTCGTCGGGTCGCTCGATCGGATTCAAATAGACGAGGATCTCCGCGCCCTTGGCTCTCGCGGCGGCGAACTTTGGATCGTCCACGTTGCAGCGGCCGGCCACGAGCATGCCGGTCGGCTTGCCGAAGCGTTCGACGTTATCGGTCGACTTCCAAGCGATACCGAGCGGGTTAGTCGGCTGGGCGGCGGCCGACAGGGAAACGAAGACGAGAGCGCCGTAGATCGCGCGCGCTGCGAGCGGCGCGGGGTCAGCGCGTTGCGAACGCCTCCCGGCCGTGATCGCAGCGCGACGGTTCCGCGAACGGAGGTTCGCGGAAGTGTCGAGTTGGGACCCACGGTTGTGCGGAATGTGCGGACGCGAACGTCGGTATCCTCGACTCGGGCGGAAAGCCAGTGGCCGACCCGTCTGGCGTCGAGCGGCAGGGCCCCAGCAGACCGATTTAGCGCGGCCAGCACCGGGTTTTCAGCTACTTGGCCGTACATAACATCATATTTTCATTGGTAGTTTTGAATCTCACGCCTGCGAAAAGCCGCGCGGCAGAGTATCCTTGCGCCCCCTTTTGAACGATTCGCTCGCTGTCCGCCTCATCGATACCATGCCTTTCGTCCATATCCGCACCTACGGCTGCCAAATGAACGAGTACGACTCCGCCAAAATGGTGGACGTGCTGCGTGAATCCGGCGGCTACGAGGTCACCGACGATCCCGAGCAGGCGGATCTGATCCTTCTCAACACCTGCTCGATCCGCGAGAAGGCACAAGAAAAGGTGTTCTCGCAGCTCGGCGGCTGGAAGCAGCTCAAGAAGGCGAAGCCAGGATTGATTATCGGCGTCGGCGGCTGCGTCGCGAGCCAGGAAGGCGACGGCATCACGAAGCGCGCGCCGTATGTCGACCTCGTGTTCGGCCCGCAGACGCTGCATCGCCTGCCCGACATGATCGCCGAGCTCAAGTCGCACGGCCGATCCGTCGTCGACGTGAGCTTCCCCGAGATCGAGAAGTTCGATGCCATGCCCGCACCGCGTGCCGAAGGCGCGACGGCGTTCGTATCGATCATGGAAGGCTGCAGCAAGTACTGCAGCTTCTGCGTCGTGCCGTATACGCGCGGCGAGGAAGTGAGCCGACCCTTCGACTCGGTGATGGACGAGATTCGTGCGCTCGCCGATCAAGGCGTGCGCGAGATCAATCTGCTCGGTCAGAACGTGAACGCGTACAACGGCCCGATGGACGACGGCACGCTGTGCGATCTCGCGACGCTGATTTACTGCGTGGCCGAGGTGGACGGGATCGAGCGCATCCGCTTCACGACCTCGCATCCGGTCGAGTTCAAGGACTCGCTGATCGAGGCGTATCGGGACGTGCCGAAGCTCGCGAACTATCTGCACCTGCCGGTGCAGGCGGGCTCCGATCGCATCTTGATGGCGATGAAGCGCGGCTACACCGCGCTCGAGTACAAGCAGAAGATCCGCAAGCTCCGCGCCGTGCGGCCGGACATCAGCATCTCCTCGGACTTCATCGTCGGCTTCCCCGGCGAGACGGAGCGTGATTTCGAAGCGACCATGAACCTGATCGCCGACATCGGCTTCGATCAGTCCTTCAGTTTCATATACAGCCGCCGCCCGGGAACGCCCGCGGCGTCGCTGCCCGACGATGTGACGCAAGACGAGAAACAGCAGCGCCTCGCGATCCTGCAGGCGCGCATCAACACGCAGGCGCACGCGATCAGCAAGCGCATGGTCGGAACGGTGCAGCGCGTGCTCGTCGAACGTCCGTCGAAGAAAGACCCGCGACAGTTGGCCGGCCGCACGGAGAACATGCGGTGGGTGAACTTCGACGGCCCGCCCACGTTGCTCAACGATTTCGCCGACGTCCTGATTACGGAAGCGTTGCCGAACTCGTTGCGCGGACGACTCGTTGAAACGGAGCCGATGCAGCAGGTTGTCGGCTGACGCCACCTTCGCACCTCATGAGTACACCAGTCGCCACGCGCGATCTCGCCTTCGATCCCGTCGATAACGCACGTCTTGCGAACTTCGTCGGCCCCATGGACGAAAACCTCCGCCACGTCGAAGAGCGCTTGGGCGTCAACGTGCGACGCCGCGGCGGTTGGGTCGAAGTGTCCGGGCCCGAGCCGGCGGCCGCCGCCGCCGAGCAGGTGCTGCGCCGCTTGTTCGACCTGTCCGCGAGCGAGTCGCTCACGCCGGATCGCGTGCACCTCGCATTGCAGGAAGCCGGCATGGAGCCCGCGCCAGCGGTCGTGGCGGCGCGCTCGCCCGACGAGGTGACGATCCACACGCAGCGCGGCGGCATTCGCGGCCGCGGCCCGAACCAGCGCCAGTATCTGCACAACATTCGCACCAACGATCTGATCTTCGGTATCGGCCCCGCCGGCACCGGCAAGACCTATCTCGCCGTCGCGTGCGCGGTCGAGGCACTGCAGACCGATCGCGTTCGCCGCATCGTGCTCGTGCGGCCGGCGGTCGAGGCGGGCGAGCGCCTGGGCTTTCTGCC
>JAEYXD010000252.1 GCA_023428645.1 Pseudomonadota bacterium
TCCCGATGTTGCGCGTACCACGGCTGGTCCTGCTCCAGAAACGTGACACGGTGGCCGCGCTGCGCGAGTCCCTTGACGAGCGATCGATACGTCGTCGCATGCCCGTTGCCCCACGACGACGTGATCGAAAGACCGATGAACACCACATCGAGTGAGGCGCTAGAGGGCGGCACGCGTGGACTCCTCGTATCGAGCCGATACGGCTTGCGTCCGAACCGCGACGCCCGCGAGTGCGTCGACGAGCTCCTTGCGCAGCAATGCCGCCCGATGCGCATACGTGTGCTCGGCCAACATGCGGCGCAGCGCGGCCGCGCCGATGCGGCGAGCACGCGTTGCGGTGAGCGCGGCCAACTGCTCCTCGACCTCCGCGCCCGAGCGAACGCAAATAACCTCGCGACCCGGCTCGAGGAACTGTTCGATGCCCTCCCACGCGTCGCAGAACAAGCAGGCACCGGCGCCCGCGGCTTCGAATACGCGTGTCGGCGGCGAAAAGCCGGTGCGCGCCATACTGTCGCGATTGATGTTGAGCACGGCGCGCGCCGAGCAGTTGAAAGCATTGTGATCGCGCGTGTACACGTGACCGACGCTGCGCACGTTCGCCGGCAAGGTGATGTCGCGATCCCAGCCGGCCCCGCCCAGGACGAAGCGCAGTTGCGGCCGGCGGTCCGCGGGTCCGAGAAAGAACTCGTGCACGCGCGCCTCGCGGTCCGGCAGGCGATTGCCCAGAAAGCCGAGATCCGCCTCGAAGCGCGCGTCGCGCGGCACCGGATGATGCGTATCCGGATCGAGCGCGTTGTAGATCGGGATACAGCGCCGCGCGCCGAGCTGCTCGTACTCACGCACGACCGGCGGCCCGCCGCCGTACGTCAGCACGAGATCGTAGTTGCCTAGCTCGCGCCGGAACGGATCGGCCGGATTCGCACGCATGCGGTCGAGCGTCGCCGGCGCGTCGACATCCCAGAAGATCGTGAGCGTCCGCGCGCCCGCCGCCCGCGGGATCTCCGTTTCGAGCAGAGTGTCGTTCACCCCGACGCCGCTCGCCTTGATCAAGATATCGGCCGAACCCGCCTGGTCGATCGCCTCGGCGACCCCGTCGCTCGACGCGTGATAGACCACGACTTTCGCAAACGGCGGGTCGGCGATGTCGCGATGCGCTTGCCGGTCGTACGCATCCGGCTCGTAGAACTCGATGTCGAAACCGCACTCGTGCAGTGCCCGCAGAATCCCGCGGTAATACGTGGCCGCACCGTTCCAATACGCCGAGACGAGACTCGAACCGAACATCGCGATGAGGGGCCGCGCGCTCATAGTGAAGCTCCTGCAAGATGCTGGACGGCAGGCTGCACGGTCGGCCGGGTCTCCGCGACGATCGACAGCAGCTGCCGCACGCGCTGCGCGCACGTGTGGTGCGCGCGAATCGTCTCGAGCCCGTGGCGCGCGAGCGAGGCACGCAGCTCGGGCGAATGCATGATCAGGCGCAAGTGCTCGCGCATCTCGCGTCCGTCACGCGCGACCAGGTAGTCGACATCGGTACGGAACAATCGCTCGCAGTCGATCCACGGCGCCGACACGAGCGGAATCCCGCACGCGAGCGCCTCGAACATGCGGATGGTCGGGATCCCCCAGAGGCAATCGCGATATACGCGTCTCGGCACGTGCACCGTGCACGCATGGCGGGCGAATGCGCGGGGCACCGCGTGGTTCGCGAGCCAACCGCCATAGGAGATGCCGGCGCGCGCCAATGCCCGCAGCGCGCTCGGCGGATAGCGCACGCCGAAAATCCTCGCCGCGAGTCCGAGCTCACTGACGGGCTCGATCAGGAATTCGTGCAGCTCTTCCGTGCGCTCGTCATCGCCCCAGTTGCCGACCCACACGAGATCACCTTCGCGCTCGCTCGCGAGCGGATGAAACCGGCCGACATCCGCGGCCTCGTGCCAGACCCACACGCGCTTTGCCCAGCCGTTGGTGCGATAACGCTCGGCGATCGTCTCGCCATAGGCGAGCACGCCTTCGTAGCGGCTCAAATCCAGTCGCGACATCGACGCGGGATCGGTGACGCTGCGGTGATGCGTATCGTGGAAGAACGCGCGCACGCCGAGCCGTGCCGCGATCTCGCCGACCGTGGCGACGAGCGCTGGCGTGTTCCATTCGTGCACGATCACGAGGTCAGCGCCCTCGAGGGCCTGCTCGAGCTCGAGCTGAGCCTCTGTATGGAAGCGGCTGCTGAGTTCCGGATAGGCCGCGCGAAACTCCGCGAGCGCGTGCTGACCATGCTCGGCGATGAGGTGCGTGAGGCTCCAACCATCCGCGGGCTCATGGACTTCCACGTCGTGGCCGAGCGCAAGCAGCTCGCGCACGACGCCCCGCAAGAAATGCGCGTTGCCGTGATTCCAGTCGGAAACCAGCGAGTGATAGAACAGAACGAGCTTCATGCGGTCGCGCGCCTCTCGTATGAATGAGAGCGGAGGTGCGCGTACGACCGACGATAGGCCGTCGCCATGGCGCCGACCTCGAAGGCCTGCGCCCGCGCTCGCGCCGCCACACCCAACGCCATGCGCTGCTCGGGGGCTTCGATCAGCTGTACGAGCCGCGCACGCAGTGCCACAGGATCGTGCGGCGAGACGAATTCGGCCGCGCCCGCCCACAGCTCGCGCAAGGTCGGTACGTCGCTCAACACCAGCGCGCACCCATGCTGAGCGGCCTCCAGCACCGCAAGCCCGAACGGCTCATACAGTGCGGGATGCACGAAGATGCTCGCCCGGCGCAGCCACGCCCGCACGTCCGTCGCGGGCAAGCGGCCAAGGCATACGAGATTGAGCATCTCGCGGGCATGTCCGTCAGGGCTGATCGAATCGCCCGCGACGTAGGCCGGCCATGGCAGCGCGCGCGCCGCGCGATCGAGCAGGCAGAGGTTCTTCGCTTCGTCCCAGACCCGTCCGCACGCGAAGATCGCGTCGTCCCGCAGTCGCTCCGTCGCGACCGGAACGGCTCGCGCGTTGTGAATGACCGTCGCTCGCTCGAGCCGGCCGTGCTCCGCCGCCAGCATGTCCAGCAGCGCCTGCGTCGGCGCGACGACGAGATCCGCCGCCGCGAGTCCGGCGGCGACTGCCTGCCGATAGCGATCCCATGGCGGCGGCGCCGGCTCGGCGTGCACGGCTCGCCACCAGGAACACACGCACGAATGCGCGACGACGAGCACTGGACGCGACCAGGGCAGCGCCGCGTGCGCGTAGCCGTTCACGTGGATCAGCTCGACGTGCTCGCGATCCGCGCACGCGAGCAGCCACTCGCCCGCGCGCTCCACGTCTTGCCACGGGTCCGCCATCCATTCGAGCTTCCACGGCTCGCTCACGAGGCGCACGTTCACCAGCGCCCGCGCCTCCGCGCGTTGCGCGCTCGTCGGCGGCGGGCCCATCGTCGCCAGCACGACCTGCACCTCGCATGTCGCCAGCGCACGGCACAGCTCCATCGCGTAGGTCCATACGCCGCCGACCGCATCGGCTGTCATCAATATCTTCATGCGGCGTAGACCGCGTCGATCAGATCGGCGCTGTGCGCGATTGCGTCGGCCGCCGGATCGAAGCGGCGGTCCCGCGCCAGCTGATGCGCCCATGCCGCCAACGCGCGCGGCCCCCATTTGTCCGGCCCGCGCGCGAGTACCTCGCGTCGCGCGCCGCGGCACGCGAACAGCTCGAAGTCATAGAACGAGCCGCCGACGTTGCGCCAATGCGCGCCGCCCTTCGTACCGAGCAGGCGCATGTCGATGACGGCATCACAGCCGATCTGCGCATACCAGGAGCACGCGAGCCGTACGATGGCGCCGTTCGTCTGACGCAGCTCCACGTACGCTTGATCCTCGATCGCGCCGCGCGCGGCCCGCCGACCTTGTACGAAACGCGTCCCGGTCGCGACGTCGAGCCGCGGCGCGGCCTGCAGCCACAGCGCGAGATCGAGCAAGTGAACGCCGAGATCGAGCAGACACCCGCCGCCCGCCACGCCGGAGTCGAAACACCATTGCTTGTCCGGACCGTACGCGTTGTGGAACGTGAGATCGATCGAGGTGAGCTCGCCGAACATACCGGCCGCGAGGCGGCGTTTCAGCTCGTTCATGCCGGCGACGTGGCGATAGCAGAAGTCGATGCCGAGCAAACGATCGGCCGCGCGCGCCGCCGCGATGATCCGATGCACGTCGGCGCTCGTCGTGGCCAGCGGCTTCTGGCAAAACACCGCCGTACCTCGCTGCAGGCAGCGCAGCGCTTGCGCGGCATGCGCGCCGTTCGGCGTCGCGATCACGACGCCATCGAGCTCATGGCGCAGCAGCTCATCGAGGCTCGCGGCGCAGCTCGCGCCCGGATGCGCCTTGGCCGCCTCCTGCAGCGTCTCCGCCGCGGCATCGCACAGGGCGGCGATTTCGACGGCGGCGTCGGTCGCGATCGCATCGAGCCGCTTGCGCCCGATCCATCCGAGACCGACGAACCCGAGGCGCACTCGCGACGACTGGGCAGGCGCTGCGGCGCTCATCACTCCTCCTCCATCGTAACGACGGCTTTGACGAAACCGTCGGGGCGCGTGCGTGTCAGCTCGAACGCGCGCGCCAGCTCGCTGAGCGGCAGCGCATGCGTGAGCAGGGAGGCCGGATCGATGCGTCCTTCGAGCACCGCGCCGATCGCGGCACGAACGCCCGCCGTGTAGCGCTCGAGCGAGCGCTCATGTGCATTGACGACGTCGATGCCGCGCCAATTCCACGCCTGGACATTGACCTGGCGCAGTCCGTCCTGGTGATACCCCGCGATGACCAGCCGCGCGCGCTCCGCCGTCAGCGCGCTCGCGAGATCCAAGGTCGACTGCACGCCCGCGGCTTCGATCACTCGATCGAAGCCGCGACCGCCGGAAAGCGCCATGGCGCGCGTCGTCGCCGCGCGCACATCGGTCGTCGCAATGACATGCGTCGCGCCCGCTCGCTCGGCGATGCCGAGCGAATACTCGCGGTGCGACAGTACGACCACGTCGCAGCCCGCATGCGCCGCCAGCTGCGTCAGCAGTATTCCCAGAAAGCCGCCGCCGACGATCGCGACCGACGCACCGGCGCGAAGATCGCTGCGCTCGAAGATATTCATCGCGCAGCCGATGGCCTCACCGGGAAATGGCGCGGCGTCGAGCGCACGCGGCAGCTTCACGACGGCAGCGCGCGGGGCGACGTCGAAGTTCGCGAAGGCATGCTGCGAAATGAGCGCAACCCGATCGCCGACGTCGAGATCGCCGACGCCCGGCCCTAACGCATCGACGATGCCCCAGCCTTCGTGCCCGGGCGTTCCCGGCTCGAGCGGATATCGGAACCATGGACGACCTTCCCAGACCGGCAGACTCGACGCGCACACGCCGCAGCCCTGCAAGCGCACGCGCACCTCGCCCGGCGCGAGCGCAGGCAGTTCCGATGAGCGCCATCCAATCTCACCTGGCGCCGTCAGCACCGCTGCGTGCTGTGCGCCCCGAGGCCGCAACGCCGCGCTCACGAGCGCGCCTCCGTGGCGTGCGCGACGGGGGCTGGACGCAAGTGCGCGGCGTCGTCCAGCGATGCG
>JAEYXD010000032.1 GCA_023428645.1 Pseudomonadota bacterium
GGATGGCGAGGATGTAGTCGCGCTCCGTCTTGTCACGGAATTCCCGGAGCGCCGAGCCTGCATTCGGCATGTCGGCTGCGGCTGCGAACAGCTCGTCGGGAAGATTCATGACCGTGATCCGCTCGCCGCCCATGATGAGCATGCGCTCGAGCACGTTTTCCAGCTCGCGGACGTTGCCCGGCCAGGCGTAGCGCTGCAACTCCCACAGCACGTCCTCGTCGATCTCCTTCTGCCGCAGATTGTTTTTCTCGCACAGCCGCTGCGCGATGACTCCAACGAGCAGCGGAATGTCTTCCGTCCGCTCGCGCAGGCTCGGCACGCGCAGTGGGACGACGTTGAGCCGGTAGTACAGATCCTCGCGGAACGTGCCGTTCGCGACGGCTCTCTTCAGGTCCTTGTGCGTGCCTGACAGCACTCGCACATCGACCTTGATGCTGCGCTCGGCGCCGATCTTCTGGATCTCGCCGCTCTGCAGTGCCCGCAACAGCTTTGCCTGCGCCGACAAGGCGAGATCCGCGATCTCGTCGAGAAAGATCGTGCCGCGATTCGCGATCTCGAACATGCCGCGCCTCGCGCCGGACGCGCCGGTAAAGGCGCCGCGCCCGTGGCCGAACAGCTCGCTCTCGATCAGGTTTTCCGGGATGGCCGAGCAATTCACTTTCACGAACGCCGCGTCGCGTCGCGAGCTGAGCGCGTGGATCGAGTTTGCGACGAGCTCCTTGCCCGTGCCGCTCTCGCCCGTGATCAGCACGTTCGCGTGCGACTGCGCGACCCGCAGCGTCGCGGCGAGCAGCTTCTTGATCACCGGCGAGTCGCCGACGATCTGCGGAACTCGCGTCTGGGCTTCGACCGCGCGCAACCGGCGTTGGAGTTGCGTGTACTCGAGGCAGCGGCGGACGCTCACCGCGAGTTTCTCCGCCGTGAAGGGCTTCTCGAGGAAATCGAAACCGCCGAGCTGCACTGCCTGCGCGGCTTCCGTGAGCGTCGCATGGCCGGAAATGAAAATGACCGGAACGTGAATGCCGTCGCTCCGCAGCCTCCTGAAAATCGTGAGACCGTCGATGTCGCCGAGGCGAATGTCGATGAGCGCCAGGTCGACGACGCGCTCGTGCAACATGCGCATCGCGGCGGCCGGATCGTGCGCCGACACCACATGATATCCCTCCGCCTCGAGCGCGATCTCGATCGAGGCGCGGATGTTCTTCTCGTCATCGAGGACGAGAATCGTGGGCGGCGGGGTCTCGACGGTGGTCACGCAGCTCTCGGCAGGGTGAGGACGAACATGGGTCGGCCGGCAGCCTCGACATGGCCGATGTCGCCGCCGTGCTCGATGACGATCTTCTTCGCGATCGCAAGCCCAAGGCCCATGTTGTTCTTGCCGCTCTGGGTTGAAACGTATGGGTCGAAAATGCGAGGCGCGAGATGGGCAGGCACCGGCGCGCCGTCATTGGCGAGCGTGAGTCGCACGTGCCGTGCATTGGCCGTCAGCTCGATGTCGAAGCGAACGCGCCGGTCCGGATTGGCCTCGACACCGTTGCGAAAGACATTCGTGAGCACCTGGCGGAACAAGGTGGAGTCGAGGCGTAAGACGCCAGTGCGCTCTTCTGCTCGAGCGCTCAACGAGCAGCCGAGATAGATCAACAGCAGGCTCGCTCCGAAGAAACTGTAACGCATCTCTGCACTCCTGAATTGGACTCCTTCAGGAGCAGAGCAAGCGGCGTACCAACGATCCCCGACGGCCAGTATGCTGAAAAATGTGCCGAATTCGTCGGCTCGAGCAGCGGCGCGAGTGTCCACTTTCGTGGACAGGTGTTCGGATTCGAATCGAACCAGCTCGGTGAGATCTCAGGCATCCGCGCCGAGCGCATTCAATTCCGCGACATCGAGCTGAGCCTCGATGCGATGAAAGGCATCGTCGCCGATCTCGCCATTCGAGCGCATCGCGAGCAGCGCGGCGCGCTGCGCGTTGACGATGCGAGCACGCAGCGAATCGTAGTGGCCCAGCGGCTCGCCGTCCTGGCGCGAATCTCGGTGGCTCGTGAGCTGCCATTCCAGTTCGCGGCGCAGTACCCGCGCTTCCGGCGAGCGAACGCCGTCGACGACGGCCAGGCCGACGCGCACGAGACGCTCGTTCGCCATCTCGAACTCGCGTTGGACCGGATCGTCGTCCTGTAAGCGCAGCGCGAGAATCAGCGGCCGCAGCGTCAAACCCTGGACGACGAGCGTTCCGACGACCACGCAGAAGGCCGTCAGCAAGATGAGATCGCGATGAGGGAAATCGATCGGCAGGGCATACGCAGCGGCCAAGGTGACGATGCCCCGCATCCCGCACCAACTGACGACGAATGCGCCGCGCGCGCTTGGCGGGGTGTTGCCTGGCCAGCGTCCCGGCCCGAGCCATCGCAGCTTCACGTGCGCGAGCGCGGTATAGCTGTACGCCCACACGAAGCGGGCGACGATGACGATGGCCAGCACGAGGGCCGCGATACCCAAATAGGCAATGCGCTCGCGAGGCTCGAGCTGTCCCAGAATCGGCCGCAGCTGCAAGCCGATCAGCACGAATGCAAGGACATTCAACACGAACACCGCGAGCTCCCATACGGCGGACGATGGAATGCGGTGTCGAGCCGGCGTGAGCCGCGGCGTCGCGCGCGCCAGCGTGATCGCGTACACGACGACGGTCACGATCGGCGACAGCCGCAACTGCTCCGCGAGAATCCAGACGCCGAACGTGCCGACGAATTGCAGCACGATCGAGCTGGGCACATCCGCGACGTCGAGCGCCAGGCGAATGTAGAGGCGGGCGAGCCCGAAGCCGACGAACACGCTGGCGATGAGCGCGAGCAACGCCAGCGGCATCGCAGTGGTCGTCTCGAGGCCGTGGCTCATGACGGCAACGACGGCGATGCGATAGATCAGCAACGCGCTCGCGTCGTTCAGCAGGCTTTCGCCTTCGAGAATCACGAGCAGACGATGCGGCAGGCGGACTTGCTTCAAGACCGCGGTGGCCGCGGCCGCATCCGGCGGCGCGACGATCGCGCCGAGCGCGACGGCGGCAGCCCACGGCATCTCCGGCACCACTGCATGCACGATGAGGGCCACGGCCGCCGTCGTGATGCCGACGGCGGCAAGCACGAGCGAGGTCACGGGAATCCAGTTGGCGCGCAGGTCGCGTACGGACGTGGCGAAGGCGGCATCGAGCAACACGGGCGCAACGAACAAGGCGAGCGTCAGCTCGGGATCGAGCGTGAGTCGCGGCGCCGTCGGCAGCAAGGCGAGCGCGGCGCCGCCCAACGCCAACAGAGAGGGATAAGGGACGTTGATGCGCCGCGCGAGCGCCGTCAGGCCGACCGCGCCGACCAGGAGCATCAAGATCCACTGAAAGGTATCCATGGCTTCGTGCAGCGAGCGTCGCGCGTGCCGACGCTCACGAGCGCGCGGGCATAGCGTGACTGCAGGTCCATTGCACGAGGGTCGCGCTCGTCGCGCAACGATGCGTTTACCGTCAGGGCGTCGGCGGTGAACGGACAGCGGCGCTCGCGGTCCGAGCGCCACCGCGCGGCGAACGCTAGGTCGCGCGACTCAAAACGATGTGCGTCGCGGCAGGCGTCGCAACGTGCTCGGTGCAGCGATAGCCGAGCTTGACCAGGTCGAGTCCCGCGAAGAGCGGTTCGCCACTGCCGAGCACCACGGGCGAGATCGCGATGTGCAGTTCGTCCATGAGTTGCTCGCGCAGATACTGGCGGATCGTCGCGGCGCCGCCGCCCACGCGGATGTCCTTGCCGCCCGCCGCCTCTCTCGCCCGCTCCAATGCCGCGCGCGGGCCGTCCGTGACGAAGTGAAACGTCGTGCCGCCGTCCATCACGAGTGGCGCGCGCGCATGATGCGTGAGCACGAAGACCTCGCAACGATACGGCGGCGTGTCGCCCCACCAGCCGCGCCACGATTCATCCGGCCAGGGCCCGCGCACCGGGCCGAACATGTTGCGACCGAGAATCCACGCGCCGAGGTTGTCGAGCCCCCGCGCCGCGAAGTCGTCGTCCGGGCCGGTGTTGCCGCCGTCACGGCCGAACAGCTTGTTGAACGAGCGAGTGGCCACGAACCAGCGGTGCAGGGCTTCGCCGCCTTGTCCGAGTGGGCGCTCCAAGCTCTGTGCCGCTCCGGCGCCAAAGCCGTCGAGCGAGATGGAAAAGCAATTGACGCGTAGTTTGCTCATGTTCTTCTCATGGGGTCGCGCTTACGCCGGCGTCGCCAGTTTGAGGCCGACGATGCCGGCGACGATCAGCCCAAGACTGACCAGGCGCAGTGTCGAGGCGGATTCGCCGAACAAGATGATGCCCAGAATCGCGGTGCCGACGGCACCGACGCCGACCCACACCGCGTATGCGGTCCCGACTGGAAGCGACCGCATCGCGATGCCGAGCAGGACGATGCTGATGATCATTGCGAGCGCCGTGCCGATGCTCGGCCACAGGCGGGTGAAGCCTTGCGTGTACTTCAGCCCGATCGCCCAGCCGATCTCGAACACGCCGGCAATGACGAGGAGGACCCAATTCATCGAACACCTCTCCAACCGGGGTCGTCCCCGCGTGATGATCGAGAGGTGAGGTCGTCCTCACTTCGGCGCAGCGGCTGATGCGCCGCGACTAGCGAAACATCTCTTCGAAATCTTCCGGTTCGTAGAGCGGCCGGATCTCGATCTCTGCGTCTTCGCCCGGCATCGGGTGGGGGCAGCGACGCACCCATTCGATGGCCTCGTCCATCGATTTCACCTGCCAGACCCAATAGCCGGCAATGAGTTCCTTGGATTCGGTGAACGGACCGTCGGTCACGGTGCGGGTGCCGCCGGACAAGCGGACACGCTTGCCTTCCCGGCTCGGGCGCAGCCCGTCGCCCGCCAGCATCACGCTTGCCTTGATCAGTTCGTCGTTGAAGCGGCCCATCTCCTCGAACAGCTCCTTCGTCGCCTTGGCGCCGGCTTCCGAGTTCTTCGTTGCCTTGATCATCACCATGACTCGCATCGTCGTGCTCCTTCAAGCCTCAATTGAATCAATGTCCAAGGCAAGGACGAATGACAGCGTGCCAAGCCGACATTTTGAGCGGCGGCCGGACCGGAGCGAGCGGGCGTGCCGAAGGCACCCGAAAGAGGCCGGTCGCGACGAGCGCTGGATCAGACTTGCTGAGGTCGCGTCGCCGTTCTGCGGCGCAGGGCGACCGCCGGAATCAGCGACAACAGCAGCACCCCACCGATGATCGCCCACGCCGGGGGCGGCCAGAAGGTCGTGCTCGCTTGCGCTTCGTTCTCCACCAGCCGTGGCAGCGCCTTCGGTTCGGCGAGCACTTCGATTTCGACATCGTGGCCTTCGTCGCCGTACACGCTCACGCGATAGCGGTGCGAGCGGATGACGTCGAACTTGAAATTGCCATCCGCATCCGTCTGCGCGTCGACGGGAGTCGCCGCGGACTCGGTCAGATCGAGCAGCGCGATGGGTTCATGCACGGCCTTGTCGCCGTTGCTGTAGTAGGCCGTGCCGAAAATCGTGTCGCCGTCCGTCTCGGCGTCGAGCAGCAGGCCATGGGCAGCGACGATCAAGGGCGCGAGGCCCATCGCAAAGGCGGCGAAGAAGCGGGACAGCGTGCGCATCGGTTTACTCCGCGTGAAAGCCAAACAAGTATTCATAGCTGAGCTCAGAGTAGCGAGGATTGTCGGTGACCGGAATGCGCTTGCCGGCCCACAGCTTGTTGAAGCCCCGCGTCGGCACGAACGCCGCAATGCCCTGGGCGTCGGTCACGGGATCCTGCGCCGACCCTTCCTCGCCGCGTCCGAGCTTGACGCCCGCGACGGGCTTGCCGTCTTGCAACACGCGCACCCGCAGCGGTCGACCCGCTGTCGGCTGCGCAGCGTCGAGCGGCACGACTTCGAACGGTTGACCGAGCGTCTTCGTCACGAACGGCGACCATCGTGTCACCGTCTTGTGGTACTTCACCGCATACGTCGCACGTGTCGCGCCCGGGACTTCGTTCATCGGCTTCTCGACGCTCGGCCCCGTCGGCGCGCGAGTGTGAATGCCATTGTCGAAATGCATGGCGATCAGCGCGGGGGTCGCCGCGACCTGCAGGTAGACCTTGTCGGCATCGATCGAGCGTTGGACTCCGAGCTTGTTCCCCTGCGCATCGAACGCATCGATCGTCTTCAGCTTCTCGGGCTGGTACGGCTCGAGCTTGCCCGCGTGGCCGCCGAAGACGACGCGATAATCATTCGGTTTGCCGGCGACGGGTTCCAGCCACACGGTGTGAGCAAGCGTGCCGGATGCGAACAGCACGAGTGCGGATGCGATGGCGTAACGTGCCTGCACGGCGATCTCCTTCAGAAATTGAACTGAATGCCCGCGCGGAACGAGCGCGGCATCCCCGGCGCGATGACTTCTTGGCCGCCGATCAGCGACACGGTGGTGGCATGGATGCGATCGGTGACGTTGTCGATGCGGGCGTAAGCGCGGAAGCTGCGGGCGCCTTCGTGCGTGTATGCGACGCCGACGTCGAACAGGTCGTAGCTGGCCGCCTGCATCGTGTTGAGCGCATCGACATCGTATTCGCCGCTGTAACGCCAGGCGGCGATGAGCGTCCAGTCGTCGAACGGCATGATGTTCGCCTCCAGCGTCGCGGAGTCTTGCGGCACGCCGGGGACCGACAGGCCGAGCAGGCGCGCATCGGCGTTCTGCCGCACTTCGCTGTCCACGAGGCCGTAGACAGCACGCAGCTCCAATTGCTCGTTGGGCCGCCACGTTGCGCTCGCCTCGATGCCGCGGCGGAGCGTAGCGCCGAAGTTTTCGTAGATGCCGGGCGCGACCGTGCGGATTTCGCCGCTCGACGACAATCGATAGGCGGCCACGTCGAAGTCGATGGCGCCGCCGTCGATGTGCATGCCGACTTCGGTCTGGCGAAAGACGTTCTCGTCGAGCGGTTGACCGCCGATCGCATATTTCACGAACCCATTCGGCAAGGCGAAGCCTTCGGCCCAGCTCGCGCGCAGCTGCAGCCACTCCGTCGGCTGCGAGCGCATGCCGATCTTGGGACTCAGGTGCGAGGCCTGCTTCAATGCGCCGCACGGATCGCTGCCGGTTTCAGGACCGACACGCTCGCAACCGCCGGTGAAGCGATCGGCGCGCAGGCCGAGCGAGACGTGCGCCAGCGGATGGAGCCTCGCCTCCATCTCGGTGAAGGCCGAGAGGCTGTTCAACTTCGTCTCGCGGTTGGCCTGCGCTAACGCGACGCGCTGGCGCTGATCGAGGCCGTCGAAGAACTTGTATTCGGTCGATTCGCGAAAGGTTTCCACACCCGCGATGTAGCGCAGCGGTACGGAGCCGAGATCCACGAGGCCGTTCAAGCTCGTCCCCGCGCCGAACACGCTGCGATCGTACGTCTCTTCGCGCTGCCGCCATGTCGCGGCGCTGATCGGGCGCGAGAACCAGCGCGTAAAGTCCTGCTGCGTCGTGTACGCGAAGGTCAGCAGCTTGAGATCGTCGCTGAGGGCGTAATTGAGATCGGCGCGTACGGTCAGGAATTCCTTTTCGGCACCATCGTTTTGAGTGCGAGGATCGATGCCGCGGGGATCGCGCTCGTATTGCGCGCGCGTCAGGTACGACGCCGAGTCGCTCTCCGACTGTAGGTAGCGGGTAGACAGCGCGACTTGCAGCGCATCGGTCACCGCGTGGGACCAGCGACCCGCGAGGGTTGCCCGCTCCGTCGTCGACTGGGGCCGAAATCCATCGGTTCGATAAACCTGAGCCGCCGCATTGAGCTGCTGCCGCTCGCCGATGGCCGTACCGTACGCCGCCTGCACGTCCAGCGTGTCATAAGAGCTGAGCGCGACATCTGCCTCTGCGTAGTGGCCGGTCTTGCGGGTCTGGATGTTGATCAGTCCGCCGCGATTGAAGTTGCCGTAGAGCGCGGAGACGGGCCCCTTGAGCACCGTGAACGTCTCGATCTCGAGCGGAACGACCGTGTTCAGGTCGACATACCCATCGGCGTGCGACATCGCTTCGTTCAACGGAATGCCGTCGACGACGGCGCCGAGATCGCCGCCATGACCGCCGCTGCCGAAGCCGCGGATCACGATGGAGTTCGCGACGCTGCCCAGTTGCAAGTCGCGCACGGCCATGCCGGGCACGAGCCGCAGCAGCTTGTCGATGTCCGCGAAGTTCTGCTCGCGGATGTCATTCGTCGACAGCACGGTTGCGGAGTAGGGCGAATCATCGGGTCGAAGGAGCTGCCCTTTGACGATGACCTCACCTAGCGTTGCGGGCGTGGTCGTTTGCTGGGCGTGAGCGCTGCTCGCGGCGAAGCCCAGGACGAGCGCTCGCAGTCCCAGCCTGACGGCGATCGACAAGGGGTGGACCGAGACGCTGCCGTTCATGGTCATTCCCCGGTATCGATCGGACGCGAGATGGAGTCCACGATCGCGGGCGGCGCGGATGCGATCGCCGTGCGTGACTCGACGAAGCCGTGAACCTGCAGTCCCAGCAGCACGGCGCTTGCGCCCATCAGGGCGAAGTTCGTCGTTCGTGCGAGCAGCGGAAATGCGGTGCTTGATCGCCACACGCCGACGACGAGCGTCATGAGCGTCAGCGCGGCGATCTGCCCGAGCTCGACGCCGACATTGAACGCGAGGATCTTGCCGACCAGATCCGGGTCGCGCGCGAGCGTCATTTCCTGCA
>JAEYXD010000044.1 GCA_023428645.1 Pseudomonadota bacterium
CTTCCCTTCCCGCGCCTCGGCGCCTTCTCCTTCATGATCTACCTGGTCGGCGGGCTGGTGTTCTTCACGACGATCTTTTTCGACCTCGCGCCCGACGGCGGCTGGTTCATGTATCCGCCGCTCACGAGCTACGAGTTTTCGCCGGGACTGCGCACGGATTTCTGGCTGCTCGGGATCGGCTTCATCGAGATCTCCGCGATCGCGGGCGCGATCGAGATCGTCGTGGGCATCCTGCGCACGCGGCCGCCGGGAATGACGCTCGACAAGATGCCCGTGTACCTGTGGGCGATGCTGATCGTCGGCGCGATGATCATCTTCGGCTTTCCGCCCGTGATTCTCGCGACGGCATTGCTCGAGCTCGAACGGGCGTTCCACTGGCCGTTCTTCATCGCGGAGCGGGGCGGCGATCCCCTCTTGTGGCAGCACCTGTTCTGGCTGTTCGGCCATCCGGATGTCTACATCATCTTTCTGCCCGCGGCGGGGCTGGTCTCGATGATCGTCGCGGCGATGGCGCGCACGCCGCTCGTCGGCTATTCGTGGGTCGTCGTGGCGATGCTCGCGACGGGCACGATCTCGTTCGCGCTGTGGGTGCACCACATGTTCGCGACCGGCATGCCGCATCTCAGCCTGAGCTTCTTTTCCGCGGCGAGCATGGCGGTGGCGATTCCGGCGGGCATTCAGGTCTTCGCATGGATCGCGACGCTGTGGAGCGGCAACGTGCAACGCGCGACGCCGACGTACTTCCTGCTCGGGTTCTTCGGCATCTTCGTGATCGGCGGGCTGACCGGCGTGATGCTGGCGGTCGTGCCGTACGACTGGCAGGCTCACGACACGCATTTCGTCGTCGCGCATCTGCACTACGTGTTGATCGGCGGCATGGTGTTTCCGGTGTTCGCGGCGATCTACTACTGGGCGCCGCTCGTCAGCGGCAAGCGCCTGTCCGAGCGCATGGGCACGTGGGCGTGCGCGCTCATGTTCCTCGGCGCGAACGTCGCGTTCTTTCCGCTGCACATCGCCGGGCTGCTCGGCATGCCGCGCCGTGTGTGGACGTATCCGGACGGTTACGGTCTCGAGCCGTACAACCTGCTCTCGACGCTGGGCGCGTTCGTCTTCGCGCTCGGCGTGCTCATCGTACTGATCGATTTGCTGCTGCATTTCCGGCCGACCGGCAAGGTCGATGCGAATCCCTGGCGGGCCGGCACGCTCGAATGGCTGCCGCAGGACGATTACGCGGTGCGCAGCATCCCTCATGTCACGAGCCGCGAGCCGCTGTGGGACAACCCGCGCTTGCGCACGGAGGTCGACGAGGGAGCGCACTACTTGCCGGGCACCGCGACCGGCGAGCGCGAGACGATCGTCACGAGCGCGATCGATGCGCGGCCGCAATATCTCTTGCGACTGCCCGGGTCGAGCTGGTGGCCGATGCTCGCGGGCATCGGCACCGCCGTGTTCTTCCTGGCGCTCACGGTCAAGTGGCTCGTTCCCGCCGCGCTCGGCGCCCTCGCCGCGCTCGTGAGCATCGTGAAGTGGCTGTGGGAGAGCGATCCCGCGCCGAGCGGCAAGCTGTACGACATCGGCGGCGGCATTCGTCTGCCCGACTACGCGAGCGGCTCGAGCTCCCATTCGTGGTGGTCGATGGTCGTGCTGATGCTCGTCGACGCGAGCATCTTCGCGTGCGCGGTGTTCGCGTTCCTGTATCTGTGGACGATTTCAGCCGCGTTTCCGCCGGCCGGTCTCGACCTGCCGCTGGTCGGGGCGTCGCTCGCATCGGCCGCCGCGTGGATCGCGAGCGCGGGCGCGATGCGCGCCGCCGAGCGACGCTTGCCACGGGTGCGCGGCGGTGCATTCGCCGCCGCGATGCTGGCCGCGCTCGTGCTCGCGTGGGCCGCGTTTGCCTTTCATCTGCACGCGCTCGTGGGCGCGCATCTTACGCCGAGCGCGCACGGCTTCACGGCGACGGCCTACATGCTCGCGACCTGGGTCGGCGTCCATGTCGTGCTGCTCACCTTCATGTCGTCCTACATGCTCGCGCGAGCCTGGGCCGGCAAGCTCGATGCCGTGCGCCGCAACACGTTCGATAACACGAGAATCATGTGGTACTTCTGCGCGGCGCAGGCGCTGCTCGGGCTCGTGGTCTTGCATGCGCCGAGGATCGCGGGATGAGCGACGAGCGGCGGTTCACGCCGACTGCATTGATCATCGTCGGGCCGCTGCTCGCGTGGATCGCGAACTTCGTCGTCGTCTATGTGATCGGTGCGCTCGCCTGCGCGCGCGGCTTCGCCGAGGACCGCGTGCTAGGGCTGCCGCTCGTAACGATCGCCGCGAGCGGGTCGTCGCTCGCTGCCGCGATCGTCACGCTCGTGCTGTTGCGCAAGGGGCACAGCGCGCTGCGCGATCGGCGCGCCAGCGAGCCTGCACGCTTCATCGGTTTCGTCACATTCATGACGAGCACGGTGGCGCTGATCGCGCTCGTCCTCGTCGCCCTGCCACCGCTCATGGTCGTCGCGTGCGCGCGATGACGACACCGCCAGCCATGCAAACACAATCACGCATCGAAGATTACGCAATCATCGGCGACGGCCATTCGGCCGCGCTCGTGAGCCGCAACGGCTCGATCGACTGGCTGTGCTGGCCGCGCTTCGACTCGGATGCGCTATTCGCCGCGCTGCTGGGGACCGAGGAGAACGGTCAATGGCGGCTCGCGCCGACCGAGCCCGCGACGGTGAGCCGGCGCTATCGCCCGGAGACGCTGATCCTCGAGACGCGGTTCGAGACGCAGTCCGGTTCCGTGCTCGTCATCGACTTCATGCCGCAACGAGGCGCGGTGCCCGACTTGGTTCGCATCGTCGTGGGCGAACGAGGCGAGGTGCGCATGCGGACCGAACTCGTACTGAGGTTTGGGTACGGAGCGAACGTGCCGTGGATGACCCACGTCGGGCCGAACACGTGGCAAGCGATCGCGGGCCCCGACAGGATCACGATCATCACCGACGCGCCGTTGCATGGCGAGGATCACCACAGCGTCGCCGAATTCGTCGTGCGCGCGGGGGAGCGACAAACCTTCGTGATGGCGTACTCGCCGTCTCACTTGCCGCCGCCAGCGCCGATCGACGTCGATGAGGAGCTGCGTCATACCGAAGCGTTCTGGCGTGACTGGGTAGGGCGCTGCACGGTGGTCGCGGGGCGCTGGTCGCAGGAGATCCGGCGCTCGCTCATCACCTTGCGCGCGCTCGTGTACGAGCCGACCGGCGGCATCGTCGCGGCGCCGACCACCTCATTGCCCGAGCAGCTCGGCGGGCAGCGCAACTGGGACTATCGCTACTGTTGGCTGCGTGATGCGACGCTCACCTTGCTCGCGTTCATGGACGCGGGCTTCACGGACGAGGCGGCGGCATGGCGCGATTGGCTCGTGCGCGCGGTGGCGGGAAGTCCGCGGCAGATGCAGATCATGTACGGCGTGGCCGGCGAGCGGCGGCTGCTCGAGTGGGAGCTGCCGTGGCTGGAGGGCTATGCGCAGTCCAAGCCCGTGCGCGTCGGCAACGCTGCGCATGGTCAGCTCCAGCTCGATGTCTATGGCGAACTGATGGACGCCTTGCATCAGGCGCGCGCCGCGGGGCTGGCCTCGCTCGAGCGTGCCTGGGCGATTCAGCACGAGTTGCTCGAATGGCTCGAGGAGGGCTGGCGCGAGCCCGACTTCGGCATCTGGGAGATCCGCGGGCCGGCACAGCATTTCACGCATTCGAAGATCATGTGCTGGGTGGCCTTCGATCGGGCGATCAAGGATGCGCAGCAATTCGGCTTCACGTGTCCGCTCGAGCGCTGGCGGCGCGTGCGGGACGAAATCCACGCCGAGGTCTGCGAGCGCGGCTACGACGCGAAGCGCAATTGTTTCGTGCAGGCATATGGGTCGAAGCAACTGGATGCGAGCTTGCTGCTCATTCCCGTGCTCGGCTTTCTGTCCGCAGACGATCCGCGCGTGCGGGGTACGATCGAGGCCATCGAGCAGAACTTGCGGCACGACATCTTCGTGCATCGGTATGACACGGCGTCGAAGGTCGATGGACTGTCGGGCGGCGAAGGCTCGTTTCTCGCGTGCAGCTTCTGGCTCGTCGATGCGTATGCGATGTGCGGGCGGCGGCGCGAGGCGGAGGAAATGTTCCAGCGCTTGCTAGCGCTCGCCAATGATGTCGGCTTGTTCGCTGAGGAGTACGACCCGAAGCAGCAGCGCATGCTGGGCAATTTCCCACAGGCGTTTACGCATCTCGCCCTCGTCGCGTCGGCGTTCAACCTGTCGCATGTCCAGCAGCCGGCCAAGCAGAGGTCCACGCGCGAGAGTCGCCTGAACAGCGGGTAAGCGCGCACAGCGCAGCGGGGAAACTTCGCCCCGACCGTCGCGGCATTGCCTTCACGCTCGACGAACGCCGGAACCCGGTCCACGGGCTCGGCATTCGGGTGCTCACTGGTCTCGTCGGGGCAATGCCACGCGAGCGCCGAACGGAGCGAGCCGAATGAGCAGCGTGGCCCATCTCGCGACCACGAGGTCCGATGCTTTCCGGGCGCCTGGGTACGGAAAATCCTGCGCCATCGTCGAAGCCTACAACCGTCACGACGAGGTCTATCTCACGACGGCGTATTTGTTGAGACGCCTCGGCTACGACGTCCACGTGTTCAACACCTGGCGCAATCGAATCAAGGACGCGTTCGTGCACGCCCCCGGCGTCAAGCCCCGCATCACGTCCAGCCTGAATTCGCTGAAAGTGCTGACCGCGGCGGAGCAGGGCTCCTACGACCTCGTCGTGTTCAATACCATCGAAGGCGCGGAGGTCGTCGGCTGCGCCAAACGCATCAGCGCGCGCACGCCCATACTCGGCTTCGTGCACAACGCCGGTTTCGTGACTGCGAAACCCGAGTACCGCGAGCTGGCGAGCAATCCTCGCTGCCACCTGATGGTGCTCGCGCCCTACGTCGCGAACCGCTTCGCGGGCGTCGCGGCCGCTGGATTCATGTATCCCGTGTTCTTCAGCGAACATGCGCTCACGAGCATCGCGCCGAGCGTTGGCAAAAGACGCCTGTGCGTGCAGGGGTACTTCGACCCTGGCCGGCGGCACTACGAGCAGCTCGTCCAAGCGGTGCACGCCCTGGCGAGAAAGGGCCGCGAGGATTTCGAAGTCTGGGTCATGGGAAGGAGCTATGCCGCCGCATTCCGCAGTTTTCAGAAGCGAATCGAGCAGCTGGGGCTCGCGAAGTTCTTTCGCTATACATGGAAGGGAGTCGGCTACGGAACGTACTATCGATTACTCAACAGCGTCGACTTCATCCTGCCGCTCATCAGTCCGGACTCGCATCCGGCCTACTTCTCGAGCAAATCGACTTCATCCATCGCCGCGGCGGTCGGATTCGGAAAGATTCCCTTGGTCCATCGCCGCCTGGCCGAGCTCTATGGCATTGCGGCCCAGTGCCTCACGTACGACGACGACATGGTCCGCGCCGTCGAGCAGGCGATGACCCTCTCCGATCAGGACCTCGAACGCATGCAGCAGCGCATCGTCGCTACGCGTCGTGCCTTCCTCGAGCAGTCAGAGGCGCAGTTGGTTCGCGCCATCGACAAGGTCGCTCGACACGCCCCCTGAAGGCCGACTCGAAGCCGTCACGAACGTTTGAACAATCGCCGGGCCTGACGGCACACTACGCGTCCGCATCCGCGGCGCCGCCGATCCGAAGAACTCCGCCCGAAGTGGAAGCGTCAACACCCGCCATCCAGCGCCTCAGCCTGCCGACGATGCTCGCGTATGGCGTCGGCCAGCTCGGCGAGTCGCTGCGCACCGTCGGGTTCACGACATTCTTGTTGTTCTACTACAACCAAGTGCTCGGCCTGCCGGGCGCGCTCACGTCGCTCGCCCTCGGCCTGTCGCTCATCGTCGATGCCGTGAGCGATCCGCTCGTCGGCGCCTGGTCTGACCGAACCTCGACGAGGCTCGGCCGCCGGCATCCCTTCATGATCGCGGGCGTCGTGCCGCTCGGCCTGCTGTTCTATGCGACCTTCAACCCGCCGGATCTGAGCGATAGCGGTTATTTCGTGTGGCTCACCGTTAGCGCGACGCTCACGCGCCTCGCCGTTTCGCTGTATCAAGTGCCGCATCTCGCGCTCGGCGCGGAGATCGCCCGCGACTATGCCCAACGCACGACGCTGTACGCGATCAACACGGGCTTTCTGTTCATCGCGATGTATGGCGGTCAGGCCGTTGCGCTGCGCTGGTTCTTTCCCACGACGCCTGAATTCAATCCTGGGCTGCTGAATCCAGAGGCCTATCACGGGTTCTCGTGGTGGTTCGCCGTGACGATGTGCGTCGCCATCGTCATTTCGATCATCGGCACGCTGCGCCAGATTCGCGTGATGCCGCAGGCGGCCTCGCGGTTCCCGTTCTCGCCGAGCCGCGTGCTGACGGATTTCACGGAGGCGTTTCGCAACCCGTCATTTCGCGCGCTGTTCTTCGGCATGATGCTGACGACGTTGACGCTCGCGGCCGAAGGCGTGCTCAGGCCCTACCTGGATCTGCATTTCTGGGGGCTCACGACGGAGCAGATGTCCTACCGGCCGCTCGCCGTCGTCGTCGGCGTGGTGGTCGCGCTGCCGCTCGCGCCGCTGCTCACGCGCCTTTTCGACAAGAAGTTCACGCTGATCGCTGCCGGGGCCATCAACGTGACGGCCATCCACTTGCTGATCCTCGTGCGCATCGCCGCCCCCGAGGCGCTGCCGGCGAACGGCTCGGCGGCGCTCTTGTCGCTGCTGCTCGTGCAGGACTTCATCATGGGCTGGAGCTCGACGCTCACGTACGGCGCCGTGTATTCGATGGTCGCGGATGTCAGCGATGAGCATCAGCTCGAGGTCGGCGAGCGGCGCGAGGGCATCCTGTTCGCCTCCCGCGTGTTCACTCAGCAGCTCATGCAATCGGTCGGCATCGCCGCCGCGGGCGTGCTGCTCGATGTGATTGCCTTTCCGATCGGCGCGCGAACTGGCGAGGTGGGGGAGGCGACGCTCGTGCGCCTGGGGTTGATTCCGCTCGGCGCGTCGCTCGTCTATATCGTCGGATTGTGCTGCTACGGCCATTACCGCATTCACCGCCAGCGGCACGCATCAATCCTGTTCGAGCTGGAACAGCAACGTGAATCTGGCAATGAAGCAGCCGCTCGGATCCGTCGAGGCGGCGTCGCCTGCTCACGGGTAACGAGCGCACCTCGTCGTGAAGGAGCCGCTAGCCGCGAATGCGGCTAGCGGCCGGTGCCGCGTCAGTCTTGCGGCACTCGATACTTGTCGTGACAGCCCTTGCAGGCGCCGCCGACCGCGCCGACCTGCTTCTTCAAGCCGTCCGCATCGCTCGCCTTGGCGAGGGTCAGGAGCTTCGGCGCTTCGGTCTGGAGCTTCGACACTGCTGCGGTGAAGCCCTGCGGGTCGCTCCAGATCTCCGGCTTGGCATCGGTCTTGATGCCCGCGCCCGGCGCGCTTTCCTTCGGAAACCAGTTGTTCATGTCGCCGACCAGCTTGTCGATCTGTCCGGCGGATTGCGTGATCTGCGACATGTTCGGCTGCGACTTGCGCAGCTCGTCGCGCACGGCTTTGAAAGCCTCGCCGAGGTCCTTCAGATGGCCCTGGCGGGTTTCGACCACTTGTTGGTTCGCCGTTGCGACGCCGACCAGCAAGCAGCTTGCGGACAACATCGCACCGATCACGAGTTTCATCGCTTGGTTTCGCGTACCCATACAGCCCTTAACATTTTGAAATGAATTGACACTCTCGGGCGCACGTCGAGCAGTCGCCCGCTCGTCAGTGCTGCGCGGGATGTAAGCAAACAGTGGCGTCTGCTGCAAGGCAAATGTACGCAAAGAATTGCCGCTCGCTGCGTTCGCGCGCTTGCCTTGCCGTCGCGGCTCGTGCTACGGGCGCTCAGCGCTTCCAGTCGAACGACCGCGCAACTGCTTTGTGCCACGAGCCGTAATAGCGCTCGCGTTCGCGCGCCGTCATCCGCGGCGACCAACGCTGCGACACATCCCAGTTTCGTTTGAGCTCGTCGATGCCGCGCCAATACCCGGTCGCGATTCCCGCGGCATACGCCGCTCCGAGCGCGGTCGTTTCCAGCATTCTCGGGCGCACGACCGGCGTGTCGAGGATGTCCGCCTGGAACTGCATCAGCAGCTCGTTCACGACCATGCCGCCGTCGGCGCGCAGCTCGGTCAACTGGATGCCGCTGTCTCGCTCCATCGCCGCGACGACATCGCGAGTCTGATACGCGGTTGCTTCGAGCGCCGCGCGCGCCAGGTGGCCCTTGGTCGCGAAGCGCGTGAGCCCGGCGATCACGCCGCGCGCGTCCTCTCGCCAGTAGGGCGCGTACAGGCCGGAGAAGGCGGGCACGAGATAGACATCGCCGTTGTCCGCGACGCTGCGCGCCAATGCTTCGATCTCCCCGCTCGCCGCGATCAAGCCCAGGTTGTCGCGCAGCCATTGCACGAGCGCGCCGGCCATGGCGATGGAGCCCTCGAGCGCATAGCGCGCCGGTTCGTTCCCGACTTGATAGGCGACCGTCGTGACCAGTCCCGCTTGCGATGCAATCGGGCGCTCTCCCGTGTGCATCAGCAGGAAGCAGCCGGTGCCGTACGTGTTCTTCGCTTCGCCGGGCGCGAAGCACGTCTGGCCGACGAGCGCCGCCTGTTGATCGCCGAGAATGCCCGCGAGCGGCACGCCTCGCAGCGGTCCGGTCGCGATCTCGCCGTAGACGTGGCTCGACGGCACGATTCTCGGCAGCACCTCGCTCGGAATGTCGAAGGCGCGCAGCAAGTCCGCGTCCCACTGCAGCGTCGTGAGATTCATGAGCTGCGTACGGCTCGCATTCGTGACATCGGTGAGATGTTTGCCGAGCAGATGCCGCGCGAGCCAGGCATCGATCGTTCCGAAACACACGCGTCCGGCATTCGCTGCGCTGCGTGCGCCCGCGACATTGTCGAGCAGCCAACGCAGCTTCAAGCCGCTGAAGTAACTCGCGAGCGGCAGGCCCGTCGCGGCGCGAAATCGATCTTGTCCGCCGTCCGCGCTCAACTGCGCGACGAGCGGATCGACGCGCGTGTCCTGCCACACGAGCGCGTTGTGCAGCGGCGTGCCGTTCGCACGATCCCAGATGACGGTCGTTTCACGTTGATTCGTGATGCCGACAGCGACGATGTCGCGAGCATCGAGCCGAGCGCTCGCGAGCGCTGCGGCGACGACGAGGTCGGTGTTGTGCAGGATCTCGGCGGGTGCGTGCTCGACCCAGCCCGGCTGCGGGTACAACTGAGCGTGCTCGCGCTGCGCGCACGCGACGATCGTGCCGTCCCGATCGAACACGATGAAGCGCGTGCTCGAGGTGCCTTGATCGATCGCGCCGATGTAGCGGGTCATGCCAGCGTCGTCTCTCACCGTCGTGCGAGAAGGACTTAATACCTCATTCGACTCCGCCACGTCATGACATCGCGACGGGAATCGCCGACGCCCATTGTCGCCGCCGCACGCTCCGGAACTGCATTCGAGAGGTGCCCGTTCGAGTATCGATGCGCCCTCGCCGGGGCGATACTGGTTGCGGGAGCGAGCTGTGATGCCGAGCCACAAATCGAGGGGCCGTTCACGCGTATTCCTTTCCTATGTGTCGATCGCCGTGCTGGCCTGCGCGTGCTCGCGTGATCCGCACGCGCAGTCGGAGCGGCGCACCGCCGAGGCGACCCCACCCGCCGCGATGCAGCAGCTGCCGAACTTCGCGTGGCTCGTCGAGCGCTATGGTCCGACAGTCGTGAACGTCGACGTCATCCAGACGCAAAGCGAGGAGACGGCCGGTATGGCGGAAGGCGACCCGCTATCGGAGTTCTTCCGTCGCTTTGGGATTCCGGCGCCCGGTGGTCGAGGCGGTCCGGGCGGCTCGACGCCCGCTCGCGGCATGGGCTCGGGATTCATCGTCTCGGAGAACGGCTACATCATCACGAACGCGCACGTTGTTGCCGAAGCAGATGAGGTGACCGTGCGTCTCACGGACCGGCGCGAGTATCCCGCGAAAGTCATCGGCGCCGACACATACACGGACATCGCGGTCATCAGGATCGGGGCGAAGAATCTGCCGACCGTGAAGATCGGCGATCCGAACAAACTGCATCCAGGCGAGTGGGTCGTCGCGATCGGCTCGCCGTTCGGCCTGGAGAACTCGGCGACGGCCGGCATCGTGAGCGCAACCTCGCGCGCGGTGTCCGGGAACTCGCCGGTGCCATTCATTCAAACCGACGTGGCGGTGAATCCCGGCAATTCCGGCGGGCCGCTCTTCAATCTGCAAGGTGAGGTCGTCGGCGTGAACTCGATGATCTTCAGTCAGACCGGCGGCTACATGGGGTTGTCGTTCGCGATTCCGATCGACGTGGCGATGAACGTCTTCGACCAGCTCGTCAAGACCGGCAAGGTCGTGCGCGGACGGCTCGGCGTCACCGTTCAAGACGTCACTGCGCCGCTCGCGAAGTCGTTCGGGCTGGAGAAGCCCATGGGTGCGCTCGTCAGCTCCGTCGAGCCGAAAGGACCCGCCGAGGCCGCTGGTCTCAAGAGCGGCGACGTGATTCTCAAAGTAGGTGATCACGCGGTCGATCGCTCCGTCGACGTGTCGCGCGCGATTGCGACGATGAAGCCGGGCACGACGGTCAAGCTCGAGGTGTGGCGCGATCGCAAACCGCAGACGATCAACGTGAAAGTGGGCGAGATGCCGAACGAGCAGCGCACCGCGACGCGGCAGGGCGGCGCAGGCACGCAGGAGGAGCAGGCGAAACTCGGCTTGACCGTGCGCCCCTTGACCAGCGAGGAGCAGCGGATGGCGGACACCGAAGGCAAATTGCTCATTCAGCAAGCGACGGGCCCCGCGGCCCGCGCCGGGCTGCAGCAAGGCGACATCATCATCGGCGTGGCGGGTGAGCGCATCGATTCGATCGAACAATTGCGCGCGAAGACGCGCAATCTGAAGGCGAACGACAGTGTTGCGTTGCTCGTCGAGCGCGAGGGCGCGCAGATTTTCGTCCCGTTGAAGGTCGAGTAGCGTGCTTTAGCAAATTCTTAGCAACTGCTGAGGAGCGATTTAGGAATGCCTCGCTCGCCGTATCCCTAGGATGCCGTCCTCGCCGCGCGAGCGGCATCCTGGATTGGGGAGCAGACATGGCAGCCGTCATTCGACATGAGCCCGCATCGAGCCGCGATCGTTACAACATCTACGTCATCGTGCACAAAGGATTGCGGGGCTTCATGACCGACGTGCTCATGCGATGGGGGCGCGTGGACGTGGCCGATGATTGCGAGCGCGGCCAGGCGGTCGAGCAAGCGCGCGAGCTGCTGGCGCTGTGCAAGGGGCATTTGCAGCACGAGAACGGGGTCCTGCATCCGGCCATCGAGCGCGTGCGCCCCGGCTTCACGGCACGCATCGCATTGGAGCATGCGGGCCACGAGGCCGAGATCACGCTCCTCGAGGCGCAGCTCGCCGAGCTGGTCGATGCGCCACCCGCGCAGCATGCGCCGCTCGCGCAACGCTTCTATCAACGCCTCAGCGGCTTCGTCGCCGAGAACTTGGAGCACATGCTCGTCGAGGAGACGGAGAATCATCGCGCGCTCATCGAGGCGTATTCCGACGAACAAGTGCTCGGCCTCGAGCAGGCGATCGTTGCCTCGATGCCGCCGGAGAAAACCTTCACGTGGCTGCGCTGGATGATTCCTCACATCAACGCGACCGAGCGCGCCTTCATGCTTGGCGGCATGAAGGCCGGTGCGCCGGCCGAAGTGTTCGCGGGCGTGATGGCCCTCGCCCGCGAAGTGCTGAGCCAGCGCGACTACTACAAGCTCGAGCGCGCGCTCGCTTGAGTCATTCCGAGTCCAGCAACGTCACCGGGCGCGCGACGCGTAAGCGAAAGCGGCCGCGCCCGGTGCTGTCGAGCGCGATCTCGGCACAGCGCTCGGCGAGCCGGCGCTTCAGCAGGATCAGGCGAGCTTCGAGATTGCTGGAGACATCGGGCAGCTTGAGTGACGGGTCGAGCCGCAGCTCGCGATTCGTGAACTCGTTGCGGCCCTCGGTCGCGAATGCCTGCAAGAGCTTCCAGAGGATCGCGCCCGCGACGCCTTTGATGAGATAGGCATCGTCGACGAAGATCGTGTCGTCCGCGCGGTAATGGCGAATGGCCATCGTGCGGCCGCTCGGCTTCGCCGGCGCCACGGGTCGATTCGACTTGCGCGCGTCGTGGTCTCCCGGCGGCTCCAACATGTAGGCGGCGAGCCCGAGATGCTGCGCGATCGTGACGAGCGCGTCTTCCTCGTCATAGCCGAACTGAGAGTCCGCCGGATCCTCGACATACAGGACGCCGAGCAAGCGCTGGCGCGCGACGATCGGCGCGGCCAACTGGCTGCCGGGCGCGGCCAGGCCCGGCGCGGGCAGCTCCGCTTCGAGCCGATCCGCGAGTTGCGAGGCGCGAATGCTCTCGCGTGCGGCGCGGCTGTACGTGTACTCGGATGTCGTGTGAGTGATGCGGATGGCGGTGCGCGACCCGGCGGCGACGCCGATCACGCCTTGTCCCAGTTGAATCTCGGAACCGACGCCCGACTGCGCATAGCCACGACTCGCCACGAGATACAGCCGCTCGCCGCTCTCATCGAGCCAATGAATCATGGCGTGCTCGATGGCGAGATGCGTCTCGAGCTCCGCCAGCGTGCGTGTCAACAGATCATCCAGCTCGGTGCACTGCTGAATGATCTGCGAGAGCGAGCGAACGGCCGCGAGCAGGCTGCGTCGTGGTGGCGTCGGCAGCTCGGTTTGCTGCGCAACGGCCACGACCTGCGTGACGCGATAGATGTCCGCGCCGCGCAGCTTGAACACGCCGCTCATGCCGGTCTGCGAGGCGATCCCCGCCAGCTTGGCCTTCATGTTCTCGAACAGCGGGCCTTCGGTTTCCGTGCGCAAGTAATGGGCCTGCACGCGATAGCGAGCGGCCGTGTCGGGATCGACGACCATGATCGTCGTCACCGGATTCTGCAGGATGTTCTCGCGCGTCTTGTTGAAGAACTGGAACGACAGCGCGACGTGCAACGGGTCGACGTAATGCACTTGCGACACATAGCTGCCGTTCGGCACGCCGGCGCGCGAGCACGTCGCGATGACGCCGGGGATCTGGCCGTCCAGGCAATGACGAATCGCATCGAGCGTGACGCGCGTCATGCGAGCCGCGCTCCCGCCGAGGGACCGGGCGTTTGTTGGAAGCCTTCGCTCGGCGTGAATTCGATGGCGACCTCGTCGGCGGGGGAGGCGAGGAACGCGCGCGTGAAATCATCGCTGAAGCCGAGCGGCCGCAGCGCCGCCGCGAACTTGCCCACATACGCCTCGATCAGCGCGCGTTCGGCATCGAGCACCGTGGTGACGCGTGCATTGCCACCTTTGAATTGCAGCGTGCGATGCGTCGTCGGCACGCTGAACGTCGCGGAGACCATGGCGCTGGCGCGCACGTCATCGATGAGCTCGGCGGCTTGCGCGGCCGAGACGAAGATTCTGAGCCGCGCCGTGCCGTCGCTCATGGCAATGCAGCCCTTCGCGCGCGCGATCGATGGAATGAGCTGCGCGCTGCGTGAGGCCAGCGTGATGGATACGCCGCCCATCAGAAACTCGCACAGCTCTTCGTTCCAGTGCATCGAAGTCGTCGCGTCGCCCAGTGGGGTGCGTAGCCTCTCCGTTCGTCATCGTCCTGTCTAGATCGAGCGGCGGGGAAGGACGGGGCGTCCCGTGGGCGTGGCGTCGTGCGACACTTGGGGTATGCCCAAATCAGTAAGGCGCGTGCCTCAGTCGGTGGACCTGCACGGATTCCTGAACGATCGCGCGGCAGATCCTTCAGCCAGTGGTGCCTGGTACGTGTACTTGTTCGCGCTCGCGGACTGCTCGGCCTTCAAGGTCGGCTTTTCGTGCCAGCCGCTGCAGCGGATCTGTACGTTCAGCCGCCGGTATTTCGAGCGCTTCGATCTACGACAGTCGCTTCTGCTCGAGGTGCCTGATTGCGAGGCGGCGCGTGCGCTCGAAGCCGACTTGAAGCTCACCTTTGCCGCGCACCGTGCCGAGGCGCCGGCATGGGTGCCGCTTCCGGCGGGCGGCCACACCGAGTGGTTCGGCGCCGTGTATTTCGGGGAAGCGGCGGCGCGACTGCGCGCGATCGGCAAAGCGGAGCCGACGTGCGCGTTCGATGTGCTGCGCACCCAGTTGGAGCGCGCCCGCGCGAGCTTCGAGATGTGGGCCGGTCAACAGGCGCAACTCGTCTGTGAGGCGTGGTCGTCCGCGCAGCGCGGCTACGCC
This sequence comes from Pseudomonadota bacterium, assembly GCA_023428645.1. Lineage (GTDB taxonomy): Bacteria > Pseudomonadota > Gammaproteobacteria > Steroidobacterales > Steroidobacteraceae > Steroidobacter. Next base: position 14,364 of record JAEYXD010000044.1, read on the forward strand.
GTGAAGGACCGTCGGGGAGTGCTGCGCGATTGGCTGGATGCGTATCGCTACTTCGATCTGCGCCTGTTCAGCGACGAGCCTCGGCTGTACGAATTCGTGCGCCAGAGTGCGCGCGGCCCGGGGCTCCGTTAACAGCCGCCTCGGCTACGGGCGCGGTACCAATCCCAGGCGGATGGCCGCGCGGACGAGCTGTGCGGCCGTGTCCACGCCGAGCTTCTGTTTGATCGCCGACTGATGGTTCGCGACCGTTTTCGGATTCAGCGACAGGTGCCGTCCGATCTCATCGACCGTGTGGCCCTGCATCAGCAGTTCCAGCACCTCGAACTCGCGCGCCGACAGCCGCTCCTGCGCCTCCGCGTCCGTCGACAGCGAGGCGAGCGCCAGCGTCTGTGCCATCGCATGGCTGATGTAGCGCTTGCCCGCCGCGACGGCTTCCACGGCCTCGACGAGCACATGCGGCGCGCTGGCCTTCGTGATGTAGCCGGCCGCGCCGGATTCGAGCGCGCGCCGCGCGAAGATCACGTCCTCATGCATGCTGAAGACGAGCACGCGCGCGCTCGCGTGATGCGCCGTCATGCGGCGGATGCCCTCGATCCCGCTGACGCCCGGCAGTGCCAGATCCATGACGACGACATCGGGATCGAAATGACAGAACAGCCGGTAGGCATCGGCGACCGTCGCGGCCTGACCGATCACGCGCACCTTGCCGCTCTCCTCGAGCAGACGTCGATAGCCTTCGCGCACGACAGGATGATCGTCGACGAGCAGCAGCGTAATCGCCTCGCTCATGGTCCGCACATTGCGGGCAGCGCCGTGCGAATCGCGAAGCCATGGCCGGGCGAGGTGACGACGTCCAGTCGTCCGCCGAGCATCTCCACGCGCTCACGCATGGAAACGAGACCGAAGCCCGAGCTTCTCGTGCCGAGCTCCATGCCGCAGCCATTGTCGATCATGCTGAAGACGACCTCGTCCGCGACGATCGAACCGGGGCGGCGATGCAGCTGGATGTCGACCCGATGCGCGCGAGCGTGCTTCGACACGTTCGTCATGCCTTCCTGCACGAGCCGGTACAAGGTGAGCGCGACCGCTTCGTCGAGGGAATCGAGATCGCCATCGAGCGCGAGAGCGAGCTGCACGCTCGGCAGCCGCTGCCGCCAGCCGCCCACGCAGTGCTCCAGCGCCGCCTTCAAGCCGAGCTCGTCGAGCCCGACGGGTCGCAGCTCGCCGATCAGGTCGCGCACGACGTTCGAGATGTGATCGATGTGTTCGATGATCGCCGACGCCGAGCGCCGCGCTGCCGAGTTCGAGTCGACACGCTGCTGAATGCCGACCGCGTCGATCTTGACGGCATTCAAGTATTGCCCGAGCTCGTCGTGCAACTCGCGGGCGAGGAGCTTGCGCTCGGACTCCTGCATATAGAGGAACTCGCGTGCGAAGCGGCGATTCTCCGCGAGTATTCGTTGCAAACGCAGCTCCGCCGCGCGCCGTTGCTCGAGCTCGCTGCGTGCGATCCGGTAGCGACGCCATGCGAACCACGCCAGGCCGACGGAAAGCGTCACGAGCGTCGCCGGCAGCTCATCGAGCTGCCAGTGCTCGACGCCGCGTGTCCAGCCGAACACGAATTCACTCAGCTCGTAGTGCGCGGCGAGCAGCGTTCCAGCAAGCGTTGCGACGGCGATGAGTGCGATGTCGCGCCAGGCAGGTGCGTATTCGCGGCCCAGTTGCGACTCTGCCGTACGGACGCCGTGCATGTGGGCTCCAACGGAAATGTACTTACCGGCACTGCATCATGAACGTTGGGAAAAATTCCCGGAGACATCGCGAAGAAAGTCCATGTACAGCGCCGCGCGCGGTGTGAAATCGTGGCCGTGGGGTATGACGAAAGATTCGGTTGGTGAATGTAGACAGGTCAACCGGGGAAAACCGCGATGCTTCCATCTCATGCCCACGCGGTGCGCGCACTGCTGCTCGCCACCATCGTGACCGCGATCGGGTCGCGCGCGACGGCCGCCTCGCCGGACTCGAAGGAGATACTGGAAGAGGTGATCGTCGTCGCGCCGCATGGAGCGCGCCTGGCGCGGCATCGCGTGCCTGGCCACGTTCAGGTGGCGACCGCGCAGGACGTCGAGCGGTCGCAGTCGCTCGATCTCACGGATCTGCTGCAACGAAACTTCTCCAGCATCAATCTCAATCACGCGCAGAACAATCCGCTGCAGCCGGACTTGAACTTCCGCGGCTTCACGGCCTCCCCGCTCCTGGGCTTGCCGCAAGGGCTCACGGTCTATCAGAACGGCATGCGCATCAACGAGCCGTTCGGCGACACGGTGAATTGGGATCTCGTGCCGCTCTCTGCCGTGAGTTCCGTGCAGATGACCGCGGGGACGAATCCGGTCTTCGGCTTGAACACGCTCGGCGGCGCGTTGCTGATGCAGATGAAGACGGGCTTCGATGCGCCAGCGATCGGCGCCGAAGTGAATGGAGGCTCGTTCGGCCGTCGCACGGGGCACGTGGAGAGCGGCGCGAACGACGGCCGCTTCGGCTACTACGTCAATGTCGACTACTTCGAGGAAGACGGCTGGAGGGATTTCTCGGAGTCCGCTGCGTTGCGTGCTTTCGGGGTCGTGAGCTATCGGGCCGAAGCGTCGTCGCTCGATCTCAGTCTCGGCTACGCGGATACCGAGCTGCGGGGCAATGGTGCCTCGCCCGCGGAATTGCTCGCGATCGATCGCAAGCAAGTCTTCACGCATCCGGATCTCACCGAGAACCGGTTGGCGAGCGTCAGCCTGGAAGGCATGCGCACGCTCTCGTCGTCGCTGCGGCTGACCGGCACTGCGTTCTACCGCCGTCTCGATACCGATTCCTTCAATGGCGATGGCACGATCTTCGAGGAGTGCGACGTTGACGACGAGGAACTGCTCGTCGAAGACGAGTTCACCGACCTCGATGGCGACGGCCGCTGCTCGAGCGCAAGCGATGCGGGCATCGAGCTCGTGCGCGATCTGGCGGGCAACCCGATCGCGGCGGAGCTCGACGACGAGGAGCTCGACGCCATCAACAACATCAGCGCTCGCACGCAGGAAATCCATGGCGCGTCGCTGCAGCTCGGTCATCGCTGGGGCACGGGCGACCGCCAGAATGACCTGATCGTCGGTGCGAGCTTCAGCGAGGCGACCACGAGGTTCGAGTCGAATGTCGAGGTTGCGCGGCTGCTCGAGAATCGCGGCACTTCGCGGACGGGGATATTCGCGAGCGAGTTCATGACGGGTGTCGCGAGCGATACGTCGGTCGCGAGCGCCTATGTCGCCGACATCTGGGACGTGACGAGCGCGCTCACGCTCACGCTGGCCGGCCGCTACGACAGCACGCGCATTCGGCTTCACGATCGCACGGGCGATAGCCCCGAGCTCAACGGCAGTCATTCGTTCGCGCGTTTCAATCCTGCGGCCGGCGCGACGCTGCGCGTCACACCGACGACGCTGTTGTATGTCAGCGCCAGTCAGTCCGCGCGTACGCCGACGCCCGTCGAGCTCGCGTGCGCGGACGAAGAGGCGCCCTGCAATCTGCCCAACGCGTTCCTGGCCGATCCGCCGCTGGATGAGGTCGTCGCGACGAGCTATGAGGTTGGGCTGCGCGGCGAGAGCGGCCCATGGCATTGGCACGCGGGCGTGTTTCGAACGACGAACGAGAACGACATCCTGTTTCAGACGACCGGCGGCGCGACGGCGAACGTAGGCTTCTTCGACAACGCCGCGGACACGCGCCGCGCGGGCATCGAGCTCAATCTCACGAGGCAAGCCGGCCGTTCGCGCTGGTACTTCGAATACAGCCTCGTCGATGCCGTGTTCGCGGACGACTTCATCGAGAACAGCCCGAACCATCCGGTATTCGAGGTCGACGACGAGTCGCCGTGGATCGTGGGCGAAGGGAAGCTGCTCGTGAGAAGCGGCGCGACGATTCCAGGGATTCCGCGTCATCAGGCCAATGCGGGCATCGACTTCTCGTTCCGCAACGATTCCCTGAGCATCGGCGCGGACGCGATCTACCGCTCGGGCGTCTATTTGCGCGGCGATGAGGCGAATCTGCTCGGCAAGACCGACAGCTATGCGATATTGAATCTTCGCGGCGAGTATCGGGTCAACGAGCACGTGATCGTCATCGCGCGGATCGAGAACGTGTTCGACGAGGATTACGCGACGTTCGGACTGCTCGGCGAGCCGGACGAAGTGTTCCCGGATTTCGTGGATCCGCGCTTCTACGGAGCGGGGCCGCCGCTCGGGGCGTGGCTCGGTATCAGAGTGAGGTTGTAAGACGATGAACGTAGCCCGGCGGATCGCGAGCAGGCCACACTCCCTCGCAGTGCTGGCGACGGCCTTGATGATGTCCGCGTGCGGGCGAGAGGACGCCGACGGCGGCGTGGCTCCCGACGTTGCCGGTGTCGTTGCGCCGGCGGCGGCTCCGGCGCCGCCGCGCCATCGCATCTACGTGACGAACGAAATGTCGGGCGACATGACCGTTATCGAAGGCGACACGCATCGCGTGCTCGCGACGGTGCCGCTCGGCAAGCGACCGCGCGGCATCCAGGCGAGTCCGGACGGCAGGCAACTCTTCGTCGCGTTGAGCGGTACGCCAATCGCAGGACCGGAGGTCGATCGCAGCGCGCTGCCCGCTGCCGATCCGACGGCCGACGGCATCGGCGTCGTCGATGTCGCGACGCTGACGCTGTCGCGCGTGATTCGCGGCGTGTCCGATCCGGAGCAGCTCGTCGTGAGCCCCGACGGCAAGAGGCTCTATATCGCGAGCGAAGATTCGGGCGAGGCCGTGATTCTCGACGTCGTGAGCGGCAAGCAGATCGCGAAGGTTGCTGTCGGGGGCGAGCCGGAAGGCGTCGGCATCAGCCCGGATGGTCGATTCGTGTACGTGACGTCGGAGGAGCATCACCAAGTTTCCGTCATCGACACGCAGAGCGAGCGCGTGGTGAAGCAGTTCGGCGTCGGCCAGCGGCCCCGGCAGGCGGCGTTCACACCGGATGGCGCGCGCGCCTATGTCACTGGCGAGACCGACGGCACGGTGTCCGTCGTCGATACGAGCACGCATTCCGTGATTCATACGATCCGCCTGGGCGGCGATCTCGTGCGGCCGATGGAAGTCGATATTGCGCCGGACGGACAGTGGGCCTTCGTCACGACAGGTCGCGGCGGCACGGTCGTGGCGATCGACGTGGCCAGTCACGAGCCAAAGCGCACGGTCGCCGTCGGCCAACGTCCGTGGGGACTCGCGCTGAGCCCGGATGGCGCGCGCCTCTACACCGCGAACGGGCCGTCCAACGACGTCTCGATCGTCGATGTCGCAACGTTTCGCGTCGCCGCGACCGTTGCCGCGGGCACCCGGCCGTGGGGTGTCGTCGTCGTGCCGGTGGACTAGGGAGATCGATCGCAAGCCGGGCCGCATGCGCCGTCTCGTTGCCCTCGCGAAGACGGACACTGCACAATCGTTCGCATGACGACTTCGGCTCGATGGCGCGACGCGCTGATCCTCTCGCTTGCGGCTGCCGCGATGGCGCTCTGCCGCGGCGCTGCCGCGGACGACGGCCAGGCATCGGGTCAGGTGCTGTCGGGCATGGGCGGTCCGCGCGGCGTGTTCGATCCGTCGGTCACCGAGGACCCCGCGACCGGACGTTTGTGGATGAGCTACTCGTCGTTCGAAGCGTCGACGCATTCGCGCTGGGGCGTCGAGCTGCGGCTCGCGTATTCCGAGGATGGCGAGCGGTGGCACGATGCCGGCGCGGTGCAGCGATATTCAGAGGTCCGCGTGGGCCCCCTCGAAACGACGGAAGCCGACGAGCCCGCGATCGATGAGGGCACGCCGGGTACGTGGCAGAACGAAACCTCCACACTCGTATATGACGAGCATGCGCCGCGGGAGCAGCGCTGGAAGCTGTTCTGGCATCAGTCGCTGTGGGCGAACGATGCGCCGCGGTACGCGAGCTACGGCTGGATCGCATTGAAAGCGGCGGACACGCCGGAGAATCTGGCGGCCGCGCGGCCCATCAAGCTGTTCACCGGCTATCGCGCGCGAAGCGCCGCGGAATCCGCCGGGATGCCCGTGTTCTCGCCGCTTCCGGAGCCGCCCGCGATCCAGCTCGACAAACGCGACCCGCAACTCGGCGCCTGCGTGTTCGGACAGCCCGCGGCGTTGTCGGCGCGCGGCGCCCTGTATCTTGCGCTCGATTGCGCATGGCTCGGCACGCGGCCGAGTCTGCACACCGTGCTGCTGCGATGCGAATATCCGGGCTGCGACGTGACGAATGCCGCGAGCTGGACGGTCGTCGGGCGGCTCACCGAGCCGCGCGATGCGCCGCGCGTGGACGAGCGTTACAAGGGCTTCGGCGGCACGTCGCTCGTCGCGAAGGACGATCGCTACTACTTGATCGCCACGCCGATCACCGCGAAGGGCGACCGCTACGACGGCTGCTACGTGTTTCGCTTCACGGACCTCGAGCGGGGCACGCTCGAGCGGCAGCGGCGCGGCGCACTCGTCGTCGCGCGAACGGTGCGCGGCGTTGCGGACACGCATCACGGCGCCTGTGCCGCGCATGCCCGCTTGCCGGGCGGTGTTCTGATCAGCCAGATCCTCAGCACGGCCGCGCCGCGCGTGATGCAGATTCGCAGCAGCGGCGTCGACCTGCCGTGAGTCGATCCATGTCACCGATCGCACTGACACGCAAAGAGCTGTATGCCCGCGTCTGGAGCAAGCCCCTGACGGCGGTGGCGAAGGAGGTCGGCCTCAGCAGCAACGCGCTCGCGAAGATCTGCAATCGGCTGCTCGTTCCGTACCCGACGCGCGGCTATTGGGTGCAGGTGACCGCGGGTAAGAAGCCGCCGCGACCGGCGCTTCCCGCCGCGCCGGAGCGCGGCTCGAATACCATCGTCATTTCTTCCGAACGCGCTCCCTCGCGCCGCTTGCGCACGCGCCTGGATCCCGACGCCCGCCGCGAGCAACTCATGAAGATCGCCGAGGAGTTGATCATGCAGCAGGGGCTGCATGGCACGACGATGAAGCGCATCGCCGCGACCGCCGGCATCAGCGAGACGCAGGTGTACAACTATTTCGCGACTCGCGAGCAGCTGTTCGTCGAGATCGCACGGCGCGAGCTCACGCGCATTCGCGAGGCCCGCGAAGCCGAGCTCGTGCGCTCGGACGACCACTACGAGCAGATCACGCGCACGACGCGCGCCTATCTGCGGCACATCGGCCAGCGCGGACGACTGTTGCAGACGATCTTGAGCAATCCCGACGTGCGAGTGCTGCTGCGTGCCGAGAATCGCGCCCGGCGCAGCACCGAAGTGCGCAGCCATGCCGAGAATCTCGTCGAGCTGTACGGTGTGTCGAAGGCGACCGCGTTCGGGACGACCGTCGTGCTGTCGACGCTGTGTCTGCGGGCGGGAAAAATCATCGCCGATGGGCGGATTCCCGCCGCGGTCGCCGAGCGGCTGTGTCTCAAGCTCGTCGTGCAGGGATCGCGCGACGTCGTCAGTCGGGGACGAGCACCTGGTCCGGCGCCCGCAACGCCTTGAGACTGCTGACGATCAGCTCACGGCAGATCTGGCGGGCGCTCGCGTGATCGAGCTCGTGATGGAAGACGAGCCGGCCCGATTCCTCCGGGATCGCGGCAACCATTTCCAATGCCGCGAAAATTTCCTGTTCACCGAGCGGTAGCGACCTGGCGGCGATCCGCGTCAGTTGCTGCACGAAGGCGTCGAGCGCGTCCGCCAGTTCGCGGTCGATGTGATCCGCCAGGTACAGGTCGGTCATCAGGATGTGCACGAGCGGGCCGCTGCGCGCGACGTGCTCGAAATAGATCATTGCGCTCAAGACGGCGGCCTGTTCGAGATCGTCGACGCGTGCGGCAGTGTCCATGCCCGCGACCGCCAGGCTACGCAGCTCGCGGCCGAGTAACGCGTTGAACAGCGCGTACTGCGTCGGGTAGTACGCATAGATCAGCGCCTTGCTCGCACCCGCGGCACGGGCGAGCTGCTCCATCGGCAGCGGCAGATAGCCCTGCTCGACGACGAGTCGAGCGGCGCTGTCGAGAATCTGCGCCTTGCGTACGTCGGGCGGTAATCGCTTGCTCTTGTTGAGCGGTGCGGTGGGCTGCTTGGTTTTCGGGCGCGTGGCCATGACGGCTTATAGCCAGCGGGGTTCGCGCAGGCAACTGGCGTGCGCGCGCCACGACGCAAGCGGCGACTGCGCGCTCCTTGCGGAAACAGGCGCTGGCCATGCGAGTTGACTGTCGCACCACTAGTGAGTATCAATGCCTCGCCCGCATCTCGGCGGCCCAGCGAGCGAGTCGTGCGCATGTCGTGTTTCAGTCGGCGAAAATTTCTGGCTTGCGGAGTCTTCGTGCCCACGTCGGTCTTGCTTGCCGGAACCGTGCGCGGTGAGTGCGTCGATCCGGACGAGCTGAGCGACGCCGTGCAGGGCATGCGCGATTCGCTCAGCTACACGGACAGCGCCTCCGATGCGCAACGCGCGTGCCGCGGTTGCATGTATTTCAAGCCGGCGCAGCCTGGCGATGCATGCGGCCATTGCGAGGTGCTGGGAGGTCCGGTCAGTGCGCAAGGGCACTGCGATTCCTGGACGAAGCGCGGCTGACGCTTTCCAGTCCTTCTTTCAAGACATCACCTGGCTCGACACATGAAATCCGCCATCGGCTCGCTCATCGCACTCGCGGCATGTACTGGGATCGCTTTCGCTCAGGAAGATTTCGATCCGCAGCCCATCATCGAAGGTCGACAGTCGGCATTGCGTGATATCGGCGCCGCGTTCAAGGGCATTACCGACGAGCTCAGGAAATCGCAGCCCTCGTTGCCCCTGATTCGCCAGTACGCGCGGCAGATCGAGGATTTGTCCCAGCAACAGAAGTTCTGGTTTCCACCGGGCACCGGCCCGGAGGCGGACATCGAAACCGCGGCGATGCCCGTCATCTGGGAGCGGCCGGCGGAATTCAAAGCCGGCCAGGCGGCGATGGGCGAGCAGGCGACGAAGCTCGCCAAGATCGCGGGTGGTGATGACCTCAAGGCAATCAGGGCGCAATGGCAGGCGCTCGGTCGAACGTGCAAGGGATGTCACGACAAGTTCCGCGCAGAAGACGAGTGAGGCGGCGTCGTTGACGACGCAAGGGCGCGTTCTTGCACTGCAAACGGGGAATGCCGCCGCGCCTTTTTCTAAGTTAGGTCAAGAGGCCGTTTCGCGCCCGAACCTCAATTGACGGTCGCTCCAGTAATGTAATACGGTCCCCGCTCGCGATCGGATCGCCGTGATCGGCGTCGTCGCAGCAGGGGGTTGAACATTGACTACGAAGACGGCTGCGATCTGCGCGCTGCTCGGCGCGGGTGTGTTCTGTACGAGCGGCATCGATGCGGCGCCTCCCGCGCAGAATGCCGCCGCGACGGCGCCCATGAAGGTGGCGCTGCGCCGAATCACCGAAAGTCAGTATCGGCACACGATTGCCGACGTGTTCGGTCCCGCGATCAAGGTCGAAGCGCGCTTCGAGCCGGAGCGCCGCGAGGATGGCTTGCTGGCGCTCGGCAGCGCCATGCTGTCGCTCACCTCGTCCGGTTTTGAACAGTATTTCGCGCTGGCCAGTGCGATCGCGGATCAAGCCCTGAGCGAGCCGCGGCGCAACGCGCTCGTCGGCTGCACGCCCGCCGACGCGACCAAGGCCGACGATGCTTGTGCACGCCAATTCATCTCGACCTACGGCGAGCGCCTGTTCCGTCGGCCGCTGACGCCGGTCGAGGTCGACAGCCGTTTGCAGTCGGCGGCGCTCGGCGCCAAGCAGGCCAAGGATTTCTACGCCGGGCTCGAGCTGGCGCTCACGAGCCTGCTCGTGGCGCCCGATTTCTTGTTCAGAATCGAAACGGCGGAGCCCGATCCGGCGAACCCGAAGCAACCGCGGTTGGATGCGTTCACGAAAGCAGCGCGGCTGTCGTACTTGCTGTGGGACTCAACACCCGACGCAGAGCTGTTGGCGGCGGCGCGCACGGGCGCACTGCATTCGCAGGCCGAACTCGACCGGCAAATCGCGCGCATGCTCGCGTCGCCGAAATTCGAAGACGGTGCGCGCGCGTTCTTCGCGGACATGCTGCAGCTGGATGGCTTTGGCAATCTCGTCAAGGATCCGGCGATCTATCCGAAGTTCAATCAGTCGGTCGCCGAGAGCGCTCGTGAGCAGATGTTGTTGCGGACGATCGATCTGCTCGTGCGCGAGCAGGGCGACTATCGCGATCTGTTCACGTCGAGCGCGACGTATCTGAATCGACCACTGGCGTCGGTCTACAACGTTGCGTATGCATCCAAGGCGCCTTGGGCGACATACACGTTCCCGGACGCAGCCGAGCGCTCCGGGATTCTCACCGACATCGGCTTCCTGTCGTTGCACGCCCATCCCGGTGCGTCCTCGCCGACGCGCCGAGGCATCAAGGTGCTCGAAGTGTTCATGTGCCAGGCAACGCCGCAGCCGCCGGCGAACGTCGACTTCTCGACGGTGCAAGACAGCACGAAGGGTACGGTGCGCGGCCGGCTGCTCGATCACATGGAAAACGAAGGCTGTTCCGGTTGCCATCGTCGCACCGATCCGATCGGTCTCGCGCTCGAGCACTTCGACGGTCTCGGTCAGCTGCGCACGCTCGAGAACGGTGTGCCGATCGACGTCACGGCGGAGCTGAAGGAGGCGAAGTTCGAAGGGGCGCGCGGCCTCGGCGAGTATCTGCGTAACGAGCCGCGCGTGCCGGCATGCCTCGTGCGCAACGTGTACTCGTACGGCGTCGGCCAGAAAACGTTCGGCCGCGATCGCCAATACCTCGCCGCTCGGACGCAGGCCTTCATCGACAGCGGTTATCGGTTTCCTGCGCTCGTGAAACAGATCGCCTCGAGTCCGGAATTCTTCAAGGTCGTCGTGCCTCGGACAGCGGCACCGGCCGCGGAAGCTGCCGTCACCCAGCTGCAGCAAGTCGAGGAGTAGCTCGATGAAATTGCGTTTCAGTCGTCGCTCGGTGCTCAAGGGGCTGCTCGGCAGCAGCGCGGTATATGTCGGACTACCGATGCTCGATGCGTTCCTCGATGGCAACGGCACCGCGCTCGCCGATGGCGCGCCGCTGCCGATACGGTTCGGCACGTATTTCTGGGGCCTGGGTCTGACCGACACGCCGACCGGCGGCACGCGCTGGGTGCCGAGCAAAGTCGGCGCGGGTTACGAGGTCATGCCGGAGCTCGAGTCGCTCGCGGCCTTCAAGGACAAGGTATCGGTGTTCTCTGGGTTCCGCGTAATCGGCGATGGCCGCGCGAACCTCGTGCATTGGACGGGGCATGCATCGATTCTCTCGGGCATCGCGCCGGCGGCGGCGAGCAGGTTCGACGGTCCTTCCTTCGACACGAAAGTCGCCGACGCGATCGGCACGTCCACTCGCTTCAAGACGATCGATGTCGATGCCTCGGTGTCGCGCCAGCCCGTGAGCTATTCGACGCGCACGGGCTCGACCTTCGCTTCGCCCGACGCCACGCCGCTTGCGTTGTACACGCGCTTGTTCGGTCCGGGCTTTCAGGATCCGAACAGCGACACCTGGACCCCCGATCCTTCGATCATGCTGCGCCAGAGCGTGCTCTCCGCCGTGACAGAGCAGCGCCACGCGCTGATGAAGGGGCTCGGCCGGGCCGACCAGCTGAAGATGGACCAGTACTTCAGCTCGGTGCGCGACATGGAGAACCAGCTCGCCGTGCAACTCCAGAGACCCGAGAAGGCGGAGTCGTGCGTCATCCCGTCCGCGCCGCAGGAGATGGCGCGCGGCGCTTCCGTGGACATCGTCAACGAGAATACGAAGACGATGGCGAAGCTGCTCGCGATGGGACTCGCGTGCAATCAGTCGCGCGTCTTCACGTTCGTGCACACGGCCGGCGCTTCGGAAACGTACATGGCCGGACAGAGCAAGATCTATCACCAGATCACGCACGATGAGCCGACCGATGCCCAGCTCGGCTATCAGCCCGAGACGAGCAAGCTCGCCAGCCAGGTGATGAAGGGGCTCGGTTCGCTCCTCGCGGAGCTGGATGCGATCAAGGAGGGCGACGGCACGTTGCTCGACAACTCGCTCGTCATGGCGTTCAGCGATACCGGCTACGCGAAGATTCACGCGATCGAGAACATTCCGATGTTCCTCGCCGGCCGCGCCGGCGGCAGGCACAAGGCCGGGCAGCACATCGCCGGCAAAGGCGATGCGGTGACGCGCGTGTCGCTGACCGCGATGCAGCTGGCTGGCGCCCCCGTCGGCGAGTTCGGGGTCGGCTCGATGAAGACCGTAAATCCGATTCGCGAAGTCATGGCATGAGGAGCGCGCGCGTGAAACGAACTGTCGACACTGCCGAAGCCAATGCGCCCATGACTCGAGCGCAAGGCTGCGCGTGGACGGCCGCGCTGGCGGTCGTCGTCCTCGGCTCGCCCTCCGCGGCGCTCGCGGCGTGGACGAAGTCGTATGTCGTCGAATGGAACGAGCCGGCGATGTACTACGGCGCGAAGTCCGGCGTGATCGATCCCGGAACGGATTGCCCGCAAGGCACGAACCCGGAGATCGATTGGATCAAAGTGTTGATGGACGCGGGATACACGCGCGAGGAAGCGGAGTGGCTGCGCAATCCGGCGAATCCGACGCGCAGCCCCGTGCATGGCCAGAATCAGATGGCGTTTCGCGGCAAGGAGCGCGCGAACGTGTACGTGAATCCGACTTCGACGCCCGATCCGGGTCTGGTGGGTGTGACCGGTACGATCGGCGAAGGCATCGATCTCGATGGCAACGAGGCGACGGGCTTCACGAGCCCGACCGGCGAGAAGGGTATCGACAACAACTTCTACAAGACGCTCGGCTGTTGGAAGACGTATCGCGGCCCGCGGCGCCTGTCGAGCGGCGCACTGCAGTTCAATGACTCGATGCGCAATGGCGGCTGGACGACGGTCATCGTCGTCGCGGGCACGGGCAACGATCCGCTGAACGACGAGAACGTCACCGTGGGGTTCTACGTCAGCGACGACAAGATGGTGAAGGACGGCAACGGCGACATCGCGCGCGACTACACCTTCAGCATCAAGCCGCACGCGAAGTACGAGGCGATCTTTCCCGCGCGCTCTCGTAACGGCGTGATCACCTCGACGCGGCCCGTCGCGGGCGCGTTGCGCGATCCGGGTTACTGGCGCGATCTGGAGCTGCTGCAGGCACAAGTGAAATTGGAGATGAAGCCGGACGGCGCCCTCACGGGCTACGTCGGCGGCTATCGCGCCTGGGAGCCGGTCTATC
>JAEYXD010000089.1 GCA_023428645.1 Pseudomonadota bacterium
CGTGCAGCTTTTTTCCGCTGAGCTTGAACTTGCCCGCGCTGCCGGTCGCGCGTGTGCCGACGCACATCGGCGTGTGCCGTGCACGCTCATCGGATGCCAACGCGACGACGATCTCACCCGCCGCGATACGCGGCAGCAGTGCCTCCTTATGAGAGCGCGATCCGCCTTTGAGCAGCGCGGTCGCGCCGAGGATCGCAGTCGAAAGGAACGGCGTCGCGCTCAAGTTGCGGCCGATCTCCTCCGCGATCAGTCCGGCACCGACATAGCCGAAACCGAAGCCGCCGAACTCTTCAGGCACGAGCACACCGGCCCAGCCCATCTCCGCCATCTCCTTCCACACCTCGCGATCGAAGCCGACCGCGTCCTGGCGGTCGCGCAGCTGACGCAGTTGCGCGACCGGTGCGCGCTCGGCGGCAAAGCGCTTCGCGGCATCGCGAAACATCAATTGATCTTCGTTCAATACGAGTGACATGACCGTAACCTTTGTTTGTCGGAGAGCGCGTCGCGGCGTCAGGCGCCGGGAAGCCGCAATACGTTCTTGGCGATGATGTTGAGTTGAATCTCGGACGTGCCGCCTTCGATCGAATTCGCTTTCGTGCGCAGCCAGATCGGGGCGAGGTCGCCCTCGCTCGGCGTCTCGCCGAACTTCAAGCTCTCGGTCCCGGCCACCGACATCATCAGCTCGGCGCGGCGCTTGTTGAGCTCGGTGCCGTAGTACTTGAGCATCGAGGACATTGCACCGGTCTCGTTACCTGCCTTCGCTTCGGCCTGCACGCGGCTCATCGTCAGCGCGAATGCTTGCGCATCCATTTCGAAGCGGGCGATCTCCGTGCGCAGCGCGCCCTCCGCCAGGCGTCCGGCCGCGAGCCCGATGTGCTTGACCGCGAGCTGACCGACCGACAATCCGCCGCCGACCCGCAGGCCAAGCCCCATGCCGCCGATCATGTTGCGCTCGTGCGTGAGCAGATATTTCGCGATCGTCCAGCCCTTGTTGAGCTCGCCGACGAGATTCGCCTTGGGCACTTGGACATTGTCGAAAAAGGTCTGCGTGAACGGCGAATAGCCGGAGATGAGGCGAATCGGCCGCGTCGAAATGCCGGGCGAGGCCATGTCGAACAACAGAAAGCTGATGCCCTCCTGCTTTTTCACGTTGAAGTCCGTGCGCACCAGGCAAAAGATCCAATCGGCTTTGTCGCCGTAGCTCGTCCAGATCTTCGAACCGTTGACCAGAAAGTGATCACCCTTGTCGTCGGCGCGCGTTTTGAGTGAAGCCAGATCCGAACCGGCGCCAGGCTCCGAGTACCCCTGACACCAGCGAATCTCGCCGCGTGCGATCTTGGGAATGTGCTCCCGCTTCTGCGCTTCATTGCCGTACTTGAGCAGCGCTGGGCCCAGCATCGAAATCCCGAACGACGTGAGCGGCGGACGGCAACCAAGCGCCGCCATTTCTTCGCGCAGCACGCGAGCCTCGTCCTTGCTCAGGCCGCCGCCGCCATATTCCGTGGGCCACTCCGGGACCGTCCACCCGCGCGCGGCCATCTTGTCGAGCCACACCTTTTGCGCTTCGTTCTTGAACTTGCCCTGGCGGCCACCCCAGCACACGTCGGCGTCGTCGACGACGGGATGCAGCATCTCCGCGGGGCAGTTCGCTTCGAGCCAGGCGCGCGTGTCGCGGCGGAAAGCCTCCAAGGCGGCTGAAGGTTCGATATCGGGCTGAGCTGACATAGAAGCACCTTTACGCACTGACGGGCGCGAGCGAAGTCGCGCCGAACTGTTTTGCGGCGCGCAATTGTAAAGCGCCTGATCCGACGACGGATACGTACAAAAGCGACCCGCGCACATCCGCAAAGCGGAATGAACGCGCGGAGATCAGAAGTCAGCGATGGGCTACGCGCGCGCCGCGGCGAAGCGAAATTCGCCGTACTTCGTGCTGCAAGTCCCAGTGAAAGTATCGCCACTGACCGCGCCATTGAACGCGAGCTCGAGCGGTCCGAGCGGGCTTTGCGCCGTCGTCTCGAACGCCAGCGCATCCCCTTGCTCGCGAATCGCTCGCAGCTCCGAGTCGCCGACCGGCGGCTGTCCGATCATCCGGCCGCGCCATGCGCCGTTCTCGTTCGCCAGATCCCAGGTGAATTTCATCGTCCCTACTGGGGTGGACATCGTCACGTTCCACTTGCCTGCGGCGCTCATGGGTTTCCCTCTGCACGGTGATGCGGTGATGCGAAGGTCAAAGTTTATCAAGGCAGCTTTGTGCATCGCTCCTTTGGAGCAAAGCTGGGACAATCCACGCCGGCCTTCGACCCTCGACCGACATGAACCACAGCGGCGCCACACTCAGTCAGTTCTTCCAACGCCATCGCGCGGCGGGCACGCCGCTCGTGCTCGCGACGATCGCGGAGACGCTCGGCTCCACGTACCGCAAACCGGGCGCACAAATGCTGATCGCGCCGGACGCGAGCGCCGCCGGCTTGTTGAGCGGCGGCTGCCTCGAAGCCGATTTGATGGAACGCGCGCGCGCGGTCATCGAGACAGGCGCCGCGGTCGCGATCGAATACGACACCCGCAGCTCCGACGACATCCTGTGGGGGATCGGCCTCGGCTGCGAAGGCGCCATGCGCATCGCGCTCACGCGCATTGGCCCGGAGAACGACTACCAGCCCTTCGCGCATGTCGAGCGCGCACGGCACGACAACACGGCGGCTCGCTTCGCGCTCGTTACCGAGTCGGCAAATGCCGCGTTTCCGCTCGGCAGGCATTTTCTCGGGGATGAGGCACATCTTCCGGCGGCGGTCGCGCTTGCGTTACATGCGCACGAGCCGAAGCATCGGACACAAAGCAATGCCGCGACGGTGCTCGAATGCGACGGCGCTAAATTTCTCATCGTCTCCGTCGCGCTGCCGATTCAGTTGCTCATCCTGGGCGCCGGCCCCGACGTCATGCCCGTCGTCGATCTCGCCGCGCTGCTGGATTGGCACGTGAGCGTCGTCGATCATCGCCCGGCCTATGCGGAGCCGTCGCGCTTTCCGCGCGCGAAGCGCGTGTTGTCGCAGCCTGTCGCGCAGGTCGACACGATATTGCGTCAGACGAACTTCGACGCGGCGGTCGTCATGAGCCATCACCTGACGTCGGATGCCGGCTATCTGGCCGCGCTCGCGAACAGCAACGTTCCCTACGTCGGTCTGCTCGGCCCGGCACCTCGCCGCGCTCGCCTGATGAGCGACATCGGGGAGCAGGCCGCCGCGCTCAAGCATCGACTGCATGGCCCGATCGGCTTGGACATCGGCGCCACGAGCCCGGAAACGATCGCGCTGTCGATCGTCAGCGAGATCCAAGCCGTGCTCGCGGGCCGCTCCGGCCGCTCGTTCAGCGAGACGACGGACGCGCCAAGCCTGCTGTAGCGATCCGCCCAGCCTGCCGACCGATCCGCCCCTTCCTCCGCGCAGCGCGGGAAGGTCGGGATGGGGGCTCTTCGCCTCTTCGCCCCGCTCGAGTTCGCCT
>JAEYXD010000112.1 GCA_023428645.1 Pseudomonadota bacterium
GAGCACGCGATGCGCGCCTTGCCACAGCACGAACGTCACCGAGCCGAATACCGCCATCGTGCCGACGGCGGTGAACGCCGCGCGCACGCGCGTGCGCTTCACGGCGATGTCGAACGAGGTTTCGACCGCCTTCCCATAGCGTTCGCTATGAAGCTTTTCGAGCGTGAACGCCTGCACGGTTTGAATCGCGTTCAGCGTCTCGCCTGCGAGCCCGCTGGTATCGGCGATGCGGTCCTGCGATTCGCGCGACAACGTGCGCAGCTTGCGGCCGAACAGAATCAGCGGAATGAGAATGACGGGAATCAGCAGCAAGATCATGCCCGCGAGCGACGGGCTGGTGGCAACCAGCAGCACCAGTGCGCCGACGAGCTGAATCGCCGAACGCAGCGCGATCGAGAGATTCACACCGGCGATCGCCTGCACGAGCGTCGTATCTGTCGTGAGCCGCGACAGCACCTCGCCGGTGCGCGTGACTTCGAAGAACGTCGGGTCCATGCGGATGACGCGGCGATAGATGTCCGAACGCAGGTCCGCGACGACGCGCTCGCCGAGCCAGGTGACCAGATAGAACCGCAGCGCCGCGAACACGCCGAAGATCGCCGCCGCGCCGAGGAAGGCGGCGAAGTACATGTCGATCGTCGAGCGATCGCTGACGGCCATGCCCTTGTCGATCACATTGCGAAACGCGATCGGCAGGACGAGCATCGCCGCCGATGCGATCAGCAAGGCGGCGAGCGCGAGCGCGAGCGTCCCCTTGTAGGGCGCAAGGTACGGCCACAGCGCGCGCAGTGGTTGGAGAGAGCGCGACTTCGGACGGTCCTCGCTCGTCCGCATGGACTCGGCTCGATGTCCGCTTTCGCTCATCGGATGACCGGCAGCGTCACGTCCGCGAACAAGGCTTCCACGTCGGCTTGCGTGGAGGCATTGCCGGCGCGGTCGACCAGGCGCTTCGTCAGATGCGGTGCGAGAAGTTGCAGGAATTCGTACATGTAGCCGCGCAACAGCGCTCCTTGATGGAAGCCGGCCCATGTCAGATGCGCCGGGAACAAGTGCGAGGCATCGATCGAGACCAGATCGGAATCCTCGCGCGGATCGATCGCCATGCTCGCGACGATGCCGACGCCGAGTCCCAGGCGCACGTACGTCTTGATGACGTCCGCATCGCGCGCAGTCAGCGCGACGTGAGGCGTGAGGCCCGAGCGCGCAAAGATCTGCTGCAGCGACGATGGCCCGGTAAAGCCGAACACGTACGTCACGATCGGATACTTGCCGAGCATTTCGATCGTGAGCTTCGATTCGTTCGCGAGCGGATGGTTCTGCGGCACGACGACGCGGCGATGCCAGCGATAGCAGGGCAGCAGGACGAGGTTCGTGAACATGTCCTGCGAGCCGGTGTTGATCGCGAAGTCGATGCGATCGCGGCTCGCCATGTCGGCAATCTGCTCGGAGGTGCCCTGGTGCAGATGCAGCTCCACGTCAGGATATTTCTCGCGAAACTTGCGAATGACCTGCGGCAGCACATAACGCGCCTGCGTATGTGTCGTGCCGATCGCGAGCGAGCCGCGGCCATCGCCCTTCTGTTCGTCCGCGAGACGCTTGATGCTCTGGACTTCCTTCAGGATCTTCAGCGCCCGATCGATCACTCGTTTGCCGGCCGGCGTGACCTTCGTGAGGGTGCGGCCCTGACGCAGGAAGATGGGAAAGCCGAGTTCGTCCTCGAGTTGCTTCAGCTGCTTGCTGACGCCCGGCTGCGAGGTATGGAGCCTCTCGGCCGCCGCAGTGATGTTCAAGTCGTTTTCGACGATCGCCGCGAGGTAGCGTAATTGTTGTAGTTTCATGAACTTAACTCTACGCGAAACATGCTGCGAAAGTCATAACGCGGCCGCATCATGACAGAACAAACGAGTCTTTCCCTGGTTATAAGCCGGTTGGCTACAGTCGCCGCCTCGTTATAGCGGATGACCCGCAATCCCCCCGTAGCCCTAAGCATCCCGAAGCGACTGGACAAGAAGAACGTCATGACCGAGACCCTGTCACCGCGTCTGCAAGCTCTGGTGGAGCAGACCCGCACACAACTCGAGCACGCGGTGCACGAGTACAAGGACGTCGTGTACTCGAACAGCCTCGGCGCCGAGGCGATGGTGCTCACCGACATCATCGCGACCTACGTGCCCGAGATCGCCATCTTCACGCTCGACACCGGGCGGCTCCATGACGAAACGCTTGCGCTGCTCGATCGTCTCGAGCGTCGTTATCAACGTCGCATCTCCGTGTACTACCCCGAGTCGAAAGCGATCGAGCAGTACGTGCAGGACAACGGGATCAACGGATTCTATCTCGGTCTCGATGAGCGTCAGTCGTGCTGCCAGATTCGCAAGATCGAGCCCTTCAAGCGCGCGATCGCAGGTCGCAAGGCGTGGGTGACGGGCGTGCGTCGCGAGCAGTCGGCCGAACGCGCACACGGCGAGGCCGTCGCGTGGGACGAGCGCTACGGATTGTGGAAGATCAGTCCGCTGCTCGAATGGAAGGACGAGGACGTGTGGGCTTACATCAAGGCCCGCAACCTTCCTTACAACCCGCTGCACGACAAAGGCTTTCCGAGCATTGGCTGCGCCCCCTGCACGCGTCCGATCGAACCGGGCGCCGATCCGCGCTCGGGCCGCTGGTGGTGGGAGAACCCGGAATCGCGCGAATGCGGCTTGCAGCCGCGTCGCCGCGTGATTCCTCTCAAGGTCGAGCCGCGTCGCGCGGCTGGCCAGTGAGCGCGCTATGTCCGCACGTATCCAAATCTGGTCATGGTTGGGGGGCGAATAAGAGCTCCCATCCCTAGCCTTCCCCGCTTCGCGGGGAAGGGGAGTTGGCTGAAGCCGTTCTCTAACATGGAATACTTTCCGATCTTCATTCGCTTGGCAGGGCAACCTGTGCTCGTCGTCGGCGGCGGCGAGATTGCCGCGCGGAAGATCGAATTGCTGTTGCGTGCCGGCGCGCGGATCACCGTCGTCGCGCCCGAACTGGTCGAGTCGCTGGCCGCGAGCGCGGCCGCCGGCACGATCGAGCACATCGCACAGGAATTCCATCCCGATCAATTGCAGGGCAAGCGCCTCGCGATCGGCGCGACGGACAAGCGTGCCGTCAACGCCTGGGTCGCGCATCACGCCGAGCGCCTGAATATTCCGGTCAACGTCGTCGACGATCGCGAGCTGTCGCGCTTCATCGTGCCGGCGATCGTCGATCGCTCGCCGGTCGTCGTCGCGGTCGGGAGCAGCGGCGATGCTCCTGTCCTTACGCGTCGGCTGCGCGAGCGGCTCGAAGCCTTCGTGCCGCAGCGCCTCGGCCTGTTGGCGAAATTGGCGGGCAAGTTGCGGCCCACCGTGAAGGCGAAGATCGAGGATGCCGGCGCGCGCCGGCGCTTCTGGGAGCGCTTCGTCGATGGTCCGATCGCGGCCGACGTGCTCGCCGGGCGCGAACAGCCGGATTCGCCGGCGATCGAGCGTCGTCTCAATGAAAGCCTCGCGAACGCAGCGCGTGGCCACGCGGGTGAAGTCGTGCTCGTCGGCGCGGGCCCGGGAGACCCAGGGCTGCTCACGCTGCGTGCACTGCGCGCGCTGCAAAACGCGGACGTAGTGCTCTACGACCGGCTCGTGTCGGCGGAAGTGCTCGATCTCGCGCGTCGCGATGCCGAGCGCATCTATGTGGGCAAGGCCGCGGGCAAGGCACACGTTTCTCAGGAAGGCATCAACGACTTGCTCGTGAAGCTCGCGCAGCAGGGCAAGCGTGTCTGCCGCCTGAAGGGCGGCGATCCCTTCATTTTCGGCCGCGGCGGCGAGGAGCTGGAAACGCTCGCGGCGCACGGCATTCGCTTCGAGGTCGTGCCGGGCGTTACCGCGGCTGCGGGTTGCGCGGCGTATGCGGGCATTCCGCTCACGCATCGCGATCACGCGCAGGCGCTCACGTTCGTCACGGGGCACTGCAAGGGCGAGACCTCGAGCGTCGACTGGACGCTCGTGTCGCGCCCGAATCAAACGGTCGTGTTCTACATGGGCCTCGGCGCGCTCGAGACGATCGCGGCGCAGCTGCGGGCGCACGGAGTGCCGGCGGATCGCGCCGCCGCCGTCATCGAGCAGGGCACGAGCGCGAGGCAGCGTGTCGTGACCGGTACGCTCGCGGATCTCGCGAGCCGAGTGCAAGCGGCCGGCATCGCCTCGCCCGCGCTCTTGATCGTCGGCGAAGTCACGCGCCTGCACGAGACGCTGCATTGGTTCAATGCGGCCGGCTCGAGCGGCGAGCTGTTCAATCTTCTGCATCCTTCCGAGGGGAGGCTCCGCGCATGAGCGCCCAAATCCGTCGCGGTTTCGCCCAGACGATCGGCAACACGCCGCTCATTCGCCTGAACAAGTTCAGCGAAGAGACGGGGTGCGAGATTCTCGGCAAGGCCGAGTTCATGAATCCCGGTGGCTCGGTGAAGGATCGCGCCGCGCGCGGCATCATCGAGGAAGCCGAGCGCAGCGGGCGCCTGAAGCCGGGCGGCACGCTCGTCGAAGGCACCGCCGGCAACACCGGCATCGGCTTCGCGCACGTCTGCAACGAGCGCGGTTATCGCTGCATCATCGTGATGCCCGACAACCAGTCGAACGAGAAATACCAGATGATCGAAACGCTCGGCGCGGAAGTGCTGCGCGTGAAGACGGTGCCGTATTCGGACCCGAATCATTACCAGAAGATCGCCGGCCGCTTGGCGGATGAGATTCCCGGCGCGATCTGGGGCAATCAGTTCGACAACACCGCGAACCGCGATGCCCACGAGCGGACGACCGGCCCGGAGATCTGGGAGCAGACCGGCGGCCAGCTCGACGCCTTCGTCGCGGCGACCGGTACCGGCGGCACGCTCGGCGGCATTTCGCGCTTCCTGAAGCGCCAAACGAATCATCGCGGCCGCGCGCCGCACATCACGCTCGCCGATCCTCAGGGCAGCTCGCTGTACAACTGGCTGCGCTATGGCGAGCTTTCGGCGACCGGCCCGGGCTCGATCACCGAAGGCATCGGCATCGGCCGCGTGACCAAGAATCTCGAAGGCTCGCCGCTCGACGATGCCGTGCATGTCACGGACATCGAATGCGTGAACGTCGTCTATCGCTTGCTGCGCGACGAGGGCTTGTTCCTCGGCAGCACGAGCGGCGTGAACGTCGCGGCGGCGGTGCAGCTCGCGCGGCGGCTCGGTCCCGGCCACACGATCGTGACGATCTTGTGCGACAGCGGGGCGAAGTATCAGTCGCGCTTGTTCAATCGAAAGTGGCTCGACGAGAAGGGTCTGCTCGAAGCAGCCGGCCTCGTGCAAGTGACCTCAGCAATTTCAGGCTCAATTACGGAGACTCCCCGTGTCGTCGACGGTTACCCACAACGACTCCGCGCTTAAGTTCGAACGTCCGCCGATCCACACCGACGTCGTCATCGTCGGCGCGGGCCCGTGCGGCTTGTTTCAGGTGTTCGAGCTCGGGCTGCTGGGGCTGAAGGCGCACATCGTCGACTCCCTGAAGGCGCCGGGCGGTCAGTGCGTCGAGCTCTATCCCGACAAGCCGATCTACGACATCCCGGCCGTGCCCGTGTGCACGGGGCAGGAGCTGACCGATCGCTTGCTCGAGCAGATCAAGCCGTTCGGCGCGCAGCTGCATCTGGGCCAGGAAGTCACGCAGGTGGAGCGCCTGGAGAACGGCCGTTTCCGCGTCGCGACGAGCGCCGCGACGGTGTTCGATGCCGGCGCGGTCGTGATCGCGGGCGGCGTCGGCTCGTTCCAGCCGCGCAAGCTCGACGTGCCGGGCGCGGCGGAGATCGAAGGCAAGTACTTGCACTATCGCGTGAAGGACCCGCGTGCGTATGCGGATCAGGACGTCGTGATCCTCGGCGGCGGCGATTCCGCGCTCGATTGGGCGGTCGCGCTCGTCGAGCACGCGCGCAGCGTCGTTCTCGTGCATCGCCGCCCCGAGTTCCGCGGCGCACAGGCCACCTTGCAGAAGCTCTACGCGCTGCGTGACGAGCTGCGTGCGGACGTGATGATCGGCCAGGTGAAGGAGATCGGCCTCGTCGATGGCGTGCTCAAGTCGGTGAGCGTGCTCGGCGGCGACAGCGTGACGCGGCGAGTCGACCTGGATCAGCTGCTCGTGTTCTTCGGCCTGTCGCCGAAGCTGGGCCCGATCGCGGAGTGGGGCCTCGAGATCCAGAAGAAGCAATTGTCGGTCGACACCGAAAAATTCCAGACGAACGTGCCGGGCATTTTCGCGGTGGGCGACATCAATACGTATCCAGGCAAGAAGAAGCTGATTCTCTCGGGCTTCCACGAAGGCGCGCTGGCCGCGTTCGCGATCAAGGAATATCTCGAGCCGGGCAAGAAGGTTCACTTGCAGTACACGACGACGAGCCCGCTCATGCACAAGCGGCTCGGCGTGACGGACGAGGCGGCGGACGAGCGCAAGGTCGCGGGCGGCCGCTGATCCCGTCGCGAGCCAAAGGGGGCCGCGGGCGTTCATTGTCCGCTGACTCACTGCTGCGCGATCGCCTGCAACGCGGCTAACATGTGGGGCATGTCACGCATGCACCCACCTGTTCGCCGCGCAGGAATCGTGGCGCTGTTCTCCCTCCTCGGGCTGCTCGCCGCCTGCCAGACCACACCGCCGCCCGCGCGGTTGCCCGAGCCGCAACTCCAACTCCTGCGATCCGAGCCGCTCACGCTGTCGAGCGGCTGCGACGCCTCGGGCAGCTTCTTCGTCTCGTTCACCGTCGCGACGAGCGGCCGCACCGACGACATCCATGCCCCCGACGCTCCGCCCTGCGTGCAAGAAGCGCTGACGGCCTGGGTCGCATCGTTCGAATACGCGCCGCCCGCGGAGGCGACGCCCGCCGCGATCGAATGGTTGATGGTGAGCGCGAAACGCGGCTCCTGAGTGTTTGACCGAGCCGTCGGCGCGAGCGCCTCGCCACGGCTCGACCCGTGGCGAGCGTTCGCGCGCAAGCGGCGGCGTTGCGCAGGGATTTGTATGTCACGTGGCGCGCACATACTGTTCCGCTCAGCCAGGCGAACCGGATGAACCGCATGCCACCTCCCTCGACGCCCTTCGCCACTCTGTTGCAGCAGCGGCTCACGCGCCGCCTCGTGCTCGAAGCGGCCGCGCTCAGCCCATTGGCCGTGGCCGGCGGCGCGGCGTTGTTGCGGTCGGATGCCGCGCGCGCGGACGCGGCGACCGCGCTGGCGTTCAAGCCCATTGCAGGCAGCAGCGCCGATTCGATCATCCTCCCGCCCGGCTATACCTACGATATCGTCGCGCGTTGGGGCGAGAGCTTGTTCTCGAAGGTGCCGGATCTCGATGCATCGAAGCTTGCGAGCGGCGCGCTCCTGGAGCCGAACGCCGCGACGCTGCAGCGCTCGTGGTTCGGCCAGAACTGCGATGCGGTCCATTTCTTCCCGCTGGACGAGCGCGGCCGGCGTGGCGTGCTGTGCGTGAACAACGAATACACGGACGAAGCGCTCATGTACCCGGGCCATCCGGGCTTCGCGGGCGCGGTGCGCGGGGAAGGGCGTGCGTTCGTGCGCAAGCATCCCGAAACCGTGAACGTATCCATCGCGGCGACCGGCGTGACCGTCATCGAGGTGGCGCAGGAGCGCGGCCAGTGGCGCATGGTGAAGGACTCGCGCTTCAATCGGCGCATCACCGCCGACACGCCGATCGACATCGGGGGCCCCGCGCGCGGGGGCGCGTTGATGCGCACGCATGACGATCCCAACGGCGAAGTTGCGCTCGGCACGTTCGGCAATTGCGCCGGCGGCGAGACGCCGTGGGGCACGTATCTCACCTCCGAAGAGAACATCCAGGACTACTTCGGCAACATGGACGACTTGCGCGCGCGCCGCGACGTCGACCCGCACGTCGTGAGCTCGCACGACCAGTGGCGCATGTGGCGCAAGCATTCGCTGTACGGCTGGGAGAACGTGCACGCGCGCTTCGATCTCGCGCAAGAGCCGCGCGAGGCATTTCGCTTCGGCTGGATCGTCGAGATCGATCCGCGCGATCCGACGCGCGCGCCGGTGAAGCGCACGGCGCTCGGCCGCTTCGCGCACGAGGGCGCGAGCCCGGTGATTGCCCCCGACGGGCGCATCGCGGTGTACATGGGCGACGACGACAAGTTCGAGTACGTCTACAAGTTCATTTCCAGCGCGCGATTCGATGCGAAGAATCCGCGCGCGAATCGCGATCTGCTCGATGCGGGCACGTTATATGTCGCGCGTTTCGATGCGAGCGGCCGCGGTCAGTGGCTGCCGCTCGTGTATGACCGGAAGGGGCCGTTGAACGAGGCGGCAGGATTTCGCGATCAGTCCGAAGTGCTGATCAAGGCGCGCGCCGCCGCCTACGTGCTCGGCGCGACGCCGATGGATCGTCCCGAGGATGTCGAGGCGAATCCCACGACCGGCCGGATCTACGTCGCCTGCACCCGCAACGATTCGCGCACGGACGATTCGGCCGTGCGGTCGTATTCGGGCCGTGAAATCGACCTCGGCCCCAATGCGGCGAATCCGCGCGGCAAGAACGACTATGGCCACATCATCGAGATTCGCGAGGCGGGCGACGATCACACCGCGCGGGAATTCAGTTGGGAGGTGTTCATTCTGGCCGGCGACCCGAAGCGCGGCCGGCTCCTCACGAACATCGAGGACTTGCAGCCCGGCAAGGTCACGTCGCAGGACACGTATTTCGCGGGCTACGGCAAGGCGGCGGAGTTGAGCGCGATCGGCTCGCCGGACAATATCGGCTTCGATCTCGCGGGCAATCTGTGGATCGTGACCGACGGCGCGCAGCCGCAGGCGACGAACGACGGCTGCTTCGTCTGCCCGACATCGGGGCCGGACCGCGGCAAGCTGCAGCAGTTCATGAGCGGCCCGATCGGCTGCGAAGTGTGCGGCGTGCAGTTCACGCCCGACAACGAAACGCTGTTCTTCGCCATTCAGCATCCGGGCGAGGGCGGCACCGTCGCCAGCCCCAAGAGTCATTGGCCCGAGGGCGGCAGCGCGCAGCCGCGAGCGAGCGTGATCGCGGTGAGGCGCGAAGGCGGCGGCCGAGTCGGCAGCTGACGAGGCCTCGGTCCCGCGGGACGGCGATTGCTACTTCGCCTTCGGCATATAGGCGATGCCGATCTGCACGCCGATGTCGGGCGTGTTGTTGAAGTTCGACACGTTTTCCGTGACCGCGAGACTCCACAGCACGTTGTCGCCGCGCGTCTGCACGCCGAGGCTCACCTGATACTTCTCTTCTTTCAGTTCTTCCAGCGTCGTGTGCTGGATGACGCTCTGACTCGCGTACGCCTGCAGGATCACGCTCGTACGCCGCGACAAGCCGTAGCTGTAGCCAGCGATCACCGTCGGAATGAACTCCGAGTCATCGCCCGGGATTTCCGGGCCGCCGGCGTAGTACACGCCGCTGCCGCTCAGATAGAGCGCGTGACGGCCGGTGCGGCCGAGCCGGCGCTGCAATGTGACCTGCGCACCGTAATCGCTGCGGCCCGTCGATAGCAGGAAGCGCTCGCCGTCGACCGCGATCTTGGCCGCGAGCTCCACGACGACGTCCCAGCCGAACCGCGGCTGCGGCAGCGAATAGCGCAAGCCGATCACCGGATCGCCGAAGCCGCCGTCGGTGTTGCGATCGAGCTGCGCGAAGCGCGTCTCGCCGATGCCGTAGACGATCTGAAAGCGATCGCGCGCGACGAGGTCGCGGCTTTGCTGGCTGAAGCCGAAGGTGTCGTGAAAGGATTCGATCGTGCTGTCGAGCAAGCCCTCGCCGTACGAGAAGTACGGCACCGTGAGATAGATGCTCCAGTATTCGTTCATGCGCCGCTGCACGATGAGGTCCGCGTAGCCGATCTCGCCGTCGAAGTAATACGCATCGCCTGGCATGGAAAGAATCGCGGCCGCGTCCTCGGGGCGCAGCGGCTGCCGACCGATGTCGCGCCCCTGCAGATAGTCGCGAACGTTATCGCTCAGCACGAAGGTGTTCTGATACGCGTATTGGATCTCGAAGGTCCACGTGCCCGGTTCGGCATCCGCGGTGTGCGCGGGCAACATGTCGAGCCGCAATAGGCCGAACGGCGTCAGATCGCGTCCGCGCAGCAATCCCGTGTGGCTCCATTGCTGGGCTACTTCACGCGCTTGGCCGTCTCGCTCGACGCGTTCGGTGATCGGCCCCTCGCTCGCGTGCTCGCGTTCCTGCGCGTACGCAATGCCGTGCGCCCCGGTGAGTACGAGTGCGAGTCCGACAATGGGCGCATGAGCTCGTCTCGTCCTGGCGGGCATCGACCCTCTCGGGAAAAGGAAAGTACGCCGTGCAACGCCTTGTATGCGAGCGCGGTTCCTCACAGCACCTTGCCCGGATTCATGATTCCGTGCGGATCGAGCGCGCGTTTGATCGAGCGCATCACCTCGAGCGCGACCGGATCCTTGTAATGCACGAGCTCCTCGCGTTTCAAACGTCCGATGCCGTGTTCGGCGCTGAAGCTGCCGCCGTAACGTGCGACCAGGTCGTGAACCGCGCGATGAATGCGCGGCGCGAGCGCCAGGAACTCATCCGCGGGCTGCTCGGGAGATTGATTGACGTTGAAATGCAGATTGCCGTCGCCCAGGTGTCCATAGGTC
Source organism: Pseudomonadota bacterium (assembly GCA_023428645.1). Lineage (GTDB taxonomy): Bacteria > Pseudomonadota > Gammaproteobacteria > Steroidobacterales > Steroidobacteraceae > Steroidobacter. The sequence continues at coordinate 10,670 of JAEYXD010000112.1, forward strand.
ACGAGGCGTCCGCGCGGCGCGATGTCGAGGACCGCCTGCGAGCCTTCGACGATGAAGCGCGGCAGCTCGCTCGTGGTCACCGACACGTCGTGCTTGATGCTCGCGCCGTCGCTGCGCTGGGCTTCGGGAATCGTTTCGCGCAGGCGCCACAAGGCCTCGCGCTGAGCGTCGCTCTCGGCGAATACCGCGTTGGCGATTTCCGCGGCGGCGAGCGCCGCTTCGAGCTCGAGCTCCAGCGCCTCGCGCAGGCCGCCGGCGTGCTTGCCGCCGCCGACTTCCACGAGCACGTACCAGTCGTAGCGCTCACTGAACGGGTCGCTGGTCTGCGGGATGTGTCGGGTCACGAGATCGATGCCGATGCGCGGGATCAGCTCGAACGTCGACACGAGATCGCCTGTCGCCGCGCGCAGACGCGAGAGCAGCGCGACGGCGGCGTCGGGCGTAGGAACGGCGACGAACGCGGTCACGAGCGTCGCGGGACGCGAGAACAGCTTGATCGCCGCGGCCGTGATGACGCCGAGCGTGCCTTCCGCGCCGATGAACAGATCGCGCAGGTCGTAACCGGTGTTGTCCTTGCGCAGCGACTTGAGCGCATCGAGCACACGGCCATCGGGCAGCACGACTTCGAGCCCGAGCACGAGATCGCGCATCATTCCGTAGCGTAGGACCGCTGTTCCCCCGGCGTTCGTCGACAGGTTGCCGCCGAGCTGGCAGGAGCCCTCGGAGCCGAGGCTCAGCGGAAACAGGCGATCGGCGGCGGCGGCGGCGGCTTGCACGTCGGCGAGCACGCAGCCGGCTTCGGCGACCATCGTGAAGTTGTGCGGATCCACGGCGCGGACCCGGCGCATGCGCGCCATCGACAACACGATTTGCGTACCGTCTTCGCTCGGTGTCGCGCCCCCGCAGTAGCCGGTATTGCCGCCGACGGGCACCACGCCGACGCGAGCCTCATGACAGGCGCTCAGGATCGCCGCGACTTGGGCGGTCGAGTCGGGACGCAACACCAGCGGCGTGGCGCCTCGGTACAGCTTGCGATGGTCGACCGTGAACGGCGCGATATCGAACGGCTGATCCAGGAACCCTTGCGGGCCAACGATCGAGCGCAGTCGATCGAGGAGGGCGGGGGCAGGCATGTCGTCACGTCAGGGCCAAGGGGGGGAGGCAGCTTGGTCAGTCCGTCCTGACCTCGTCAAGCTGTCGGATCGCTTGCGGCCGGGGCAGGTTCCACGAGCAGGGCCTTTGTCACGGTCACGTCGCGAACGACACATTCGAAAGGCTGACCCTTGCCGACGAGCGTGCCTGCGATGACCCGGTCCGCGCCTTGGGTGGTCTCGCGCGTGATCTCGACGCGATCCTCCAAGGTCATCAGCCGACGATCGACGAGTGCCTTCTGGCACAGAAACCCGGGGCACCGCTTCGGTGCATCCGCATGGGCGTCGAGCGTAGAGCAGCCTTTGACCGCGATACCCTGCGCCGTGCGCAGCAGGGCGGGCTCCTTCAGGTTGTCGAGGAGCGTGAACAGACCCCACAGGCAAATGCCCGCGATGCCCGCAAAGACGATCATGCGAATCGACAGCATGCGCGTGACCTCGTAGGACGTCCTTGTCCCGACTCTACGCGCGCCGACGGCGCTCCGGGAGTGTTACGCGCGTTGGCTCAGGGCGGCGATGCGCTCTTCCAATGGCGGATGGGTCATGAACAGGCGCTTCAGCCCTTGGGCCATGCCGCCGCCACTGATCCCGAACGCCGCCAGCTTGTCCGGGAGCGGCCCCGCATGCTGCATGCGCAGGCGTTGCAGGGCGGCGATCATCGAGTCGCGGCCGGCGAGCTGTGCGCCGCCCGCGTCCGCCCGGAACTCGCGGTAGCGCGAGAACCACATGACGATCATCGTCGCGAGAACGCCGAGCACCAGCTGCGCGATGATCACAGTGATCATGAATCCCGGCCCATGACCGCGCTCGGTCTTGAAGATCACGCGGTCGACGACATAGCCGACGACGCGCGAGATGAAGATCACGAACGTATTCACGACGCCTTGAATCAGCGTGAGCGTGACCATGTCGCCGTTCGCGACATGGCTCACTTCGTGGGCAAGCACCGCTTCCGCCTCGCTGCGGGACATGGCGCGCAGCAAGCCGCTGCTGACGGCCACGAGCGCGTTGTCGCGCCGGGCGCCGGTCGCGAAGGCATTCACCTCGGGTGAATCGAAAATACCCACTTCCGGCATGCCGATGCCGGCCGCCTGCGCCTGGCGGCGAACGGTCTCGACGAGCCAGGACTCGTCCTGCGTCTTTGGCTGCTCGATGACCCGCACGCCCATCGTGCGCTTCGCGGTCCACTTGGAGATCGCGAGTGAGATGAGCGAGCCGGTGAAGCCGAACACGGCCGAGAAAATGAGCAGGTTCGTCAGGTCCAGCCCGGTCCCTTGCTCATTGAGAATACGATCGACGCCGAGCAATCGCAGCACGACGCTCAGTACGAGGATGACCGCGAGATTGGTCGCCACGAACAAGAAAATGCGCTTCATAGACCCTCAGTGCTGGCGCGATTGAATCGAGGCAGGGCTCATATCGGGTTGTTGCCGACGGCTTCAAGAGAGGTCGAGCGCCCGGCCGCTCGGCTCGCCAGATCAGACCGGAAGGTGGGCCAGTAAGTTGCAGGTCAGGTCAGCGAGCCGCGGGTGCCGCGATCGCAGTCGAAAGGTGTCGGGTGGAAGAGGTCGGGGCGCGCGGACACGCGCCGGACCGGCAAGCCGCTAGCGAATGGCAGCTAGCAGCTCGGAGAAATCATTCGTCTCGATCGCTGTAATCGTCGTCGAGGTCTTCGTCGTCGTCATCCCAATCGTCGTCGTCGTCTTCGTCCCAATCGTCGTCATCGTCGTCGTCGAGCTCTTCTTCCTCTTCTTCCTCGTCGTCTTCCTCGGTGTCGTTGGACCAGCCTTCCGGCTCCTGGGCGTGCTCGAGATCGAGCTCGTGCCACGTGTCGAGGTCGATCTCCTCGGTGTCACCGTTCTCGTAAACGATCTCGACGATCTCCTCATCGGGATCGACGGACAGCACCTGGAAGATTTCGTTTTCTTCCAAGTCTTCGTACCACTGTCCTTGAACTGGGTCGTAGTCTCTACCCACGTGACACCTCAAAACGCGATCGGGAACCGGTGCATCTCCGGCGGCGGGATATTAGGGGTTTCGCCATGCGACAGGCAACAAGACCGGAACCCGTGGCGCGCCCCGCACTCGCACCGCACCGTTACGTCCCAAGCCTCTGGTAAACTGCGGCGCACATTCAGTGTTCCTATTCTGTGCTCGCAAGACGCACGCGGTTCGCGAAATCGCAAGCTCGGGACTTCATTGGATGATGGTCCACGCTGCCCAAGACCCCCTTCCGATCTCAAGCATGGTTGACGTAAGCGACATTGCACCGGCCGCCCGCCCTGCGAGCGCATTGCCTTTGATCGACGCGCGCCGTGTCGTCATCAAAGTCGGCTCGGCACTGTTGGTCGACCGTGCGAGCGGCGACGTCAATCGCGTCTGGGTCGAAAGCCTCGCGGCAGACGTGGCGAGACTGCGTGCACGCGGCCAGGACGTATTGCTGGTGTCTTCGGGCGCGATCGCGCTCGGTCGCCGGCGGCTCGGCCTCGAGCCTGGCAAGTTGAAGCTCGAGGAGAGTCAGGCGGCCGCGGCCGTCGGCCAGATTCGTCTCGCGCACGCGTGGACCGAGGTATTGCACCAGCACGAGCTGACCGTCGCGCAGATATTGCTGACACTCGGCGATACGGAGGAGCGGCGGCGTTACCTGAATGCGCGCCGCACGCTGATGACGTTGCTCAAGCTCGGCTCGGTGCCGGTCATCAACGAGAACGACACGGTCGCGACTGCGGAGATCAAGTACGGCGACAACGACCGGCTCGCCGCGCGCGTCGCGCAAATGATCAGTGCCGATTGCCTGATCCTGCTCTCGGACGTCGACGGCATGTACACGGCCGACCCGACGAAGAATCCGCAGGCGCAATTCATGCCCGAGGTGCGCGCGCTCACGCCGGAGATCGAACGGATGGCGGGCGGTGTCGCCTCCGATGTCGGCTCGGGCGGCATGGCGACGAAGGTCGCGGCGGCGAAGATCGCCATCGGCGCAGGCTGTCATATGGGTATTGCCCGTGGCCGGGATCTCTATCCGTTGCGTCAGATCGAAACGGGCGGTCGTTGTACGTGGTTCTTTCCCGCCGCCTCGCCAGCGACGGTTCGCAAGCAATGGATCGCGGGGGCGCTGAAGCCGGCCGGTGAAATCTTCGTCGATGCCGGGGCCGCGCGCGCGCTGCGCAATGGCAAGAGCCTGCTGCCCGCCGGTGTCACGCGCGTGCAAGGTACGTTCGAGCGTGGCGATGCATTGATCGTCCGGGATGAGCAGGGCCGTGAGCTCGCCCGCGGCTTGTCCGCCTATTCGAGCGATGATGCCGAGCGCCTGCGCGGTCGCAAATCGGCGGAGATCGAGGCGCTGCTCGGGTTTCGCGGTCGCGACGAGTTGATCCATCGCGATGACCTCGTGCTCACCGCATTACATTAGCCTCGGCTGAGCTGCCGGCGAGCACCGCGTCGACACGGCGCAGCTGCGCGTTCGCGAACGTTTCAAGTCCTTCTCACGGCCGCCTTCCTTACGGCCGCCTTCCTTGTAGCCGTCGTACTCAGGCCGCCGCCCGATCATGCGACGCGCAGCTGCTCTCGCCGCGTGATCAGAGCCGGTTTTCGGGAATGTCGAAGTATCGCGAGGCCGGCGGGTCGCTGGCGGGGAACGAGTCTTTCAGCGTCTTGTCGATCGCGGGCTCCGTCAGCGCGGCATTCTGTTTCGTTCGCCAGCGGCGCGCGAAGCTCAGCAAGGCCGGCGCCGCGATCAGCGCAATCGCGCCGACGAGCGCAATCGTTCGCATCCCGTCGACATGTCGTTCGTTCGTAGCGGCGTATGGGTTGTATTCCAGATCGTAAGTCGAGCCGTTGTTGCGCATCGAGCATCCTCCGCGTGTTGCTTGAGCGGCGCGATGCGACGCGCCGCGTTCTTAGCGAAGATGACGCGCCGTTGGCGCGGGCGGTTCCCGCGCCGCGCGTGCGCTAACGACTACACCTTGGGTGGGACGATCGGGTGCGAACTCGACAGCGCGCCATCGACGGGAAAGGCTTGCCCGTTCACGTAAGAGGCATCGTCGCTCGCGAGGAACAGCGCCATGTGCGCGATCTCGATCGGCGCACCCGGCCGGCGCAGCGGATTGAGCTGTCCGATCTTGTGCTCGGTGCCGCGCGCACGGGCGTTCGCGAAGATCGGCTGCGTCATGCCGGTTTCGATCAGTCCCGGACAGATCGCGTTGATCCGCACGTTCGTGCCGCTCAATTGATAGGCCGTCGTTTGCACGAGGCTGATGACGCCCGCCTTGCTGGCGCTGTACGGCGAGCCGCCGGCACCGGAGCGCAATCCCGCGACGGATGCCGTGCAGATGATCGAGCCCTGGCGCCGCGGCGCCATGACGCGAGCAGCATGCTTGACCGCCAGGAACGTGCCGATCAGGTTCACCTTGAGGATTTGTGTCCACAGCTCGACGGTCTGCTCGTGCAGCGGAACGATGCCGCCGCTGATGCCGGCATTCGCGAAGCACACGTCGAGCGCGCCGTATTCACGTACGGCCGTGTCGATCGCGGCGGCGATGTTTTCTTCCTCCGAGGAATCCTTCACGAAGACCGTCACGCGTCCGCCGTCCTTTCTGATCTGCTCTGCAGTCTCTTCGACGGCCGGCGCACGATCCAACACGACGACGTTCGCGCCTTCCGCCGCGAACAGAACGGCACTCGCGCGGCCGATGCCGCTCGCAGCGCCCGTGACCAGGGCGGTTTTTCCTTCGAGTCGCTTCATGACGAATCTTCGCTCCTTGTAGCGGGTTGCTCGGGCGCATCCATGCGCGCGCAACATGTGCGCATCCCTGCTGCGCACAGTGTGCTGCCGCGCTCGTGGGCTACGCAACCGCGTCGCTCGTGTGGCATTGTCCGCACCCTCGTTTTCTACGTGGTTGATCGATCACCCATGACTGCGGAAAGCTTGCTGCAACAGGACTTCGGGCGCATCGCGGATCTCGTCGCCGCGCACGCCCGCGAACGGCCACAGCATTCGGCATTGATCAAGGACGACGATGTGCTCGCGTACGGCGAGCTCGACGTGCTCATGGATCGAATCGCCGCGTCCTTGCAGCGTGACGGCCTGGCGGCCGGCGATGTCATTGCGATCTGCGCTTTGTCGCGCGTGGAATATGCGGCCGTGTTTCTCGGCGCGCTGCGTGCGGGCGTTGCCGTGGCGCCGCTCGCGCCGTCCTCGACGCCGGCTGCGCTTCTCGGCATGTTGATCGATTGCGGTGCTCGCAAAGTGTTCGTCGACGAGGGCGTCGCGAAATCGCTCGCGGCGGTTTCGCTGCCTGCGTCCGTGCAGACGATCAGTCTCGACCGCTCGTTCGCACCGTCGCTGCACGAGTGGCTCGCGCCGGCCGGGGCGAAGCCGCATCCCGTCGCGATCGGGCCGGATGCGCCGTTCAATATCATTTATTCGTCCGGTACGACGGGCACGCCGAAGGGCATCGTGCAGCCGCATCGGATGCGCTGGGCGCACGTGAAGCGCGCCGCGGGCGCCGGTTACGACGCGACCGCGGTCACGATCTGTTCGACGCCGTTGTATTCGAACACGACGCTCGTGAGTTTCTTCCCGGCTTTCGCGGGCGGCGGCACGATCGTGCTCATGTCGAAGTTCGATGCCGTGCAATTCCTCGCGCTCGTGCAGGAGCACCGCGCGACGCACGCGATGCTCGTGCCGGTGCAGTATCAGCGCATCATGGATGTGCCCGATTTCGATGCCTACGACTTGTCGAGCTTTCGGATGAAGTTCTGCACCAGCGCGCCGTTCTCGGCGGCATTGAAGGCCGACATCCTGCGGCGCTGGCCGGGCGGCCTGACCGAGTACTACGGCATGACCGAAGGCGGCGCGACGTGCATCCTGCATGCGCACGAGCATCCCACCAAGCTGCACACCGTGGGCCGTCCAGCGCCCGGACATGAAGTGAGGCTGATCGACGAGCAGGGACGGGAGGTGCCGGCCGGTCAGATCGGCGAAGTCGTCGGGCGTTCGCCAGCGGCAATGATGACGGGGTATTACAAGCAGCCGCGGAAGACTTCCGAAGCGGAGTGGTACGACGAGAACGGCACGCGCTTCATCCGCACCGGCGATGTCGGCCGCTTCGATGCGGATGGATTTCTCACGCTGCTCGATCGCAAGAAGGACATGATCATCTCGGGCGGGTTCAATATCTACCCGAGCGACTTGGAAGCCGTCCTGCTTCAGCACGAGGCGATCAAGGACGCGGCGGTCGTCGGCGTTCCATCGCAACAGTGGGGCGAGACGCCGATCGCATTCGTCGAGCTTGCGCCCGGCCGCACGGAAGGCGCGGAGGATGTTCGCCTCTGGGCGAACGAGCGGCTGGGCAAAACGCAGCGTCTCGCGGCCGTTACGATCGTGGCGTCACTGCCGCGCAGCGCGATCGGCAAGGTACTGAAGCGCGAGCTGCGCGATCGGTATGGAGCAGGGAGCCATAGGGACTAGCCGTTTCTCCTACGATGCCGTTTTTCGCGGCTAGTCCTCGCTGCGCGCCGCCCGCATAATCACCGTATGAACGCAGTGACCCAGACCCCCGCAGAAATCCCCTCCCTGATGGACTCGCTCGGCCGCACCGCGGTCGACGCCGCGAGGCTGCTCGCGCAAGCGACGACCGCGGCGAAAAACGCCGCGCTGCAAGCCGCCGCCGCGCAAATCCGCGCGCAACGCCCGGCGATTCTCGCGGCGAATCAGCTCGACATGCAGCGCGCGCAGGAGCGCGGCTTGTCCGCGGCGATGCTCGATCGCCTCGCGCTCGACGACAAGCGGATCGAGGCGATGGCGCGCGGTATCGAGGACATCATTGCGCTCGCCGATCCGATCGGCACCGTCATCGCGGAGTGGACCCGCCCGAACGGCATGCTGATTCAGCGCGTGCGTGTTCCGCTCGGCGTCGTCGGCATCATTTATGAGAGTCGTCCGAACGTGACCGCGGACGCGGGCGCGCTGTGCCTGAAATCGGGTAACGCCGTGATCCTGCGCGGCGGCTCGGAAAGCTCGCATTCGAGCGGCGCCATCCACGCGTGCCTAGCCGCGGGCCTGCGCAGCGCGGGGCTTCCCGAAGGCGCGATCCAGATCGTGCCGACGACCGATCGGGCCGCCGTCGGCTACATGCTGTCCAGCATGACGAACTACATCGATGTCGTCGTGCCGCGTGGCGGCAAGAGTCTCGTGGCGCGTGTTCAGCAGGAGGCGCGCGTGCCCGTGATCGGGCACCTGGAGGGCAATTGCCACGTCTACGTGGATCGCGACGCCGAGCTGCAAATGGCGTGCGACATCGTGAAGAACGCGAAGCTGCGCCGGACCGGCATTTGCGGTGCCGCCGAGACCGTGTTGTTCGATCGCGCCGCTGTCGCGACGCTCGCCAAGCCCGTGCTGGGGACATTGCTCGACGCGGGCTGCGAAGTGCGCGGCGACGAGACGCTGCAGCAGCTCGACTCGCGCATCAAGCCCGCTGTCGAAGACGATTGGTACACGGAATACCTCGACAAGATCATTGCCGCGAAGGTCGTCGATGGCGTCGCGGGCGCGGCGGCGCATATCGACACGTACGGTTCCGCGCATACGGAGTCGATCGTCACGGCGAACCAGGCGACGGCGGAGCGGTTTCTCGCGGCCGTCGACAGCGCGATCGTGCTCCATAACGCGTCGACGCAATTCGCCGACGGCGGCGAATTCGGCATGGGTGCGGAGATCGGTATCTCGACGGACAAGTTTCATGCGCGTGGTCCCGTCGGAGTCGAACAGTTGACGAGCTACAAGTACGTCGTGCGCGGCACGGGCCAGCTGCGCCCGTAGCGACGGTCGTCGCGCCGGCTGGCCGCTTTTCGCGCACGCCGGCGCCGCTTGCCCTCACCCGTGCTTCGCGACCTCGCCCCACGCGAGATCGAGAGTGAGAACGGCTTGCCGTTCGCGACCGCCCGGCGCGGCTATACTCCGGCAGAACTTTCCTTGGACGGGTGTCGTTTCGATGTCACTAGCGCTGGTTCGCGGGGGTGCTCGCGGCTTTCTCGTGGTGGGCCTCGTCTGTGCCCACGTTGCATTCGGGCAGGCCGCCGACCCTCGTCTCGACGAATTGAAAGCGGCGATCGACAAGGCGCGCACCGAACAGATCGACTCGCTGTCGCCCACTCACTTCAGCGCCGCCGTCGAAGCCTACGAAGCCGCCCAAAAGGATCTCGAGCGCGGCCGCAATCCCGACCGCCTGCGTAACAACATCGCGAAAGGCGGTACGGCGCTCACGAACGCGGATCAGGTTGCCGCGACCGTTCGCACGGAGCTGGCCTCGCCGCTGCGCGCTCGCGAAGATGCGCTCGCCGCCGAGGCTCCCCGCTACGCGCCCGAGGCTTGGACGAAGGCCACGCAGCGGTTCGCTGAGGCCGTCACCCGCATCGAGCGCAACGACCTGAAGACCGCGCAGCGCCGCGGCGCCGAGTCGGAAGTGTTGCTACGCGAAGCCGAGCTGCTGGCGATCAAGGGCAAGGTCCTCAACGAGGTGCGCGGCCTGATCGCGAAGGCCGATCAAGCGAACGTGCAACGCTACGCGCCGCGGACGTTGGGCGCCGCGAAGCGCTATCTCAGCGAAGCCGAGCAGGAGATCAACCGCAACCGCTACGACTTGACCGTGCCGAACACTCTCGCCGAGCAGGCGCTCTATGAAGCCCGGCACGCGCTGTATTTCGCCGAGCTGATCGGCGGCGTGCTGAAGAAGGAGGACGACGATCAGCACGGCATGGAAGAGATGCTGCTCTCGTTCGAGGAGCCGCTGAAAAGGCTCGCGAACGAGATGGAAGTGCCGCCGCGGTTCGATCAAGGTTACCTGCGGCCGCTGCAGGCGCTGCTCGAACAAGTGCAGAAGCAGCAGCAGGCCATGCGGCGGTTGACGCAGGAAGTGAAGGATCGCGACGATCAGATCGCGGCGCTGAACCGGGAGATGCAGCGCCTCGAGCAGCGGCTCGGTGGCGTGTCCGAGGAGCGCATCGCGCTGCAGAGGCGCGTCGATGCCCAGGAGCGGCTGCGCGCGAATGTCGCCGCGATCGAAGCGAGCTTTTCGCCGACGGAGGCGCGCGTGAACCGTCAGGGCGACGACGTCGTGATCTCATTGCTCGGCATCGCTTTCCCGTCCGGCCGCAGCACGATCGACGCGGCCAGCGCGCCGCTGCTTGCCAAGGTGCGGCAGGCGCTCGAAATGTTTCCGGACGCGCCGATCGTCGTGGAAGGTCACACCGATTCGCAGGGCGGCGATTCGTCGAATCTGATCCTGTCGCAAGATCGTGCCGACGCTGTGAAGCAGTACCTCGTCACGAACTTCGGCCGCAATCCCGAGCGCATCAGCTCGATCGGCTACGGCGAGGCGCGGCCGGTCGCGAGCAACGAAACGGCGGACGGCCGCGCGCGCAATCGCCGCATCGATCTGATCATCCGGACGGGAATCGGCCAGTAGGCATCAAGCCGCGCCGCCGCGCAGCGCCTGTACGCCGCCTCGCAACGAGAACGCCTGTTCGAAGCCGTGCTCGCGTAGATGCTCGGCCGCCGCGCGGCTGCGCGAGCCGCGCGCGCACACGAGCAGGTAGCGTTCGTTGCGATCGAGATTGCCGTTCGTCGCCAGCAAGGTCGGCAGCGGAATGTGGGTCGCGGCCGCGCGCGGAATCGGTGTCTCGCGCACTTCGTCGAGCTCGCGGACATCGATCACCTTGAAGCCTGCGGCCACGGCCGGCGCCAGCTCGGCGAACACCATCTCCAGATCCGCTGTCGGCGTCGGCGCGACGAGCCGCGGAGAATGATTGCAGTCGGCGCGGCGCGTGGTGCGGAGCTTGCGCTGCTCGAGCGTCAGCAAATCGAGCAGCACGATCTCGTTCGCGACGCCCGGCAAGCCGAGCAGCAGCTTCAATGCTTCGAGCGCCTCCAGGCTGCCGAGGACGCCGGGCACGGGACCGAGCACGCCGGCCTCCGCGCAATTGCCGACGACGCCATCGCGCGTTGCCTCCGGCCACAAGCACCGCAGGCACGCCGAATCGTCCGCCGCGCGATAGACCTGCAGCTGTCCTTCGTACTGATACACGCTCGCGAAGATCGCGGGCTTGCGCGCCGCGAGCGCGGCGTCGTTCACCAGGAACTTCGTCGCAAAGTTGTCGGAGCACTCGACGATCAGATCGTAGTCGGCGAGCAGCCCCGCGGCGTTCCCGGCCGTGAAGCGTTCCAGGTGCGCGCGCGTATTCACTTCCGGATTCAATGCGCGCAGTCGCTGCGCGGCGAGCGACGCCTTCGGCTTGCCGATATCGGCGAGCGAGTAGAGCGTTTGCCGGTGCAGATTGCTCGCGTCGAGCGTATCGCCATCGACGATGCCGATCGTGCCGACGCCCGCGCCTGCGAGATACATGAGGACGGGAACGCCGAGTCCGCCCGCGCCGACGACGAGAACGCGAGCGGCGCGCAATTTCGCCTGTCCCGCTTCGCCCACGTCGCGCAGCGCGACCTGGCGAGAGTAATCGGGCTGCGCGATCGTCGAAGGGCGCGGCGCCTGCTCGCGATGCGCGCCGTGGTCGTGGCGATGACCGTCAGCCCGGTCGTGATCGTGATCGTGCGCGTGGTGAGCATGCATGTTCGCATGCTCGAGCGCGTGCGTCGCGCAGCGTTCGCAATTCACCCACCCGGAATCGCCGGTGACGTAGTGCTCCTTTTTCCAGATCGGTACGCGATGCTTCACTTCGTCGATGATGTAGCGGCATGCGGCGAACGCTTCGGCGCGATGCCGCGAGCTGACGCCGACCCACACCGCCATGTCGCCGATCGCGAGCGAGCCGACGCGGTGCACGCACGCGGCCTTCACGACCCCGAAGCGCTCGATCGCTTCCTGCACGATGCGCTCGCCTTCCTTGTTCGCGAGTGCTTCGAATGCCTCGTATTCGAGGCGCGTGACGGCGTGGCCTTCGTTGTGGTTGCGGACCCAGCCCTCGAATGACGCATAGCCGCCCGCCGTCGGATCTTCGAGCGCGACACGCAGCGACTGCGGATCGATGCGTGTGTGGGTGAAGCCGAACGCTTTCATCCGCCCGCCACCGGTGGAATGAAGACGATCGTGTCGCCGCTCGCGAGCGGCGCATCCCAATCGCGAAAGTCGGTGTTCACCGCGACCTTCAATTGCTGTTGCGCAAGCTTGAATGGATGGCGTGCCTGCAGTTCGCGATACAGCTCGGCGGGCGTGGTTGCGGACGTCTCCAGCGTCTCTTCGCTGCGTCCGGCCTGTTCGCGAAACAGCGCGTAGTACTGCACGCGGAGCCTGATGACGTCTCCGCTTCCTGACGGGCGCTCGCTGGACGGGTGGTCTACTCCGCGTTCGCGCATCCGGGTCTCCGCCGAACTCGAGGCGAGCGCCGCGCTCGCCTGCTCGAACTCGGTGCCCGTGTTGATGTTGTCGAGCGCGCGCGCATCCGGCAGGGCGACCAGGTGCGCGTTCGAGTTGATCAGCAGCTTGCGCGGGCATTGCTTGCCCGCGGCGATGTAGGCGAGCACGGCCTCGCGAGCAGAGGGTTCCCATATCGCGCACAGCGGCTCGGGCAGGCCGTCGTGAGCGCTGCGATAGGCCGTTGCGATGGCGTGTGGGTTGCGTTGCGCGAGCAGATTCGTCAACACGTCACGCGTGATGAAGGGCAAGTCGCACGCGAGCACGAGCCAAGCCGCTTTCGGATGCTGCTGCAACGCCGAGGCAATACCGGCGATCGGCCCGATCCCGGGCTGCAGGTCCACGATCTGCGGCAACGTCTTGCGCGTCGGGTCATCGCGCTGGTCCGGTCGCACCGATACGAACGTCGCCGCACAGACTTCCGCGGCGAGCTCGAAGGTCCATTCGAGCTGCGATTTGCCGTGATAGTCGAGCGCGGCCTTGTCCCGGCCCATGCGCGTGCTGGCGCCGCCGGCGAGAACGAGACCGAAGAGGGGAGGGACGGACATGATGTCAGTGAGGCGTTCGTCGGCTGGAAGGAACCGGATACTACAGCGCTATAGCCGCCGGAGCATAGCGCTGTGATTACCGAGCCTGGCCGGCCGAGAACTGGCCGCTGCGTCCCCCCGACTTTTCCAGTAGACGAGTCGGGCCGATCGCAATCTCGTGCGAGAGTGCCTTGCACATATCGTAGATCGTGAGGGCGGCGACGCTCGCGCCCGTGAGCGCTTCCATTTCCACGCCGGTCTGGCCGGTCACGGCGGCCGTGCAGCGGATCACGGCTTCGTCGTCCACCATGTCGATGGCGACCTGGCAGTTCGTCAGGCCGAGCGGATGACAGAACGGGATCAGCTCGTGCGTGCGCTTCGCGCCCATGACGCCCGCGATGATCGCCGTCTGAAACACCGGGCCTTTCGAGGTGTTGAAGCCTTGCGAGCGCAGCGCCGCGGCGACATTCGCCGGAAAGCGGACGCGCGACTCCGCGACGGCAATGCGTTTCGTGACGGCCTTGTCGCCGACATCGACCATCGTCGGGCGGTTCGCGGAATCGATATGGGTGAACTGGCTCATGAGACTCGTCGCGGCGTCAACCGCCGATGTAATACATCTCGATCTTGTGGACGGGCTGCTCCTTGGCGCGGATCGTTTGTCGCAGCTCACTGTAGCGGTCGCCGCGTTGCAGCCACGTGCTGCGAATGATCTCGAGCAATTCCGCGTCCGACGCGCCGTTGCGCATGGGGGCGCGTAGATCCGTGCCGCGCGTCGCGAACAAGCATGTATAGAACACGCCTTCGGACGACAGCCGCGCGCGGGTGCAGTCGCCGCAGAACGGATTCGTGACAGAGGAGATGAAGCCTATTTCGCCCGCGCCGTCGTCGAACGCGTAGCGCTCGGCGACTTCGCCGCGGTAATTGCCTTCGACCGGATGCAATGGCCAACGCTCGCCGATGCGCTGCACGAGCTCCTTCGACGACACGACGCGCTCCATGCTCCAGCGATTGCGATTGCCCACGTCCATGTATTCGATGAAGCGCACGATGACGCCCGTGCCGCGGAAGTGCTCGACGAGGTCGAGCGCCGTGTGATCGTTGAGCCCGCGTTCGATCACGGAGTTGATCTTGATCGGCGTGAGGCCCGCGTCCATCGCGGCGCGAATGCCTTCCAGCACGCGATCGCGCTCGGCGAATCCGCCGCTCATCTGCTTGAAGATCTCGGGATCGAGGGTGTCGAGGCTGACGGTGATTCGGTGCAGGCCGTTCGCCTTCAGCTCCGCCGCATGCTGCGCGAGCAGCACGGCATTCGTCGTGAGCGCCACGTCCTGCACGCCGTCGACTGCGGTCAGATCACCGACGAGCTCCGACAGGTTCGGCCGCAGCAGCGGCTCGCCGCCCGTCAGCCGGATTTTGCGGACACCGAGCTGCACGAAGAGTCGCGTGAGCCGCGTGATCTCATCGAACGACAGCCGCTCGCTCGATTTCAGGAAGCGGTAGTTCTCGTGGAAGGTCTCCCGCGGCATGCAGTACGGGCAGCGGAAGTTGCAGCGATCCATGACCGAGATCCGCAGATCGTGCAGCGGCCGGCCGAGCGTATCGCGAGGATGCTGGCGGGTCGGATGCGGGATCACTGTCGTGGAATCGACCATGCATCACCATCTGTAGAACGGTACGACTGTTCCTGCTGCAACGACTCGTGGGCCCGGCGAGAGTTCAACGAAGCCATCGGTGCCGATCAAGGAGGTGAAGTCGCCCGAGCCCTTGGTCGGCCGCGGCTCCGCCCGGACGCCGGTGTCACTGCCGTCATTGAGCCGAACGGGCATGAACAACGTCAATGACGGCTTGACGTCGACGTCGCTCGCAAGCGCGACCCGCTCGACGGCCCGTGGCGTGGCGCCCATTGCAGCATCAAGGCCGTCGAAAACGTAGCGACTTAGGCAAATTAATGTCGAGACGGGGTTGCCGGGCAATGCGTACACCATACGGCCATTCGCCCCGACGCCGAACCACATGGGCCGGCCCGGTCGCTGCTCGATCTTATGGAACACCATGTTCACGCCCAGCTCGCCGAGCGCGCGCGGCACGTAATCGAAGCGGCCCATCGACACGCCGCCGCTCAGAATCAGGACGTCGTGCGTTTCGAGATGGGAGCGCAAGCGAGTGCGCATCGTGTCCAGGTCGTCCGGCATGTGGTCGTGCGCCAGCTCCGCATAGCCGCGGCGCTGCAATCCCGTGAGCACGCCATAGACGTTCGAGCGATAGATCTGCCAGTCGCTCACGGGCGTGCCGGGCTCGACGAGCTCGTTGCCGGTGGAGATCACCATGATGCGAGGGCGGCGCGAGATCACCGCGCGCGTCAGGCCGTTCGACGCGATCACCGCGAGCTCGGGGGCGCCGATGCGCGTGCCAGCTTCGATCAGCGTGTCGCCCGCGCGGCAATCGATGCCGCGCGGGTGGATGTTGAGTCCCGCGGTCGCGGGGAAGTCGTCGGGGACGGTCGCGGTGCCGTCTTCGATCATGAGGCGCTCGACGGGAATCACGCAGTCGCAGCCTTGCGGCACGACCGCGCCGGTCATCGCTTCGAAGCACGCGTCGGTATTCGCGAGCACCATGCGCTGGGCACCCGCCGCCTGCGTGCCGGCGATACGGAACTGGCGCCGGCCGGCGGCGAATTCGCTGCTCGCGATCGCGATGCCATCCATCGTCACGCGGTCGAACGGGGGCTGATCGCGTGAGGCGGTCACCGGCTCGCGGAGAATCGCGCTCGGCAAGGCGTTGAGCGTGGCGGTTTCGGTCGGCAGCGGGGCGATGTGCGAGCGGATCGCGGCTGCGGCTTCGGCGGGTGTCGTCATGGTGCTTTTTCCGTGATCCCAAAACGAAAACGCCCGGTGAGTTGCCTCACCGGGCGTCGGAGTGTGTCACGAGCGTCGGGCTTTTTCAGCCCGCGCGGTCAGCCGCGCGCCTTGAAGATGCGAACCTGCTCGTTGAATTCCTTTGCCTTCGCTTGCAGTTCTTCGACCGCGGCGTTGAGCTTCTTCGTCTGCATCGTCTTCAGCTGCATGAGCTGCGCCGTGCCGGCGGCCTTGTCCTTCGTTTCCTGCTCGAGGCAGCTGCCGTAGCTCTTCACGTCGGCGTCATACGTCTTGAAGGCAGTCATCGCGGCGAGCATTTCCGCTTCCGACGCCGTCTTGCCGTCCGGGATCGAAGCCGGGCCTTTCGGGTAGGCGCAGTCGGCCTGCGCGGCGAACGAGCCGGTCACGAGCAAGAGTGCAGTAGCGAGCTTGAGCGATTTCATCGAGCCAATCTCCGATGGATGTGGATGCGAAAACGGGGCCGTATGCGGCAACACCCTCAGCATCGGCCGCGGCGCGGCGGTCTTGACCCGCCTGGCGGCGGTTCCGTGAGCAAGTGCGACAGATGTCGCACTGCGGTGGGTCAAGTTGTATGGACGTGGGGGTAGGGCTGAGCGGGGATTGGGGGTTTCCTGGGCGACCCGCAGCGCCAGCTGTCCGCGTTGGTTGCCGCGGTCGCCAGATGCGCACTTCTTCGTTAAAAAGATCCAGCCCTTCGTCCACGAGCCATTTAACTTTTGTCGCCTGCATTGCCGCCGCGGCAAGCGCCTCAGATCGCAGTCGACCGCTGCATCGGCGGACAACGCAGCCCACTTGAGCGAGGGAGGCAGGCGCCGGCGCGGACGGTGATCGGCGTCACGGACGAGGGACGAGGGGGCGGGGCGAACGTTCCGCAACGGCAAGTGGCCAAGCGCCGTTGATGAGTCATCGGATCGTGCGTGGCCTGGTCTGCGCGCTCACGAAATGCAAAAAAGCCCGGCTGCTCCGCCGGAAGCAGCCGGGCTCGTGATCGAGGTGACGACGCGATCAGCTCTTTTTCTGGCGCGTCTTGAACTCCTTCACTTGCTCGTTGAAGCGGGCGGCATGCGCTTCCAGCTCCTCGATGGCCGCGTTGTGGCGCTTCGCGTTGATCGCCTTGATCTGCGCGATCGTTGCCGCGGGCGCATCGCTGCCCGCGTTGCTGATGTCCGTCTGCATTTGCAGGTCGAGGCAGGAGAGATATGCAGTCACCTGCGCGTTGTACTCCTTCACCGCGCGCATGCCTTCGAGCATGTCCTGCTCGCTCGCCGTCTTGCCGTCTGGAATCGTTCCCGGCGCCTTCGGATAGAGGCATTCAGCAGCCGCCATTCCGCTCGTGAGCATGCCGGCGAGCACGAGCGCCGCAGCGATTCGAGTCTTCATCTCAGATCCCCTCGTGGTGTTGTTCAACTGGGCGCCCGTTCAAGGTCGCGCGTCGGCGGTCATCCGTCCAGACGCGAAGTCCATCTTACGGGCACCCCGGGCGCATTGCCACGCAGGCACGTGATGCGCCAGCGCGCGTTGAGCGTTCTTTGCCGGCCCTTGCCGGATCGCTCGCTATACTTGTCCTGAAATCAACGATATTGCGCGATGCTAACCGCCCCAGAACTCGATGCCGTTCGCCTGAGTCTTTCGATTGCGCTGCGCAGCGTCGTCGTGAGCCTGCCGTTCGCGATCCTGTTCGCCTGGCTGCTCGCGCGCGGTCGCTGGCGCGGCAAGGTCATGCTCGACGCCCTTGTACATTTGCCGCTCGTGCTTCCGCCCGTCGTCGTCGGCTACTTGCTGCTCATTCTGTTCGGCGCGCGCGGGCCGATTGGCCACTGGCTCGACGACACGTTCGGCATCCGGCTCATCTTCACCAGCAACGGCGCCGCGCTCGCGACCGCGGTCATGTCGTTTCCGCTCATGGTGCGCGCGATCCGGATCTCGCTCGAAGCCGTCGACCCGGGGCTCGAGGACGCCGCGCGCACGCTCGGCGCCGGGGCTTGGGATCGATTCTTCTCCATCACCTTGCCATTGATGGCGCCGGGCATTCTTGCCGGCGCGGTCACGGCCTTCGCGGCCGGTCTCGGCGAGTTCGGCGCGGTCATCACGTTCGTATCGAACATTCCTGGCGAGACGCGCACGCTGCCGCTCGCCTTGTACACGGCCTTGCAGACCCCGGGCGGCGAAGCGCTGGCGGCGCGGCTCGCGGCGATTTCGTTCACGCTGGGGCTGCTCGGCCTCATGGCCTCCGAGTTTTTCGCGCGCTACGTCCGTGCGCGCCTGGGTCGCTGATGCTGCGCATCGAGGTTCGCAAGGCGCGCGGCGATTTCACGCTCGACGTGCATGTCGAGGTGCCGACGCCCGGCACGATCGCATTGTTCGGACGCTCCGGCTGCGGCAAGACGACGCTCGTGAGCGCGGTCGCCGGCCTGCTGCGGCCCGATCGCGCACGCATCGTGCTGGACGATGTCGTGCTCGAAGACACGGCGGCCGGTGTGCGCGTGCCGATCGAGGAACGCCGCATCGGCTATGTGTTCCAGGACTCGCGGCTGTTCCCGCATCTGCGAGTCACCGCGAACTTGCGCTATGGCGAGCGGCGCGCGCGCGCCGGCGCTTCGTTCGTACGCTTCGATGCCGTCGTCGAGATGCTCGGACTCGAGACGCTGCTGGAGCGGCGCCCGCATGAGCTGTCCGGCGGCGAGCGTCAGCGTGTCGCACTCGGTCGCGCTTTGCTGTCGCAGCCGCGGCTCATGCTGCTCGATGAGCCACTCGCCGCGCTCGACGCGCCGCGCCGCGAGGAGGTGCTGCCCTATCTCGAGCGTCTGCGCGACGAGTTCGCGATTCCAATGATTTACGTCAGCCACCGTTTCGAGGAAGTGCTGCGGCTCGCAACGCACGTGGTCGTCATGGATTACGGCAGCGTCGCGGTACAAGGTTCGCTCGAGACCGTGAGCCGCCATCCGGCGCTGCAGGCCATCGTCGGCGACGAGGCCATGGGGTCGGTCGTGAGCGGCTGGATCGTCTCGTCGGACCCGTGCACCGGGCTCGCGTCAGTTCGAGTCGGCGACGGCATCTTGCACGCGCACTTGCCGAGTGCGACACCGGGCGCGAACGTGCGTGTTCAGCTGCTCGCGCGCGACGTGATTCTCGCGACGCACCCCGTCGACGGTTTGAGTGTGCGCAACAGTCTCACCGGCACGATCGTGCGCATCGCAGCCGACAGCGCGGATACCGATCTGGTCGAGGTCGACATCGGCGGCGCGATCGTGATCGCGAGATTGACTCGAGCGGCGTCGGTCGCGCTCGCGTTGCGCGTGGAGATGCGCGTCTGGGTGTTGATCAAGTCCGTTTCGATTCGCGGCCACGCTTTCCGCGCGCCAGCTTCGTAACCGCGCGCTTCCCCGGTGTGGCCGCGGGCGCGACTCGATTGCGCAGCGGCTTGAAGCGCTGCTGCGCGAGCGCGGTGATTTCCGCTTCGAGCGTCCTGTACGTCTCGATCAAGGCGAGCCCGAGCGGCGTGATCTCGCTGCCGCCGCCGCCCTTGCCGCCGACGCTCGTCACGATCACGGGTTCATTAAACGAGGTATTGAGGCTGTCGAGCAGTTGCCATGCGCGGCGGTAGCTCATGTCGAGCTCGCGCGCCGCCTGCGAGAGCGAGCCGCAATCGCGCATGCGCTCGAGCAGCGCGATCTTGCCCGGACCGACCGAATGGACAGCGTCGAAATCGACGCGAACTCTGATTTTCAGGGACATGGCGGGAACCGAACGCAGGCGACGGGCGGGCACGTTACCCGACCCCAAAAGCACTGACCACCGCCGCCGGCTTGCCGGCGCGGCGGGCGGCTGCTTTTCGCGTCATCGTATCGGCAGCTCGCGCGTCTTCTGCACGGTGCGCAGCGCGAAGCTGGAGTGAACTCGCGCGACGCCGGGAAGGCGCGTGAGGTGCTTGCTGTGCAGCCGTTCGAAATCGGCTGTGTCCGCGACGACGACGCGCACGAGGTAATCGTAATCGCCCGTCATCAAGTAGCACTCCATGACCTCGGGAATCTTTCTCACCGCGTCTTCGAACTTGCGCAGATCGGTTTCGTCCTGGCGATCGAGCGTGATGTTCACGAAGACATTCACGGGACAGCCGGCCTTTTGCTGGTTCAGGAGCGCCGTGTAGCCCTCGACCAGGCCGCTTT
The DNA here is from genome assembly GCA_023428645.1 of Pseudomonadota bacterium. Taxonomy (GTDB): domain Bacteria; phylum Pseudomonadota; class Gammaproteobacteria; order Steroidobacterales; family Steroidobacteraceae; genus Steroidobacter. Next base: position 30,819 of record JAEYXD010000112.1, read on the forward strand.
CTTCCAGGCTGCGCACGCGCCGGAGCGTCGCGGATTCGGACATGTTCACGCGCTCGGCGAGCGCGCTGTTCGCGATGCGTCCGTCGTGTTGCAGGACATGCAAAATTGCACGATCGAACCGGTCGAGTTTCATGCGCAGGAATCCGCCGCGTTGTAGGGAAAAGTTCGAAGATTCTGCCACCATTGCCCTTTCGGCTGCCACATCCTGCAGGTTCCTGCGCGCAGCCGGGATCTAAAGTGCGCGCCGGCGGTTCAGTTCTCGAGGTGCGTATGCGTATTGGCGTTCCGCAAGAGATCAAAAATCACGAATACCGCGTGGGTCTGGTGCCCGCAGGCGTGCGGGAACTCGTCGCTGACGGTCATGAAGTGTTCGTGCAAAGCGCGGCCGGCGCGGGCATCGGCTTCGACGATGCTGCCTATCAGGCCGCCGGTGCCAGGATTCTCGTCTCCGCGCAGGAGGTCTTCGCGATCGCCGATCTCATCGTCAAGGTCAAGGAGCCGCAACTCGCCGAGTGCAAGCTCCTGCGTCGTGGCCAGACGCTGTTCACGTATCTGCATCTCGCCGCCGATCTCGACCAAGCCAAGGCACTCATGGCTTCCGGAGCGACGGCCATCGCCTATGAAACCGTAACGTCAGCGGACGGCACGCTTCCGCTGTTGACGCCGATGAGCGAGGTTGCCGGCCGCATGTCGATCCAAGTCGGCGCGGCATCGCTGCAAAAGGCGAACGGCGGCAACGGTGTGCTGCTCGGCGGCGTGCCCGGCGTCGCACCTGCAAACGTCGTGATTCTCGGCGGCGGTGTCGCGGGCACGGCCGCGGCCGAACTCGCGGTGGGCATGCGCGCGGATGTCACCATCGTCGATCTGTCGCTGCGGCGGTTGCGCGCGCTCGATGCGCAATTCGACGGCCGCTTGAAGACGATCGCCTCCACGCGCGCGGCGATCGAAACGCTCGTCGCCGCGGCGGATCTCGTGATCGGCGCAGTACTGATTCCCGGCGCCGCCGCGCCGAAGCTCGTCACCCGCGAGATGGTGAAGAGCATGAAGCCGGGCGCCGTGCTGGTCGACATCGCGATCGATCAGGGCGGCTG
>JAEYXD010000144.1 GCA_023428645.1 Pseudomonadota bacterium
CGCGACGATCGACGCCGGCTGGCCGACGAGCGAGGTGTTGAAGCCGCCCGGCTGATAGCCGCGCGAGGCCAGCGCGTAGACGAGCGAGTTGGGCGCGTACTTGTAATCGACGGTGACGCGGGGCGAGAAGCTCGTGAAAGTCTCCGACAGCTTCGGGCCGACGTTCGGGAACACCGCCTGCTGCTCGATCTTGTCCCATTGATAGCGCGCCTCGAAGCCGAGCGTCACGTCCTCGAGCGCATCCCAGTACACGCCGCCGAACACGGCCGGCGTTTCGATCAGCGACTTCTGTTGGCTGCCCGTGTGGCGGCCGGTCGGGGAGACGCCTGAATTCGTGTTCTTCGGGCCCCACTGGCGGAAGAAGTTGGCGCCGAACGTGCCGCGCACCGGCAGGCTGTCCGGCGTAGTGAAGCGCAGCTCCTGGCTGAAATCATAGATCTGGTTCTGAATGAGCAGCGTGAACTGGCGCCACTCTGGCGTGAACGGCCGCACGCCGAACGCGGGATTCGGCACTTCGCGGCCGTCGCGATACAGCTGATCGTTGATCGACTGCATCTTCGTGGAGTGCCACGCCGTCGACGAGCTCAACGCAAAGCCGTTTTCGAACTCGTAGTCGAACTTCAAATGAGCGAGTGCCGTTTCGCGCTTGAAGCCGAACTTGTCGTTGAAGTGCGGATCGAACGTGACCGGATACTGCTTGGCGTTGTTGACGAGTTCGTCGTACGTGAACGGGTCGAGGCGATTGTTCACCGAGATCACCGTACGCTGATCGAGATCGCGCACGCCCGGAAGCTCGCCGCACCAGTACGCACCGCCCGTGCCGCCGAGATCGCACGTGAGCTCCGAAGTGGCCTTCAACGCGGCAGTGTTGCCGACGCCGTCGTTGTCCACCGAGAAGCCGAGCAGCGAGCGGATCGTGAGCTTGTCCGTCGGCTCCGAATGGAACGTTGCCAGAATCGAATCGGTGCGCTCGGAACCCATGCGCGTGCTCGGGTCGCCGCCGTTCGTGTAGTAACCGCCGAACGTGTAGTGGCGCGCATTCACGCGCATGGTGAGCGCATCACCCAGGACCGGGCCTTCGAGCGACAGCTGGATGTCGTTGCCGTCGTAGTTCGTGCCCTCCGCCCTCACGCGACCCTTGAACGTGTCCGAGGGCGCTTTCGAAATGAAGTTGACCGCGCCGGCGAACGTCGAGCGTCCGAAGTACGCGCTCTGTGGTCCCTTGAGGACTTCGACGCGCTCCACGTCGGTGACGTCCGGCATGCGCGAGCCCGCGTAGGGCGCGCCGTCGATGAATGCGAGACCCGAGGCGACGGACAGGCCACGGAAGGTGAGCCGCGTCTGGCTGCGATCGGTGCGGCCGTTGCCGCCGACCGTCGCGTACATGCCGGGCGTGAAATCGGACAACTCGAGCACGTCTCGCAGGCCGATGTCCTCGATCGCGGTGGAGCCGAGCGCGCTGATCGCGATCGGCACTTGCATCAGGTTCTCGTCGCGGCGGCGTGCCGTCACCGTCACTTCTTCGAGCTGCGGGCCCGAGGAATCCTGAGCATGCGACAACGTGACCGGCGCGGCGGCGACCACGGAGAGCATGAGGAGTGATGACTTGGACATGATCTCGAATCGTGTTCGCATGAGGATTCCCCGAAATAGTACGAGCAGGTCGTCGAGCGGCACCTTCACGGCGCCGATGAGCGGCAGCGCGCCACAATGGCGCGCACACAGCGTTTCGCGGTTACCGGTGCAGGCGTGCGGCGTGAGCGCGGCCAGCGTTCACTGCAGGTCGCCTTTACCCGGGAGCGTGATGACCAGGGTGCGGCAAGGCTCGTGACCCTGCGTGCGCGTCGTGTGTCCCTGCCCGGTCACGTCTTGCAGCAGCACCATGTCGCCGCGCGAGAAGTAGCGCGTCTCGCCGTTGCTGACGGTCAACGCCATCGTGCCGGACAGCACCGCGACGAATTGCGGCACGCTGTTCGCTTTGAAATCGATGAAGTGGCCAGACTTGATCTCGCGAATCTGCCAATACAACAGCGGTTGATTGTTCGCCTGCACGCGCCGGCTGGGATCGCCCCGCTGCGGCAGCTCGGCCTCGCCGAAATAGGAGTGGCCGTGCTCGTCCACGTAAATATTAGGAATCTTCATGCCACCCCTCCCCTGAATGCGCAGTTGATCGCGCGTCGGCATTTATTAGCCGTTTCACCGAAGTGTATGCAATGTGGGCAAGGGCGCAATACATCATCGCATGACTCATCAACAAAGATACTCATCGTGATGAGAATTTCGCGTTGCCTTGGACGTGTCTACTGTGGCATCAGGTCCGCCGCTCGCTGCCTCCGGCAGGATCGGTTGATACCAAAACGCCCTGTTTTTGTGCCTCTTTGCGGTGTCGACAGTCCATATTGGAGCGCGGTGCACGGCATGCACGCGGCGCATGCAGCGGCAATCATCGCCCTTGACGGGCGCATCGCGTGCCGCGCGTCATCGGCATGCGAGGGCGCTGCTCGCCGAGCAACTAGCACATTTCGTATACAATGCTAGAGTCTCGTGACGCTTCATCTGGAGTCGCAATGTTGCAAGGTCAAGTCTCGAGACGGTCCGCCCCGGCCCCCACGTTCAGCGCACGACCACTGCGCGCATCACTGCGGCGCCTGCTTTCGCGAGCAGTGCTCACCGCCGCCATCGTCGGCGCGCCCACGGCCTGGGCGGATGCGCCCGAAAGCGAAGTGGAGCGCGGCAAGTACCTCGCGATCGCCGGCAACTGCAGCAGCTGTCACACCGCCGACGGCGGCTACATGGCCGGCGGAGTCTCGTTCGCCACGCCGTTCGGCACGCTGTATTCGACGAACATCACGTCGCATCCGGAAAAGGGCATCGGCCGCTGGACGAAGGAGCAGTTCCGCGCATCCATGCGCTCGGGCGTGCGCCCGAACGGCGAGCATCTCTATCCCGCGTTCCCATATACCTCGTTCACGAAAGTGAGCGACGCGGACATCGACGCGATCTACGCCTATTTCATGACCGTGCCCGCCATCGACTGGACGCCGCCGGCCAACGACATGTCGTTCCCGTTCGATCGGCGCGCCCTGCTCGGCCCGTGGAAGAGCCTGTTCTTGACGGAAGGCGCGTACGTGCCCGATCCGAAGCAATCGGCTGAATGGAATCGCGGCGCCTATCTCGTCCAGGGCCTCGCCCACTGCGGCGCCTGTCATACCCCGCGCAATCTGCTCGGCGCCGAAAAGAACGACGTCGCGCTGAGCGGCGGCACCTACGTCGACAAGATCCCGGACGGCGATCTGAAAACGTGGGCAGCCGTCAATCTCACCAACGCGAAAACCGGCCTCGCGCGCTGGACGGTCGACGACCTGACCGCCTATCTCAAGACCGGCAAGACCTCGCTCGCCGCGACGTACGGGCCCATGAACGAAGTCATCATGAACAGCACGCGCCACCTGCACGAGGCCGATGTGCGCGCGATGAGCGTGTACCTGAAGAGCCTCGCGCCGATCGAGAGCAAGGGCTCGCGCGCGTCGGAGAAGGTGCTGGCCCAGGGCAAGGTGCTCTACACGGTCTATTGCGGCACGTGTCACTTGCCGACCGGGGAAGGCGATGAGAACTCCGGGCCGCCGCTCGCCGGCAGCGCCGTCGTACAGGCGCCGAGCCCCGCGTCGCTGCTCAACACGCTCATGTACGGCCCGCAGCTGCCGGAGCCTGCGTTGCCGACGACGTGGATGACGATGGAAGCGTTCGGCGAAAAGATGACCGACGAAGAGATCGCCGCGCTCGCCAGCTACGTGCGCTCCGCGTGGGGCAACGAGGCCGGCGCCGTGAGCGCCGCGGACGTCGCCGCACAGCGCTGAATCAATTGGGGGTAACCCCTCCCCAATTCCTCCTCCGCGCGTGCGGAGGAGGTTTTTTTTGCGTTCCGACCTGTCTTAGAAATCGCTCATCAGGCGACCGAAACCGACGAGCTGATCGCGAATGCCGTTCGCGCGCAGCGCATGCCAGTACGTCGCGGTGTTGATCGCGATGACCGGCTTGCGCAGCCAGCGCTCCGCCTCGGCGGCGAGACGCACCATGCTCAGGTTCGTGCCGACCTGCACGATCGCCTGCACGTCCGGCCCGTTGAGCGAGTGCAGCGCATCGATGAGCTGATCCTCCGTGAACTCCGAGATCGTCGTGAAGCTGTAGGTGCGCAGCGCGAGGTCCTTGACGACGGTGAAGCCCTCTTCCTCGAAGTAGCGCCGCACCTGTTCGTTCGCGGCCGGATAGTACGGCGAGAGAAATGCGATGCGTTCGATGCCGCCGTACGCGCGCAGGGCCGCCGCACAGGCGTGCGAGCCGATCGAAGCGCCGATCTTCGCCTCGCCCACGATCTTGTCGTGGAACGCCTGTGCACCCGCTCGCCCGCCATAGAACGTCACGGCCGACATGCCCATCACGAGGTAATGCGGACTGCACGTCATGACGCTGCGGATCGCATCGATCGTGTTGTCCGCGATCACCTGGGTCGCCGAGATGAAGGTGTCGTTCGTGACGCCCTCGACGTTGGGCGTGTAGATGCGGCTGTAGTGGTTGGTCACGCCAGGCACCCGCATATCGTCGAAGTCGGGCTGCACGACCGTGTTCGTCGAAGGCCCGAGCACGCCGAACAGCCGGCGCCAACCCAGCACGTCTTTTCTCATGATCCACCTATGCGAAAGAAAGCCCGCGGCGTTGTGCACGCGGCGGGCGAATGTAGGAGCGCCCGGCCGTGATGGCCGGGCGCACGATCAGTTGCCGGTCCCTTGCATCGCAAGCCCGGACCGCATCAGTGCGTGCCAGGAGCGGTCGCCGCTGCGCACGCCGTTCAACGCGCCAGGCCACGTATCGCGGCCGTGGGTGTAGAGCGGCTCGCCCTTGAACGCCCATTGCAGCTTGCCGTCCTCGCGCTTGACGATGGACCAGTTGCCGGACGCCTTGTCGCTTTCCTGCGCGAACACCGGCTCCCAGTAGCTGCGCGGACATTCCACGCAACCCGTCGTGCGGCTCGCGCGGCTCATGCCCTTCTGCGGCGAGCGCGCGCTGCCGACGCGCTCGGCATCGCGCGGCGCACTGCCCGTCGGGTCATACGGCCGGCCCGAAATGTCGTACGGCCGCGCCGTCGGCGCGTCGCCCAGATTCTGGTTGCGGATGCGCGCTTGCGTACGTCCGTACAACGTACGGCCCTGCGCATCGGCGAGGATCAGGCCGGCGTCCGAAGCCTGCACCGTCACCCAGCTCGGCAACGGCGGCAACGGCTCGAGCACGTACGCGAGCCATTTCTTGCCGCCCGCCTCGTGGCCGCGCGTATCGCCGATCGCCAGATCGCCGGCGTAGCGATACAGCGGGGTCCCGCGATATGCCCACTGCCGAATGCCGTCGCCGCGCTGAACGATCGACCATGCATCACGCGCGACCGCCATCGCCGGCGCCTGCAACGGCATCCATTCGCGCGTGCAGGTGCCCGTGCACACGGAGCGATTTTCCCCGTCCTTCGTATGCTTGTAGAGCGCCGTGCCGGTACGCGCATCGACGAACACGTGGCCGAGCGCCGTGCGGGCGACCGCGACGTTCGTCGGGCGATCGACGTACTTCGTCGCGATGTTCCATTCACCGTCCACGTCATCGCCATACGAGTCGCCCGGCGCGAGGTCGCGCGCGTAGCGATACAGCGGCTGCTGGCGGAAGGCCCACTGCTTCGCACCGTCGCCACGCACGACGAGCGACCAATCGCCGCCCTCGCTTGCGTTCGCCGGCGCGAGCACCGGCGGCCACTGCTGCGCGCACGGCCCTTCGCACGCGGACTTGCCCGGCGTCTGATCCTTGACCGTCGTGTACAAGGACATGCCTTTCTCATCCGTCATCACCCAGCCGAAGCCGCGCGGCTCGAGGCGGATTCCGGCGGGAGCGTCGTCCGCGGCAAACGCGGCCGTGGCGAACGCAGCGAGCCAAACAATGCCGGCGCACGCGAACGTGCGCCGAATCGAACGAGAGAAACTCATGTCGGTTCCTGGTCGGTTAGGCCATGATTTCCGTGATCGGACGCGACGTCTGCAGCGATTTCGTGCCCCACTTGTCGACCGGGACACCCATCATCTTCTGCACCGTCAGGCCGACGCGCGTGATCGGATCGCCGCCGCCGACGATGTGCATGCCGGTCTTCATGCGACCGCCCGCCTTGCCGATCAGATAGACCGGCACGCCGTCGATCGTGTGGACGCGCGCGTGGTTCGTTTCGCTCGTCGCGAAGATGAGCATGTTGTCGAGCAGCGTGCCGTCACCCTCGCGGATGCTCGCGAACGTCTTGATGAACTCCGCAAGCCCTTCCATCGCGCGCTTCTGGAACCAGAACGTGAGCGGCTGGTAGCCGAGCTTCGGATCGATCGCCTCCTCGTGCGTGAGCAGGTGATGCGTATAGCTCTCGCCGGCCCGGCGCACGTTCGCGAAATTGTCGGTGAACACCATGTTGATGACGCGCGTCTGGTTGCACGCAGCCGCCATCGCGAGCATCTGCGACATGATCTTGTGCGTCTGAATGACGTTGTCCATCTCGCGCGCGGAGGCGACGCGATCCTGCTCCGCGATCTCGGCGGGTGGCGCGCCCGGCAACTTGCACGCCTGATTCGGCGGCGGCGCCTTGAGCTGCAGCTCGAGCTGATTTTCGACCTGGCGGATCGACGTGAAGTATTCGTCCAGGCGCTGGCGGTCGGCCGCGCCGATCGTCTTCATGTACGCCTTGCTCTGGTCCGTGAACGCCGAGAGCACGCTGCGGCGGACCATCACGGAGGGGTCCGGCTTGAACTCGCTCTTGTTCGGGTCGACGAAGCCCGTGCCGAACAGGCGCTGATAGACCGCGAGCGGCGAAACTTCGATCGCCGAGCGGCTGTTCGTGTTGCGCGCGCTGTAGTTCTCGCGGCTGATGCCGGCGCTGGAGGCGTCGAGCGTCAGGAAGCGGGTGTTCTTGCCGATGACGTCCGCGATCAAGAGATCCAGCGTCGGCGCCGGAATCTCCTTCGACGACGCGGGCGCCGAGCCCGTGCGGTTCACGACCCAGCCCGTGAAGTGCGTGTAGTTCGAACGCCCGTCGAGCGGCATGTTGAAGCCGTTGAAGTAGTTCATGTACTGCTCGTACGGCTTGAGCGGCAGCGTCTCCTCGAGGAAGCCGATGCCCGGGCCCGACTGCTTCTTGTCGGCGATCGCGTAGCCCGGCGTGTGGCCCATGCCCCAATACCACGTGCCGAAGCGCACGGGCAGCGGCGCGTTCGTATCGGCGAACGCCGTGCCGCTGGTGTTGAGGTGGCAATCCAGGATCGGCAGGCCCATGTACACCGTGGCTCCGCCAAGTACGCCGCGCAACATCGAGCGGCGCGTCAGCTTGCGTGGAATCGTGAAGCTCATGATCGACTCTCCTCAGAGGGGCTCGTACCGAACGATTGCGACTCCGCCATCACCGTCTCGGGCGGCGCCGGCTTGGGTTTCTTGACGGCATAGAGCGCATCGCTCGTCGCGATACGCCGCATCAGGCGCTTGAAGCTGTAGCCGTTGTCGACGAATTCTTCCTGCGCGGCGCGCGTGAACTTGCCATCGTCGCGCGTGAGCGAGCGGCCCATGCCGTAGGCGGTCAGCCGCCTGACGACACACGAGGCCAACGCCGGATTGTCGCGCACGCCCAGGGCGAGCTCGTCGGGACGCGTGAACGGCTTGCCGTCGATCGTGCCGGTCACATCGAGCTGCTCGTCGTTCTCCGTCGTGCGGAAAGCGCCGATGCCGTCGAAGTTCTCGAGGCCGAACCCGATCGGATCGGTGATCAGGTGGCAGCCCGTGCAGGCGGGCACGGTGTTGTGCGCACCGAGCCGCTGCCGCGCGGTTTTCGTCGGCGCGTTCGGATCGTTGAAGAGCGTGAAATCGACATTGCCCGGCGGCGGCGGCACCGACTGGCACAGCAACGTCTCGCGCAGCGCCTTGCCGCGCAACGTCGGCGAGCTGCGGCCCGGATGCGCGTGCAACGCCGTGAAGCCGATGCGCGTGAGAATGCCCGCGCGAATGTCGTCGGGCGGGAACTCGTAGTCGACCCAACCGCCATCGGGCTGCTCGGCCTCGATGCGGTAGATGCGCGCGAGCGCCGGCGTGACGGAGGTCTTGCGCGTCGTGAACAGATCGCGATAGTCCGCCTCGCGCACGAGCAGCACGTCGACGATATCGCGCAGCACCTGCTCCATCGCGTCGTCCGCGACCGCCTGGCTGTACGCCGGATAGATCATCGGGTCCTTCTCGAGCGTCTCGAACAGCTCGAACTCCAGCATGTCCTTGAAGAACGAGCGCACGCCGTCTTCGAGGCGCGGCGACTCCATCATGCGCTCGACTTGCGCCTTCATGCCCTTGCGCGTGTGCAGCTCGCCGGATTCGGCCGCCGCGAGCAACTCATCGTCCGGCGCCGCATTCCACAGGAAGAAGCTCAGGCGCGAGGCCTTCGCGTACCCTGTCAGACGGATCGCGTCGCTATCGTCGGGATCGGGCTCGACCCAGTCGGTCACGAACAGGAATTGCGGCGTCGTGAGCATCGCGGCGAGCGAGATGGAGATGCCGTAGTAGAAGTCGCCGACACTCTTCGCGCCGTCGTGCGCGGCACGCACGCTCGTCGCGAGCTCCTCGTCAGTGAGCGGGCGGCGATACAGGTAGCGGCCGACGCGGCTGAAGAACTCGCTCGCGCACTGGTCGTCGGGCGCGGTGCTCGATGCCGGCTCGCAAGGAATCAGCTCGCCGCGGTTCCCCTCGTCGACGACCTGCGCCGCGATCGAGTGCGCGAGGTCGTAATACTGCTCGAACCCGGTCGGCGTGATGCGCGCATCGCGCGCGCCGAGCGCGAGCAAGCCGTCGGTACGGATCAACGGATCGATCCTGCCGCCGACGCGAATGCCGCTGCCGAAGACGTCGGAGATGATGCGCCCGTACTGCTCCTGCGTGAGGCGACGCATATCCGGCGTGCCGCCCTGCACCTGCGGACCGGGATCGTCACAGCCCGCGAGCAAGACACCGGTCATCGCGAGGACGCCGATGCGGCGCGCGAACTTGCCAATGGAAGCAATCATGTGTGGACCTTCGTGTCGAGTCATCGCGCCGCCTTCACGCCTTCCGGCTTGATGACGTACGCGGCATACGTGTTGACCTTGAACGCGGACGACAGCGCCGTGCAGTCGCCGGTTTCCGGGTCCGGATAGCCGTCCGCGAGCTCCCATGCGGCCGCCGCGAGCGCGGGACAGCTGAAGCCCGCCGTCGAGATCACGACGCCCGTGCCGGTGACGTGATAGAGGAATTCCTCGACGTCGTAGTACCCGTACACCATGCCGTCGGCCGTCTGGCCGTCGTCGGCGATCTTGAGCTCGAGCGACATGTCCTTGAGCAAGTGCTGGCTGAACGTGTAGTTGCCGTAGAACGGCAAGCGCACATCGCCCGATTCCGTCTTCAGCACGCCATTCTCGATACGGCCGCGCAGCGAGTCGCCGTAGCGCGGCGTGCCGTCCGGGTTCGTATCGACCCGATAGGAGCTGAACGGCACGGGCTTGCCCGACGAATCCTGCGGGAACTGATCGATAGAGCGGTAGAACGACACGGTGACGTCGTCGTCATTGCGCGGATCGTCGACGCCCGTGACGTCGATGAGAATCATCCCGAGTCCGCTGGTGCCGCGCATTTCGTCCGCGTTGACTTCGAAGATGCCGTTGCTGCGCCAGCCGTACGTGCAGCCGAGCAGCCGATAGAGCTGGTTGTCCACCGCCGGCTCGCCATTCAAGCCGCGGAATTTCGGGTGCGCGCATGTCTTGCCCGTTGCGCGGCCGTCCTGCGTGCCGTCGAGGTTGATGCCGTACGACACCGGGCCGTTCACCGTGATGAACGGCGGATCCGTCACGGCCGTGGGATCGAGGCACACGTCTTCGCCGTTCGGTCCGCGGCGCACCGCGGGCTGCCAGCGGCGCAGCGTCTCGAGCAGGCCGTTCTGCGTCTTCTCGGCGCGATCCTTCTTCGACAGGCCGCGCCACCAGATCTCGTCGTTGGAGATGTTCAGGCCGCGCTCGCACTCGTCCATGAATTTCGTTTCGTGGATCGCCGTGAACCAGTGGCGTACCACGAAACCAAGCCGTCCCGACTGCTGCTGATCCCGAGCGGGCGCTGCCGCGCTTCGATTCGTTGCGACGCTGTCAGTGCAGCCCGTCGCGACGCCCGCGGCCGCGACGAGAGCGAGCTTCATCAGAGTCTCTTTCATCTTCGCCATCTCGCCTCTCGCTGTTGTTCTCGACTTTGTTGTCAACGGCATTCGACGCTGCTGCCTAGCGCCTCGATCCGCCGTTGCTCTTGCATCGGCACGCGACACGCGCTGGCAAAAAGTGTATACAAACTTTGACCGCTGTCTACGCGCACCTAAAGCGGGCCGGGAGTGCCGGTGAACCACTCTGGTGCACACGAGCGTAGCTGCGATCTGCGCCCCGAGAGTATCAGCATCGTGCTGGGCGCAGCACGAATTCGGGGGCGAACGGGGTATGAATAAAAGTCGTTGCGATGAATAAATCGTATACAAGTTATAGTGTGTAGTCCGTACCGTGTGGTTTGGTGTTGATCTGCCAACTGTCTTCCCTTTGAGGATGAGGAACTTGTGATGCTCAGCGTCACCGACGCCGTCAATGTCCTGCGCCGCGCGCGCGTTCGAGTCACCGCCTGCGCGCTCGCTTGCGTGCTGGGTCTACCCGTTGCCGTCGGTGACGACCTGGGGCCGCCAATTCACTTTCTGGCCGAGATGTCGGCCGATGAACAAAGCGCCTACACCGAAAGCCCGGGAACCGCGCGGGCGGAGTTCGTCCTGGAACGGGCGACCCTGCGCTTGTCGTGGACGGTCACCTACAAAGGACTGACATCGGCCCCCGTAGGCATCGCCATTCACGGGCCGCAAGCGCCCGGCGGCAATGCCGGCGTGCTCATCGACATGGGCGAGAAAGGGATCAACAGCCCGTTGAAGGGCTCCGCGATCCTCACGGACGGTCAGCTCGAATATCTGTTGACCGGTCGAACGTACGTCAATCTGCGCACGCAGAAATACAAACTCGGCGAGCTGCGCGGCCAGATCATGCGCCAGCCGCGGCCGAAAACCTGACGGCGCCGTCGCGTCGTGACGCGTAGCGCGGTCCGCGGAATGCGCGAGTGCGGACGCAGAGGCTATTTCGCAGGGGCCGACCGGCCCCTCTTCTTCTCATTCTTCTCGCGCTTCGCGTCGGCCGCTTCGGATTCGTGCGGTTCCGCGAAGCTTCGGGAGGTGGAATGCGCCGCCTGGATGTGACAACGCATGATCGCCGCGGCCCACTCGGGATCGCGGGCCTCGAGCGCGCTGACGATCTCGAGATGATGGGACGCGCTGCGCAGCAGGTCCTGCGGCCGGTAGTTCGAGAGCGTCTTCAGCACGAGCGGCGCCTCCATCAAGGCAGGCAGCATCGCACCCAACCGTGCATTCCCGGAGTGACTCTGCAGCACTCGATGGAACGCGCTGTTGAGCTCGCGAATGCGCGCCACGTACCCCGGCGCGCGCGCCTGACTCTCCCGATACTGCGCCTCGGCGAGCTGGCGCAGCTCCTCGACACCTTCGGGCGTGATGTGCTCGGCGGCGCGCGCCGCGCCATATGGCTCGAGCAGCGCACGCAGCTCGAACACGTTGTGCGTATCTTGCGCGCTCCATTCGGTGACGATCGCGCCGTGATTCGCGGTGACTTTGACGAAGCCCTCCGCTTGCAGACGACGCAACGCCTCGCGAACCGGCGTGCGGCTCACGCCCGTCGAGTTCGCGATCTCCTGTTCGGTAATGCGCGACCCGCCCGCATAGGCGCCTTTGATGATGCGATCGCGCACCGTGACATAGGCCAGTTCCGCGGCTCTTGCCATGCCGTTCTCCGTGTTTTCCCGCTGCGCGACAGTGTAGCGGCTGCCATCCGCACAGCGTGCGAAAAACCCTTTCGAGAGGCCAACTCCCGTGCATGAACCACACAACAAGAACGAATTCCTGCGTGGCTGGCGCACGCTGCTGGCATCGAGCCTGGGCAACGCCGCCGGCTTGAGCGGCCTGCCGTTCTATACCTTCGGCGTCTTCGTCGTACCACTGTCGGCCGCGTTCGGCTGGACACGCGGCGAAGCCTCCGCCGCGGCGAGCTGCCTGATTCTCGGTACGGCAATCACCGCGCCGCTCGTCGGCTCGCTCATCGACCGTGTCGGCGCCCGCCGCGTCGCACTCGCATCGCTGACAGGACTCGCGCTCGGCTACGCGCTGTTGACTCAGCTCGGCGGCGGTGTTGCGTGGTTCTACGCAGCATGGCTCGCCATGTCCCTGATCGGCGGCGGCACGACACCCGTGGTATGGACGCGCGCCGTGACGATCTGGTTCGACCGCAGTCGCGGCCTGGCGCTCGGGCTCACGCTCGCCGGCTCCGGCCTCGCCAGCATCTTCGGCCCGCTGTTTTGCACCGCGCTCATCGAACGATTCGGCTGGCAGGCGGGCTACTTGGGCGTCGGCGCGCTGATCGCCTTCGTCGCGATCCCGCTCGTCGCGCTGTTGTTCAAGGAGTATCCGCAAACGCAAGCACAGCATGCGGCGGCGGCGCCGGATCTGCCGGGACTTACGTTCCAGGAAGCCGTGCGCACGTTCGCGTACTGGCGCATCGCAATCGCCTTCCTGTTCATCTCCGGCGCGATCACCGCGCTGCTCATCAACATCGTGCCGCTGCTGCGCGATCGCGGCCTGAGCTCCGTCGAGGCCGCGCAGATGGCGGGCACGATGGGCATCGCCGTGCTCGTCGGGCGCATCGTGGTCGGCATGCTGCTCGATCGCTTCGCGGCGCCGCGTGTCGCGCTCGCGTTGTTGAGCGCGACGGCGTTCGGCTGCCTCGCGCTGTCGCTCGGCAACGCACCGACGTGGCTGCTGCTGCTCAGCGTCGTGTCGCTGGGCTTCGCCGCGGCGGCCGAGGTCGATCTCGTCGCATTCCTCGTCAGCCGCTACTTCGGCCTGAAAGCCTATGGCCGCATCTACGGCTCGCAATTGACGGCGTTCTATATGGGCGCGGCGGTCGGCCCAGCCCTGATCGGCATCGCCTACGATCGCTTCGGCGGCTACACGCAAGGGTTGTTCGTGATCGCCGCCGTGCTGATCGCTGGCGCGCTCGTGATCGGCACGCTGGGGGCGCCGCCGCCCTCGCTCGGCCCCACGCATCGCGAGCCGGGTGACGATGCCGCAATGCCCGCGCAGGAGCAGCGTGCATGAGCACGGCTGGCGCGCCGCCCAGTGACACCTTGCGCGAGTTGCTCGCGCAAGACCGCGTGCTCATGGCGCCCGGCGTCTTCGACGCGCTGTCCGCGATCCTCGTGGAGCGCGCCGGCTTTCCGCTCGCGTTCCTGTCCGGCGCGGCCTTGTCGTTCACGCGCTTCGGCCTGCCGGACATGGGCTTCACGACGCTCACGCAACTCGTCGCGGCCGTCGAGCCGATCTGCATGCGGATCCGCATCCCGCTCGTCGTCGATGCGGACACGGGCTTCGGCAACGCGCTCGGCGCGCAGCACACCGTGCGCGAGCTCGAACGTGCCGGCGCGTCCGGCATCGTGCTCGAGGATCAGGTGGCGCCGAAGCGCTGCGGCCACATGGCTGGCAAGCAAGTCGTGCCGACGCAGGAGATGGTCGGCAAGCTGCACGCCGCGCTCGATGCCCGCCGCAGCGAGCGCACCGTGATCGTCGCGCGCACCGACGCGCTGCATGTCGAGGGCGACCTCGCGGCGATCGAACGCGCGGAGGCTTATCTCGCGGCCGGCGCCGACGCGCTGTTCATCGAGGGACCCCGCACCGTCGAGCAGATGCGCCGCATCGCCAGCCACTTCCGCGGCCGCGCGCCGCTGTTGCACAACATGGTCGAAGGCGGCGGCACGCCGGTGCGCACGGCGGCGGAGCTCGCGCCATTCGCGATTCGCATCGCCCTCTATCCGGGCTTTCTCACGCATTTCTTCGCGCATGGCGCGCCGGCGATGCTGGCGCGGCTCGCGGCGGACGGCGGCAGCGACGCGCTGCGCGATTCGCTCAGCGACCTTGCCGCCATGAACGAACTCCTCGGTGCAGGTGAGTTGCTCGAGCGCGCCGCGCGCTACGGCGGCGAGCTTGCAAGTTAGCGCAGGAACAAGGTTTGGCACTCGATATCCGCAGACTGACTCACTTCGTCGCCGCCGCCGAGCACGGCAACATCAATCGCGCCGCCGAGAGTCAGCACATCACACAATCGGCGCTCACCCGCAGCATCCAGGTGCTCGAAGAGGATCTGGGGGCGAAGCTGTTCGAACGCACGCCGCGCGGCGTGACGCTGACGGCGCTCGGCCGGCGCCTGTTCGATCACGCCCGTCGCATCATCAACACCGCGGCGATCGCCAAGGCGGACATGGCCGCGCTCATCAGCGGCGCGGGCGGGGAAATCCGCATCGGCATCGCGCCGCAGCTCGCGACCCCGGAGCTGATGCGCCTATTGTTCGGTCTGCCGCGCACGATGCCCATGCTCGCGATCTCCATCACGGAGATGTTCTACGACTCGCTGATTCAGCTGCTGCGCCTTGGCGAGCTCGATCTTGCGATCGCGAACCTGCCCGAGTCCTCGGACCGCTCCGACCTCAACGTCGAAGTGCTCGCGGAAATGCCGGTCCGAATGTCGATCGTCATGCGCAAGGATCACCCGCTCGCATCGCTGCCGAAGATCACGCCCGAGGCGCTGCAGCAGGCGAACTGGGTGGCCGCGAGCCAGAATCATTATCTGGCGACGCTCGCGAACTACTTCACGGAGAAGCACATCCAGCCGCCGCGCTTCCGGCTGTTCGCGAATACGATGAGCGTGCTGCTGCGCGCGGTGCTGGAGGACGATTTCGTCGCGTTGCTGTCGGAGTCGACGATCGCGCGCGAGCTGCCGCCGGACTCCGTCGTGATCGTGCCGAACTCGACCCAGGTCACGATGCGTCGCGTCGGCCTGCTCTACACGCCCAACGCGATCCGCTCGGCCGCATTCCTGCGGCTGAGCCAGAACATCGCCGAGCATTTCAAGAAGCTCGCGGCACCGACGGTGCGAGCGGTGCGGCGCTGAAAGAACGCGCGCTCGCGCCGGCGCCCAGACTGCATGGAGAAAGACTGGAGGAACTGGACGGTCTAGCGGCGGCGCCGCGGGATCACGTCACGAGTAATAGCGGGTACCCGCGGCGGCGTGCGTGCGCAGACTCTGCGGCACGCGATAGTGCGCACCGAGCTGCGCGTAGCGATCGCTCAGCTCGGCGACGTTCGCCAGTCCAAGCCAGTCCGCGTACTTGAGAATGCCGCCGAGATAGCGCGGCAGTCCCAGTCCGAGCAGCAGCGCCATATCGAGTTCCACGGGCGATGCGACGACCGCCTCGTCGAGGCAGCACACCGCCTCGACGATCATGGGCAGCATCATGCGCTCGACGATCTCCTCGTCGAGCAGCGCGCGGGGCGCCGTGCCCTGAATCGTGCGGAGCAGATCGTACGTCGCCGCATCGGCGACCTTGCGCGGCTTGCCCGTCGCGTCCTTCTCATACTGGTAGAAGCCCGTGCCGTTCTTGCGCCCGAGCCGGCCGTGCTGACTCAGCAGCCGCACCGCGTCCTGAGACTCGCGCGCCAGGCGCTGCGGGAAACCTTCGCAGACGATGTCGAAGACGTGCGTGGCGGTGTCCATGCCGATGACATCGTTCAAATACGCCGGCCCCATCGGCCAGCCGAATCGCTCCATGACGGCGTCGATGCGGGCGAAGTCGACGCCTTCGCGCACCAATTGCAGAAACGCGAGCATGTACGGCGTGAGGATGCGGTTGACGAGAAAGCCAGGACCGTCCTTGACGACGATCGGCGTCTTGCCCATCGCGACCGCATAGCGCACGACCGTCGAGACGACCGCCGCGCTCGTCTTGGGGCCGCGAATCACTTCGACGAGCGGCATGACCGGCGCCGGATTGAAGAAGTGCATGCCGATGAAATTTTCCGGCCGCGACAGCGCGCTGCCGAGCCGCTCGATGCGCAGGCTCGAGGTATTCGAGGCGATGATCGTCTCGGGCGCCACGGCCCGCTCGATCTCGCCAAGTACGGTGTGCTTGACCGCGAGATTCTCGACGACCGCTTCGACGACGATGTCGACGCCGTCAAACTCGCGGTAGTCGAGCTGCGGCCGGATCGACGCGAACACCGACTCGGCGCGCGCCTGGTCCAAGCGGCCGCTGTTCACCTGCTTGTGCAGCAGCTGCCGCGCCTCCCCGAGGCCGACCTCGATCTGTTTCGCTTGAATATCCTTCAGCCGCACCGGGATGCCGTTCACCGCGCTGACGTACGCGATTCCGCCGCCCATGATGCCCGCGCCGACGACGGCTGCCTGCCGCAGCGGCCGCGCCTGCTTCGCATGGTCCTTGGCCTGCTTCTTCAACAGCTGCTCATTCACGAACAACTGCAGGAGCGCGTCGGCGGCCTGGGCTTTCGCGACCTTCGCGAACACGCCCGTTTCGAGCGCCAATGCCTCGCCGCGCGGCCATTCCGCGCCGTGCACGATGACATTGGCCGCGGCCTCGTACGCCGGTTGATGCTTGTTCGTGCCGGCCTTCGCCAGCTTCTCGACGACGGATGCGTGCAACGCGCGCAGCTCGCTCGGCCGCAAGGCCGCCGCCGAGCGCAGCTTGCGTGCCCGCAGCCCGCGCCAATCGATCGTGCCGGCCGCGGCGCGCTCGAGGAGATCCAGCGCGGCGGTGCGCAGCGCCGCGGCGTCGACAACCTCGTCCACCGCGCCGCAGCTCTGGGCCGCCGCGCTGTCGACGTGAGCGCCGCTCGTGATCCAGTCGAGCGCGACGGCGATGCTCGTCACGCGGCACAGACGCACGGTCCCGCCGAAGCCGGGAATGAGTCCGAGCTTCACTTCCGGAAAGCCCACCCTCGTGGTGCGCGAGATCACGCGCAGATCGGTGGCGAGCGCAAGCTCGAAGCCGCCGCCGAGCGCGAAACCGTTGATCGCCACGACCGTCGGCACGGGCAGATCCTCGAGCGCATTCATCGCTGCGTTGGCTTGCGCGCAGAACGCACGGATCTCGCGTTCGGAGCGCGCGAGCAAGCCGCGGAGCTCACCGATATCCGCGCCGGCGATGAACCCATCCTTGCCGCTCGTCACGAGCACGCCGCGCACGGACGGCGCGGCGGCAATCGCCGCGACCGCGTCGCGCAGTTCGAGCAGCGTCGCTGAATCGAGCGTATTGACCGAGGACTGCGCCCGGTCGAAGCAGAGCTCGACGAAGCCGTCTGGCGCGCGCTGAGCGCGAATGGAGTTACCTTGGAACATCAGAAGAGTTCGGGATCGGCGGCGACGATGCCGGCGGGCGCGATCCGCACGACTCTCGCGAGCGCGGCGGCTTCCGGCAGTACCTGCTGCACGAACGCACTGACGATCTGCAGCTTCGACGCGTAGAAGGTATCGGCCCCCGCACGCTTGTGCCAGGCGATCGCTGCGGACTTGGCCAGCAGACAGCCGGCGAGCACCGTGCCGCACGACATCGTGTATGGGACCGACACCGCGAGCGCACGCTCCGGGCCGCTCTGCTGGAGCTGCAGCAGCGCTCGCGTCGCGTCCTCGAGATCGGCGATGCCGGTGAGCGCTGGTGAGGTCCAGGCCGCGACGTCGTCCGAATCCGTGAGCCGCGTCAATTCCTCGCGCCACTCCTGCAGCAATTGCAGCAGCGTCGCGCCGCCGTCGCGCAGCACCTTGCGACCGACGAGATCCGCCGCCTGAATGCCGGTCGTACCTTCGTAGATGGAGGCGATGCGCGCGTCGCGCAGGAACTGCGCCGCGCCGGTCTCCTCGATGAAGCCCATGCCGCCGTGGACCTGGATGCCGAGCGAGGCGACATCGATGCCGGTTTCCGTCGACCACGCCTTGACGATCGGAATGAGCAGTTCGCCGCGCGCCTGCGCCCGCGAGCGCTCCTCGCCGTCCGCGTGCTTGCCGAGATCGAGCTGCAGCGCCGCGTACAGCGCGAGCGCGCGCCCGCCGTCCGTGCACGCCTTCATTCGCAGCAGCATGCGCTTCACGTCCGGGTGATGGACGATCGGCGGAGTGGCGCCATTCGCGCCGCGCGCCACGCCCCGTGGCATGCCTTGGACACGATTACGCGCCCAGTCGAGCGCCTTCTGATAGGCGCGCTCACCGAGCGCATAGCCTTCCAGGCCGACGGACAGCCGCGCCGCGTTCATCATGATGAACATGTACTCGAGCCCGCGATTCTGTTCGCCGACGAGGTATCCGAGCGCGCCGCCCTCCTCGCCGTACGCCATCACGCACGTCGGGCTGGCGTGAATGCCGAGCTTGTGCTCGAGCGAAATGCAGCGCACGTCATTGCGCGCGCCGAGCTCGCCCGCGGCATAGACGAGATACTTCGGCACGATGAACAGCGACAGGCCGCGCGTGCCGGCCGGGGCGCCTTCGATGCGCGCCAGCACGAGATGCACGACGTTGCTCGTCAGATCGTGGTCGCCGTAGGTGATGAAGATCTTCTGGCCGGTGATGCGGAAGTGATCGCCTTCGGCAACCGCGCGCGTGCGAATCGCCGCGAGATCGGAGCCCGCTTGCGGCTCCGTCAGATTCATCGTGCCCGTCCATTCGCCGCTGATGAGCTTCGGCAGGTACATCTGCTTCTGCTCTTCCGAGCCGCAGCGCTCGATGGCCTCGATCGCGCCTTGGGTCAGCATCGGACACAACTTGAACGCGAGATTCGCGGACGCCCAGATCTCCTCCACCGCCGTGCCCAGCACCGTCGGTGCGCCCTGGCCGCCGTGCTCGGGCGCGCCGCGCAGCTGCGACCAGCCGTTCGTCACGAACTGCTCGTAAGCGCGCTTGAATTCCGCGGGCATGTGCACGCCGCTCGCTTCGAGACGGGCGCCCTGCTCGTCGCCGAGACGATTGATCGGCGCGAGGACGGACTCCGCGAACTCACCCGCCTCCGCGAGCACTTGCTCGGCGAATTCGGCGTTGTATTCGGCAAAGGCGGGCAACGCTGCGAGCCGCTCGAAATCGAGCAGCTCGGCCAGCACGAATCTCAGCTCTCGTGTCGGTGCGCGGTACATGGGCTCGCTCTATTACGCCTGCGCCGTCGCGTTCGGCCCGAAGCGGCGCCATTTGTACGCGTCGACCTTCTCGCGCAGGCTCAGCAGGAAATCCAGTTCGTCGAGGCCGTTCAGCAGGCAGTAGCGAGCGAACGCTTCGATCGGGAACGACACCGTCACGCCCGTCGGCAGGCGCAGCGTCGTGTTGCGCAGATCGATCTCGATCTCGGCGCCGGGATTCTCGAGCAGCCAGCGGCTGGTTGCTTCATCCACGACGACCGGCAACACGCCGTTCTTGAGGCAGTTGCTGCGGAAGATGTCGGCAATCTGCGTGCTCACGACGGCGCGGAAGCCGTAGTCGAGCAGCGCCCACGGCGCATGCTCGCGCGATGAGCCGCAACCGACGTTCGCGCCCGCGACGAGAATGCGGCAGTCGCGTGCCTCGGGACGGTTCAGAATGAAATCGGCCTTCGGCGTGCCGTCGCTCTCGTAACGCCAGTCGGCGAACAGATGCTGCCCGAGTCCCTCTCGGCTCGTCGTGGTCAGGAACCGCGCCGGCAGAATCTGATCGGTGTCGATGTTCGCGGCCGGCATCGCGATGGTGCGCGAGCGAAGGAGCGTGACTGCTTCCATGGAAGCGATCCTCGAAAAATGAAAACGGGGAAAAGGCGCTCAGCCGTGCAGCAGCTCGCGCGGGTCCGCGATCTGGCCGCGCAGCGCCGAGGCAGCCGCGGTCAGCGGGCTGGCGAGCAATGTGCGCGCGCCGGTTCCCTGGCGGCCTTCGAAGTTGCGATTGCTCGTGCTCAGCGAATAGCGGCCGCGGGCGACGAGATCGCCGTTCATGCCGATGCACATCGAGCATCCCGACTCGCGCCAATCGGCGCCGGCATCGCGGAAGATTTGATCGAGGCCTTCCTGCTCCGCGGCGCGCTTCACTTGTTGCGAGCCCGGCACGACGAGCATGCTGACGCCCTTCGCGACCTTGCGGCCCTTGAGCAGCTGCGCGGCGGCGCGCAGATCCGACAGCCGCGCGTTCGTGCAGCTGCCGAGGAACACGACGTCGATCGGCCGGCCGGCGAGCGGCTCGCCTGCCGTCAAGCCCATGTACGCAAGCGCCTGCGCATGGACCGGATCGTTCGCGGCGTGCGGCACCGTGCCGCCGATCGGCAGCACCATGCCGGGATTCGTGCCGTAGGTGAGCATGGGCTCGACGGCGGCCGCATCGATGTCCACTTCACGATCGAACTGCGCGCCCTCGTCGGTCGGCAGCGCGCGCCACTGCGCGAGCGCCTGCTCCCAGGCGGCACCCTTCGGCGCGCGCGGCGTCTGCGCGAGGTAGGCGTAAGTGACTTCGTCCGGCGCGATCATTCCGGCGCGCGCGCCGGCTTCGATCGACATGTTGCACACGGTCATGCGCTCTTCCATGTCGAGCGCGCGGATCGCCTCGCCGCGGTATTCGATCACATGACCCGTGCCGCCGCCGACGCCGATGCGGCCGACGATGTAGAGAATGAGATCCTTCGCGGTGACGCCTGGGCGGAGCCGATTGCGCACATTGATCGCGAGCGTGCGCGGCTTGCGCTGCAGGAGACATTGGGTCGCGAGCACATGGCCAACCTCGCTCGTGCCGATGCCGAATGCGAGCGCACCGAACGCGCCGTGCGTGCTCGTGTGACTGTA
>JAEYXD010000164.1 GCA_023428645.1 Pseudomonadota bacterium
TGGCTGCCCTCACCGTGAAATCGCCCGTCAAGGGCGTCGTCGGCAGTCTCGCCGTGAACCAGAAGGCCGCGGTCAACGAGAACGCCGCATTGCTCACCGTCGTGGATCTGACCGCGCTCGAAGTGGAGTTCCGCGTCGCCGAATCGTACGCGGCGGAGCTCGCGCCCGAGATGCACGCCGAGATCGATTACGCCGGGCGCAAGTACGCCGGCCTCATCACGAACATCTCTCCCGAAGTGCAGCAGAGTGAGGTCCGCGGACGCGTGCGCTTCGCGGGCGATCTGCCACCGGGCGTGCGCCAGAACCAGCGCGTCAACGTGCGCCTGGTGCTCGACCAGCGCGACGACGCCCTCAAGGTGGAGCGCGGCGCCTTCGTCGATGCGGGGGCGTTCGCGTACGTCGTCGATGGCGACATCGCGCGCCGGCGACCGATCAGCGTCGGCGTCATGAGCATGGGCGAGGTCGAGATCCTCACGGGACTCGAGGAAGGCGAAAGGATCGTCGTGTCGAGCGTCGAGGATTTCGCGGGTGCACCCGAAGCGCGTCTCGTGAACTAGCCGCGGCTCGGCGCGGCATCGTTTGAAACGGAGGCAACATGATCGAAATGCAAAACGTCGGTAAGGTCTTTCGCACCGACGCGGTCGAGACTCACGCCCTGCGAGGTTTGAGCCTGAACGTGCAGGCGGGTGAATTCGTGGCCATCACCGGCTACTCCGGCTCGGGCAAGACGACGTTCTTGAACGTCGCGGGTCTGCTCGAAGAGCTCGATTCCGGGCGCTATGTATTCGACGGGCAGGACGTCAGCAAGCTGACCGACAACGAGCGCTCGCGCATCCGCAATCGCAAGATCGGCTTCATCTTCCAGAGCTTCAATCTGATTCCCGACATCAACATCTATCAAAACGTGGAGGCGCCGCTGCATTACCAGCGCATGCCGGGCGCGGAGCGCAAGCGGCGCATTCTGGCGTCGCTTGAGCGCGTCGGGCTCACCTCGCGCATGAAGCACCTTCCCGCGCAGCTCTCCGGCGGCCAACAGCAGCGCGTCGCGATCGCTCGTGCGATCTCCGGCGATCCCAAGGTGATCCTCGCCGACGAGCCCACGGGCAACCTCGACACGGCGATGTCGAACCAGATCATGAAGCTGCTGCTCGAGATCAACGCGGCCGGCACGACGATCCTCATGGTGACGCACAACCCCGAGCTCGCCGAACAGGCGCATCGGCAAGTGCACATCGTCGACGGGCGCATCGAGAAGATTCAGCTGTTCGCCGCCGCGAAGCCGGCGATTCACGCCGTTTGACGGGAGACTGCCGTGTTCATGCATGACCTCCACCTCGCGACGCACAGCATGCGTCGTCATCCGGTGCTGAGCTCGCTCATGGTGCTCGCCATCGCGGCCGGCATCGCCGCCTCGATGATCACGATCACCCTGTATCACGGCCGCGCCGGCCATCCGATCTGGTGGAAGGCCGACAAGCTCTACGCCGTGACGCTCGACACGCGCGACCCCGACACGAACGGCGCGTTCTCCCGCTTCACGCGCCACCCCGAGTATCCGCCGTTTCAACTGACGTACCGCGACGCCAAGGCGCTGTATCGCTCCGACATTCCCGAGCGCAGCGTCATGATGTTTCGCTCGAGCCGCGTCATCACGCCCGAACGCGCGGGCGAGCGACCCTTCGCCACCGCCGTGCGCGTCACGACGGCGGACTTTTTCGCGATGTTCGACGTGCCGTTCCTGTTCGGCAGCGGCTGGACGCGCGCGGATGATGACGGCCCCGCTCCGGTCGTCGTGCTGTCGAAGTACGCGAACGACAAGCTGTTCGGCGGACAAAACAGCGTCGGGCGCTCGCTCACGATCGGCGACCGGCAGTTTCGCATTATCGGCGTCATCGACGCATGGCTGCCGCGGCCGAAGTTCTACGACCTCAACAATGCCGGCTTCGACCTGCCGGAGAATCTGTTCATGCCCTGGGGCTGGACGGAAGTCCTGAAGCTGCAGAGCCAAGGCAGCACGAACTGCGTGCGCAGCAACGCGAAGGTCGGCAGCTTCGAGGACTTGCTGACGCAAGACTGCGTCTGGCTGCAGTACTGGGCGGAACTGCCGACGGCGGCGCAGCGCGACCGTTATCAGCGCTTCGTCGACAACTACGTCACGAATGAAAAGCAGTTCGGTCGCTTCCCGCGGCCCTTGAACAATCGCATCGTGAACGTCGATGAATGGCTCGCGATGTGGGATGTCGTCGGCGACGAAACCCGTATTCAGGTCGCGGTCGCGCTCATGTTCCTGCTCGTGTGCATTCTCAACACGTTCGGCCTGATGCTCGCGAAATTCCTCAAGGCGGCGCCCATCAGTGGCTTGCGGCGTGCGCTCGGCGCGAGTCGCGCCGACGTCGTCCGTCAGCATCTCGTCGAAGTGGTGATCGTCGGCCTGCTCGGCGGCGCCGTCGGCCTGGCGCTCAGCTTCGTCGGGCTGCGCGCGATGCGCGCCGTCATCAGTCAGCCGTTCCCTGGCATGGACGACAATCCCGCGCGCGTCGCGATTCAGCAGGCGATGACCAGTCTGGATCTCAAGATGTTCGCCGTCGCGCTCGCGCTGTCGCTGTTGACGGGCGTCGTCGCCGGCCTCTATCCCGCATGGCGCGTCGGCAAGCTCGCGCCCTCTTCGTTCCTCAAGACGCAGTAGGACCCACCATGGAAATTCGCGCGCTCCTGTCCGCCCTATGGCGCAATCGCACCGGGCCGATCCTCGTCGCCGCGCAGGTGGCGATCACGCTCGCGGTCGTCGTCAATGTCGGCTACATCGTGCAGCTGCGGCTCGCGAACGTATCCGAGCCGACCGGCCTCGATGTGCCGAACATCTTCTGGGTCGTGAGCCAGGCGTACACGCCGGAGTACAACCACGAGGTCACGGTCCAGGCGGATCTCGACTACCTGCATTCACTGCCGGGTGTCATCGCCGCGGCGACGACGAGCAGCGTTCCGCAAGGATCGGGCATGAGCTCGCTCCCGTTCGCCGCCGACCCGAGCGTGCTCGAAACGGGCGGCGGCGTGCCCGCCTTCATCTACTTCGGCTCGGCGAATCTCATCCAGGCCATGGGCGTCAAGCTGATCGCGGGTCGGGCGTTCGATCCGGCCGCGGTCCGCCCACCGGCCGACGATGGCCGCGCGATGTTCGGCAACTGGAGCTCCGAAATCATCGTCACGAAGAATCTGGCGGACAAACTGTTTCCAAACGGCGATGCGCTGGGCAAGACGCTGCACGCCGGGCTCGTGAACAAGCCCGCGACGATCGTCGGCATCGTCGAGTTTCTCCAGCACAACCCGGCGATGGGCCGCGCCGCCGAATTCTTCCGCACGGGCGTGATGCTGCCGGGAATCGTGCCCGGTCCGTATACGCCGTATCTCGTGCGGACGGAGCCGGGCCGGCGCGACGCCACGATGGCCAGGGTCGAAAAAGAGATGGCGAACCTGCAGCCAGGCCGCTATCTGGCCTCGATGGAACCCCTCACGACGACGCTGGATCGACAGCGCCTTTCGGCGCGCTCGAGCGTCGTCATACTCGGCATCGTCGCCGTGTTCGTCCTGGGCGTGACGATGGTCGGGATCGTCGGGCTCGCCGCATTCACGGTTGCGACGCGTACCAAGCAGCTGGGCACGCGTCGCGCGATCGGGGCGACGAAATTCCAGATCCTGCGCTACTTCCTCGTCGAGAACTGGATCATCACCTCCGCCGGCGTGCTGTTGGGATCCACACTGGCATTGGCGGTGGGCATACAACTGAGCGAGATCTACGCGACGCCGCGCCTGCCGCTGCTCTATCTCGTCGGCGGCGTGCTCGCGCTGTGGATCGTCGGGCAGCTGGCCGTCTGGGTTCCGGCTCGACGCGCTGCATCCATCTCGCCGGCGACGGCCACGCGGACGCTCTGAGGCGCACGCACGTTCACGGACTGTCGTCGCTGATCTGCTGTGCTAGCGTGTTGACCAGTCACGCACCGCAGACGACCTGTGCTCCCACGGCCCTCTTCCGCTCGAGCGCGCTCGAAGAGCGCGGCCTTGCTGTCGCTCGGCTGCGCGTGCGCCGCCGCGAGCGCCGACGCCGCGCCTGTCATCGGTCAGTTCGAGCTCAAGACGCTCGACAGCGCAACCGGCTCCGTCGAGCTGCAAAGCCAGAATGCCTGGTCGTGGGGTCATCCCGCCCGGCAACTGGCGAGCGCCGCCGACGGGCTCGTGATCGACGACAACGCGGTCATCCACCAGCGTCACGCGCTCGAAATCGAGCTCGGCTTCACGAGCCGGCTGAAGATGCGCGCTGGCATCGAGTTCGAAAAAGAGCGCATCGATGATCCCGCCACACTGGCGCAAGTCGACGCCTTCGATGCCCTGCGGCTGAACGATATCGGACTCGAGTTGATCGCCGTCCTCGCGCCACGCACGGGCGATGGCGTCGGCGTCGGTGTCGTCGCGGAGTTCGAGCGATCACGCGATCGCGACGAACCCGATACGCTCGTCCTCGGCTCGATCGTCGAGCTTCGGGCCGGGCGCTGGTTCGTTGCCGCCGTGCCCATGGTCGTGCGCTCCTCCGGCGGCGACAGCGGTGACGCGCCGAGCGACGACAAATGGGACTTCATGTACGCGGCGCAGCTCAGCTACGGCGTCGCCGATCGCTGGTCGATTGCGCTCGAAGGCTACGGCACCGTCGAGCGCATCCAGGACGACGGGCATCCATCCGAGGCCGCGCGGGTGTTCGGCGATTTCGACCAGCATCGCGCCGGCGTCATCGTCTACTACACCTCCGCGCTGGGATGCGTCACGTGCGAGCGAGCAGCGCCGATCGCTGCTTCGCTGATTGGATCAGGCGGCGCGGACGACAGCACCACCCTGACGATCGGCGTGGGCCTCCTCACGGGTCTCAACGGCAACACGCCGGACCAGACCCTCAAATTGAGCATCGAGCTCGACTTTTGAGACTCAGCGGACGAATGCCGGCGAACTCCTGCACCGAAATACGTACATCAGGCAGCGGCATACCGTGAGTTGCGGAGTCGCCCGCGCGCCGCGGCACGCAGTAATGTCTCCAGCCCGCAAGCCGTCAGCGAACTCGGACCGGCGCGTCTTCCATGTCGTTCGAAGACCCGATCACTGTCATCATTTGGCTGCTCGTCGCCGCACAGGTCGCTCTGTTTGGAATGCTCTTCTACGAACGACGCCGGCTGCGTAAATCACAGGCGGCCGTGAAGCGCCACTATGCGGAGATCACGCACGCGGCCCGCCTGGCGCTCGTGGGCGAGATCACCGCATCGATCGCGCACGAAGTCGCTCAGCCGCTCAGCGCGATCCTCAACAACATCGAGACCGCGGTGAGCTTGCTGCAGGAGCCGCGCCCGAATCTGCCGCTGGTGCGCGAAATCCTCGCCGACGTGCGCACCGACGACCTGCGCGCCCACAACATCGTGCGCAAACTCAGGGCATTGCTGCAGAAGCGCGAACTGCAGTTCGAGAGCATCGATATCAACGCGCACATCACGAGCGTGCTGTCGATGTTCTCCGCGCACGCGGCGAGCTCCGGCGTCGTCGTCAACACGGATCTCGACAGCGGCTTGCCCGTCGTGCGCGCCGATCCGGTGCATCTTCAACAAGTGCTGCTCAATCTGCTGATCAATGCGCTGGAGGCAATGGAGAGCACGCCGCAGTCGGCCCGCCGCCTGGAAATCAAGACGACCCGACAGAGCGACACGCACGCGCAGGTCGCGGTGATCGATAGCGGTCGCGGCATCGACTCACGACACATCGGCGAGCTGTTCGAGTCGTTCTTCACGACCAAGGAGCAAGGCCTGGGACTGGGCCTGTCGATCGCACGCTCCATCGTGAGACAGCACGGTGGTGCAATCTGGGCAGAGAATGCGCCCTATGGAGGCGCGGCGTTCTTCTTCACTGTCCCCATCCTGACGTTCGACGATCGCGATATCGAGCTGAGCCCGCAAGCCTTCATCGCCAGCGTGCCGCGCGAGCACACCTGGCCGTTGCACTAGGCAATCACGTCTCGGCGGCCTCGCTCCTCGCCAACGCCTTGAAGGGAATCTCCACGACGCAGCGCGTGCCGGCACGCGAGTCCACGGTGAAGCTTCCGGCAAGCTGACGCACGAGCTCGCGCACCAGGCCGAGTCCGGTGCCGCCCGCGCATGCTTCGAGCGCGAAGCCGGGGCCCTTGTCAGCGACGGTGACGACGATGGCGTCAGCGCCTCGATCGAGTCGCACGCGGATCGGATCCGTCCGATCGCTCGAGCCGTACTTCACCGCATTCGTGACGAGCTCGTTGATGATGAGCGCGACGGGTGTCGCCAGGCCGACCGGAATGCCGGGCATCGATGCCACGCATTCGATGGGGCAATGCGTGGCGAGGCTGCGGCGCACGGCGTCGCACAACGTCTCGAGGAAGTCCTGCGCGGCGAGCGTATGTTCCGCGGCCACGCGCGTTGCGATGCTTTGCACATGGGCGATCGCCTGCACCTGCTGCATCGCCGACGCCAGCGCCGCGCGCGCCGACTCATCGGCGATGTGCCGTCGAGCCAGATCGAGCGCCGCGATCATCATCTGGACGCCGTTCTTGAAGCGATGCTCCAGCTCGCGGGCGCGCAGCTCCACCGCGGATTGCGACACACGCTCGACCTGCAGCAGAACCTGCGGGTCCGTCCCATCGGCACGCCGCAGCGGCTGCCCGTGGAATTCCCAGGCGGGCGAGCTCAGATCCTTCGAGATGCGCAGCCGGCAATGCAGGACGGCCGTGCTCTTGCTGCAGCGCTCGAGGAACTCCGCGAGACCGCCCTCGTGACCGAGCCGCATGAACACATCGTCGCCCGACGATAGCGCCAGGCTCTCCCGCGCCGATCGATTCGCGTAGGTCACGATGCCCTGCTTCGTGAGCGCGAGCACGCAGGCCTGCATGCCATCGATGATTTGATCAGTGTTCATACGAGTTCCGCTGCCCTGACGGTCGTTCTTGCTGCTCTGGTGATCCGCCGAGTCGATCGCAGCCTGTATGTAGTGCAAAGCTAGCGACGAACCGGGGACTGCCCAATACGTGTAGAGGGACAGGTTTGGCAGCGAGCGGTCCAACGCCTCGACCCGCGATTCAGTGCGGTGCGCCCCGGCGCGCGAGCCAGACAGGCGTCGCGAACGTTTCATCGAGCACACGAGTCAGCAGGGACGCGACCCCGGCGTCATTGAGGATGCCGACATGGGTCACGTCGAAGCCGTAGATCCGCACCGCCTCCTCCTGCGCCGCATCGCCGAGCTGGCTCGCGACGCTGACGACGCGATCGCCAGAGGGTCCTGGCGCAAGCCACCGCTTGCGGTAGGAGAACAGCAGATGGTGTCGAGTGCCCTCGGGCAGGTGCCTCGGACGCCCCGCAGCCTGAAACAGGGCAGTGATGTAGTCGCTGCCGACGGCAACGTCGCGCCACGCGGGCTCACCCGGTACGAGGCGCGTACCGACGGACGCGCCGGCATGACCTTCCCAAGGGGTCGACAGCGTCACGAGCAGCGGCATCGCGACGCCCTGCGGTGCCAAGCCGTTGACGAGCAAGTGGCGCGCAATGAGACCGCCCATGCTGTGCGCGATGATCGCGACCGATCGCACGTGTTCATGCGTCGACAGTTCCGCGAGCGCGACCGCCAGTTCCTCCGCCACCTCGTCGAGCGGTTTGCTCGAGGCGTAGTGAAAAACGGCGATGTGGAAGCGGCGGCGGTCCAGCGTGTCGATCAAATAGCGGAAGTCGCGCGACGTCCCATGGATGCCGTGGACGAACACGACGTACACGCCGTCGTCCGCGGCGCCACGCAACACGGAAACTCCGCCCGCGAACTCATCGAGCGTATCAATCTCATGCACCGCGCCGCGCGCTTCGGGCAACGCGCCCGCGACGCTCGTCGCGACATGCAACGCGATCACGCCGAGGATCACCGTCGGCAGCGTCGATCGTGCATGGATTCGCAAGCTCATCGTGTCATCCGAGCGTCGCGCGTGAACGCTGCATCGTTCGAGCGCGGGCGTCGCGATGTCATCGTTGTGTAGCGAGCTTGCGCCGCCCCTTATCCGTATGGCGAGCCGCGGCGGAAGAAGTACCTTGAGCGCCCCCCAGCCGGGGCCGCAAACACGCTTCCATCGTGCTCGCACGTAAGAGGCGAATGCATCAGCGTCGAGGAGGTAGCATGTCCACGCGATCGCAGCCGCTCTCTGCCTTCGCTCATCGCACCAGCGCACCGCTGGAGCGAGACCAAGCGATGCACGACGGCATCGATGTTTCCTGTCGGCCCGATCCGACCATGTTCGAAGACGCCGTGGAAAACGGCCACGACTGCATGGCGCTCGTCGACCTCGACGGCACGATCGCTTACGTGAATTTCGCGGGCTTGTGTCAGTTCGGCCTGGAAAGCGCACGGCCGCGCGAGAGCTGGTCGGAGTTGTGGTCGAGCGAGTGCCTCGACCTCGTCGAGTACGGCCTCGAGTCCGCGCGAGCGGGTCATTCGTGTCGCATCATCGCGCACCGCGACGGGCCGCGCGGCGCGACGCAGTGGTGGGACATCGCCGTGAGCCCCGTCTTCCACCGCTCCGGCAGTCCCGTGCAGATGTTCTGCGTTTGTCGCGACGTCACCGCCGCGAAGCGATTGGAGAGTGCGATCGAGAGCGCCGCGATCGCGAAGGGATCTCCGCCATGAGCTGATGGTTTCCCCGCCCCCGAGCGCGACGTCCATGGCCGCAACATCACCTCCGTCCTACCCGCTTGCGGCCATTGTTCTCGGGGGTTTTCTTGCGCTCGCGATGTGCCCGATCCAAGCGCAGTCGCCGGCCGCGAAGCAGATCAACGGCTATCTCCAGCAGCGGCTCGGTTTGAACGAGCAGCAAGTCGCCAATGCGCTCGGCGTGCTGCTCGTCTTCGCGCGCGATCGTCTGCCGAAGCCGGATTTCGATCAACTTGCCAAGCGCATGCCGAATGCGGAGGGACTCGTTTCCCAAACCAAGCTGAACGGCCTCGTCACACGTTCGATCGACGACACCGACCAGTTCGTCGCGGTGCTCGAACGCATCGGCATCGCGCCGGAGACCGCCACTCAGTTCGGACCGGCGGTGATGGACTACCTGGGCAGCGCGGGCTACGACGTAGAGCGCGACATCCTGTCACGAGTGTTCGACTGACGCCGTGCCGTCCCCCGCAGCGATGCGCCACGACGCTTTACCGGAGTGATCATGAGGCTCCCCTGCGCGGCTGCTGTTCTCATCATCCTCTCGGCGCTGTCCGCCGACTGTGCGGCTCAAAGCGGCTGGAGCGCGTTGTTGAAGAACACGCCGCTGGAGGATTTCACGCAGCAGGATCGCGACCAGTATTTCGCGGTACTGAACGCGGCGTTGGACGCACCGATGCCGGTTGAGCCGCGAGAGTGGCACAACGACGTCACTGGCTCCGGCGCACGCATCGAGGTGCTCGGCGAACGGCAGGTCGCGAACTTCGACGACTGCCGGCGCGTGCGAACCGATCTCTATTCGAAGAAGCGCCGGGGAATGGTGCGTTCCTGGACCGCGTGCAAAGGCTCCGACGGTAAGTGGGCGCTGGTCAGCGCGAATTGAATTCACGCATCGAAGCCCTGCCCATGCGCCCGTTTTACTCATTGCACGGGCTACAAAATTTACTAGCTTCACGATGTGACCGGCTCACGGGCGTACGAGCGCTCGGGGCGCGAAGCCAGTTGCCAGACGCCTCACTTCCGCAGCCGAGTCCGCGAAGCATGCACGAGCATCGAGGTGAAATCATCGTCGTGGAGGATGACCACAGCGTCAACCGCGCGATCAAGCGGCTGCTGCAGGCTGCTGGATTTCGAGCCCGCACCTTCGAATCCTCCGAGGAGTTGCTCGTCGAGGAGCTCGAGGATCAACACGCCGACTGTTTCGTTCTCGACATGCATCTTCCCGGCATGTCGGGCGTCGAGCTGTACGGCAGGCTGCGCGATTCGGGAATTCGCGCGCCCATCGTCATCATCACGGCCCACGACGATGCCAATCATCGCCGCTTCGCGACCCAGATCGGCGCCGCCGCGTACATTACGAAGCCGTTCACGAATCACACGCTCCTCACGGCGGTAGCGGCGGCGATCTTGGCGAGCGAGCACAAGCAATGAGGTGCCGAACATTCACTCGTGCACGCACGTCGGTGCGTGCACTGCTGTCGGCGTTGGCGCTGGCCAGCGCTTTGGTTGCGCGCGGAGCGGCGCCGGAACAGCGCGAGATGGCGGCGGAGACGCCGTGGCCGCAGGAGATCGACAGCGGCACGCTCATCGTCCGCGTTTATCAGCCGCAGCTCGATTCCTGGAATGGATCGTTGTTGAAAGCCCGTGCGGCGATCTCCCTGCAAGAGGGACGAGACGGCGCGCCGACCTACGGCATCGTCCACGCACAGGCGCGCACGCTCGTCGACAAGCAGCAGCGCCTCGTCACCCTGGACCAGCTCGATGTCTTGCGCATCGATCTCCCCTCCGCGTCCGAACGCGCGCCCGAAGTGTCGCAACTGATCGAGGCAGAGAACGCGCGCAAGCAGCGCACGATCGCGCTCGACCGGCTCGAGGCGGCGCTGGAGATCAATGCTACGGAATTGACCGACTCGCGGGCCACCGTGCGCAACGATCCGCCCCGCCTGCTGTTCGCGACGACGCCCTCGATGTTGATCTATATCGACGGCCCGCCAGCGTATCGCGCTCTGTCCGATACGCGCTACGAGCGCATCGTGAATACGCGGCCACTCGTCGTTCGCGACACCTCGGGTGTGCATTACTTGAAGGTGTTCGATGGCTGGATGACAGCGACCTCGCTACACGGCCCCTGGTCCGTCGCCGCTCAGCCGCCGCCGGATCTGGAAGCAGTGCTGAACGCGGCGGTCGAATCGCGACAAGTCGACCTGCTCACGGGTCGATCGGATCCGGAGCAAGCGGCGCCTTCATTGCGGACGTCGGCGCCGACGATCCATGTGGCGACGCAGCCGACCGAGCTCGTCGTCACGGACGGCGAGCCGAAGTGGACTCCGATCGCGGGGACGCAGTTGCTGTATGCCGAGAACACGACGGGCAATCTCTTCCAGCTCGTCACGGATCAGAAGACGTATGTGCTCGTGTCCGGTCGCTGGTTCCGGGCGCCGGGCACGAGCGGGCCGTGGGCATTCATCGCCGCGAACCAACTGCCCAAGGACTTCGCGAGCATTCCAGACGACAGTCCGAAGGAGAACGTCAAGGCGTCGGTCGCGGGCACGGCGCAAGCGCAGGAAGCCGCCATCGCGGCGACGATTCCAGAAACGGCGGCAATCGACCGCAGCACCGCGAAGCTCTCTCCACCGGTGTTCGATGGCGAACCGAAGCTGCAACCGATCGACGGCACGCCGCTGCAATACGTCGCGAACAGCGCGACACCGATCATTCGCGTGAACGCGGACGACTACTACGCGGTCGAGAACGCTGTCTGGTTCACCGCGAACAGCGTGAACGGACCGTGGAGCGTCGCTACGCGCGTTCCCCCCGTCATCTACACGATCCCGACCGGCTCGCCGCTTCACTACGTGACGTACGTGAAGATCTACAACGTCGAGGGCGACACCGTGTATGCCGGGTACGCACCCGGGTATGGAGGCGAGTACGTCGATCCCGTCACACACGTCGTCGTATACGGCACCGGCTATCACTACACGCCGTGGATCGGAACGGCGTGGTATGGCCCGCCGGTCACGTACGGCTGCGGGGTCGCGCTGCGCTACACGCCGTGGACGGGATGGACCGTCGGCTTCGGCTTCGGCTGGACATGGGGCCCCGCGACCGTCGCGGTCGGTTGGGGTTGGGGTGCGTATCCATGGTGGGGCGCATACGGCTGGGGCTGGAGCTGGGGACCGGCAATGTATCCGGTGTATCCGGTGCCGTATTGGCACGGCGCCGCCGCGGGAGCGCGCGGCGCAATGGCGTGGGGTCCGGGCGGTTGGGTCGGAACGACGGGCAACATGTATCGCCGTTGGGGCCCGACCGCGAGCGTCTCGCGCGCCTCCCGCGGCTATGACGCATGGACGGGCAATGCGTGGGCCAGCAATGCGGGGATGGCCTACAACTCCCGCACGGGCACGCTCGCGGCCGGTCAGCGCGGCGCGACGGCCAACGTTCATACGGGCAGATATGCCGCAGGCGCGCGCGGCTCCGCGACGAATGCCGCGACCGGCGTTGCCGCAGCGACGCGCCAGGGCACCGTGGG
>JAEYXD010000174.1 GCA_023428645.1 Pseudomonadota bacterium
TCGGCTCATTGGATCGCGGACCGGCGCTTCAAGCGCGCGATCGACGCGTACTTGGCGCAGGAGCGCATTGCGATCGCTCAATATATGGAATCCGTCCGCGAACACGCGCCGTTCCGCCGGGATCTCCCCCAGGAGATCGATCCGTGAGAGGGTCGATCGTCTGGCTCTCCGAACGTGACTCGCCGGATGCCTTCCCGCCCGTCGACCGTGCGCTGCGGGAACCCGACGGGCTGCTCGCCGCGGGAGGCGACCTGTCGCCCGCTCGCCTGCTCGCCGCCTATCAACGCGGCATCTTTCCCTGGTATTCGTACGGTCAACCCATCCTCTGGTGGTGCCCGGATCCGCGCGCGGTGTTGGTCCCACACGAGTTCAAGACCTCGCGCAGCCTCCTGAAATCCATGAGAAATAAGGGGATGGAGACCCGTATCGACACGGCGTTCCGCGCCGTGATCGAGGCCTGCGGTAGCGAAGACGTGCGTCCCGGCGGGACGTGGCTGTCACCTGAGATGAGCGCGGCGTATCAACGGCTACATCAGCTCGGCTATGCACATAGCGTGGAGACCTGGCGGGACGATCGGCTGGTCGGCGGTCTGTATGGCGTTGCGATCGGTGGCGTCTTCTTCGGTGAATCCATGTTCAGCATCGAACGTGACGCATCCAAGATTGCTTTACGAAAGCTCTGCGACCATTTGATCGCGTGCGACTTTCGACTGATCGACTGTCAGATGGCGACGCCCCATCTGATGAGCCTGGGTGCCCGCCTGATGCCACGGCAAGCGTTCGTCTCGTTGCTGGAGAGCCACGCGCCGCTCACCCCCGCGCTGCAACGCTGGGCGATATCTGGGGCAACCGAACCAGAGCGCCCTCTCACGACTTAGACGAATGGCAAACGCGCGTTTCATTGCAATAGCAGGAGGCTTTATGCACAATTCGCGCGCTTTCCGGGGTCAAACCGGTCAATCACGCGAGAGTGCATGTCGAAAGAGGATGCCATTCAGATGGAAGGCCGTGTCGTCGACACGCTTCCGAATACCACGTTCCGGGTTCAACTCCAGAACGGACACACCGTGATTGCGCATATCTCCGGCAAGATGCGCAAAAACTACATCCGAATTCTCACCGGCGATCAGGTCACCGTCGAGCTGACGCCTTACGATCTCACCAAGGGCCGCATCGTATACCGCGGTCGATAACGAGTAGCTCGGGGGGCTGGTTGTTCTCGATCGGCAACGATCGAACAACAAAAAGGCCGGCTTAAAGCCGGCCTTTTTCTTTCAGGTGAGCTTTCGGACTCAACCGTTCTCGAGCAATGGCTGCTCGCTGTCGGCTCGGACCTCGACCTTCAATCCATCTTCGCTGCCGATACTCACGAAGGCATGGCCCCCGCCGGTCAAGCGGCCGAACAGCAGCTCCTCGGCGAGCGGACGCTTGATCGAGTCCTGAATGACTCGCGCCATCGGACGCGCGCCCATCTTCGGATCGTAACCCTTGCGAGCGAGCCATTCGCGCGCCGCGTCGTCAATATGCAGCTGCACGCCCTTCTGCTCAAGCTGCGCCTCCACTTCGACGAGCAGCTTGTCGACGACACGCTGAATCGTGCGCGGATCCAAACCGTTGAACTGAATGATCGCGTCGAGGCGATTGCGGAACTCCGGCGAGAACAACCGTCGGATCGCTTCCATGCCATCCGTCGCATGATCCTGCTGGGTGAAGCCGATCGAGGGGCGATTCATCTCGAATGCACCCGCATTCGTCGTCATGACGATGATGACGTGGCGAAAATCGGCTTTGCGGCCGTTGTTATCCGTGAGCGTGCCGTGATCCATCACTTGCAG
The DNA here is from genome assembly GCA_023428645.1 of Pseudomonadota bacterium. Taxonomy (GTDB): domain Bacteria; phylum Pseudomonadota; class Gammaproteobacteria; order Steroidobacterales; family Steroidobacteraceae; genus Steroidobacter. The sequence goes on from JAEYXD010000174.1 coordinate 1,836, forward strand.
CAGGAGGTTGAAAACGTCCGGATGCGCCTTCTCCACCTCGTCGAGCAACAACACCGAGTGGGGATGCTTGTTGATCGCTTCCGTCAACAAGCCGCCTTGGTCGAAACCGACGTATCCCGGAGGCGCGCCGATGAGACGCGACACCGTGTGGCGCTCCATGTACTCGGACATGTCGAAGCGAATCAGCTCGACGCCCAGCGCGATCGCGAGCTGGCGAGTGACCTCCGTCTTGCCGACGCCCGTGGGACCGGCGAATAGGAAGGAGCCGACCGGCTTGCGCTGATCACCGAGCCCGGAGCGCGACATCTTGATCGAGGCCGCGAGCGTATCGATCGCGGGATCCTGGCCGTAGATCACGAGCTTCAGGTTGCGCTCGAGATTCTTCAGCACGTCGCGATCGGAGGTCGACACGTTCTTCGGCGGAATCCGCGCGATGCGCGCGACGACGTCCTCGATCATCGTCGTCGTGACGGTGTCCGCGCGATCTTCGATCGGCTTCAACCGCAAGCGCGCACCAGCTTCGTCAATGACGTCGATGGCCTTGTCGGGCAATTGACGATCGTTGATGTGGCGAGCGGCGAGCTCGGCCGCCGCGGACAGAGCGTCGTCCGCGTACTTCACGCCATGGTGTTCTTCGAACCGCGAGCGCAGGCCCTTCAGAATCTCGACCGTCTCGGCGACCGACGGCTCGATGACGTCGATCTTCTGGAAGCGACGCGCCAACGCATGGTCCTTCTCGAAAATGCCGCGGTATTCGCTGTACGTCGTCGAGCCGATACAGCGCAACTCGCCATTGGCGAGCGCGGGCTTGATCAGGTTCGAGGCATCCATCACGCCGCCCGATGCGGCACCCGCGCCGATGACGGTGTGAATCTCGTCGATGAACAGAATCGCTCCCGGATTCTTCTTGAGCTCGGTGAGCACGCCCTTCAGGCGCTTCTCGAAATCGCCGCGATACTTCGTGCCGGCGATCAGCGCACCCATGTCGAGCGCGAAGACCGTGCAGTCGCTCAGCACGTCGGGCACTTTGCCTTCGACGATGAGCCGAGCGAGGCCTTCGACCAGCGCGGTCTTACCCACGCCCGCCTCGCCCACGTACAACGGGTTGTTCTTGCGGCGTCGACAGAGAATCTCGATCGTCCGCTCGATTTCGTGCTGACGGCCGATCAACGGGTCGATACGCCCTTCCATCGCGAGCTTGTTCAGATTCGTCGCGAACTTCTCCAGTGCCGTGCCGCCATCGGCGTCACGCTCCGCTTCCGTACCGGGCGCGGCCTCTTCTTTTTCGCTTCGGTCGTCCGCGATCTTGGAAAGGCCGTGCGAGATGTAATTCACCACATCGAGTCTGGCGACATCCTGCATGGAGAGCAGGTACGCGGCGTGTGAATGCTTTTCACTGAAGATCGCGACGAGCACGTTGGCGGCAGTGACTTCCTTCTTGCCGCTGGATTGGACGTGGAACACGGCGCGCTGCAGGACGCGCTGGAAGCCGAGCGTGGGTTGCACCTCACGGTCGTCCTCGTCCTTCAGCCGTGGCGTCGTTTGATCGATGAAGTCCTTCAGGTCTTTGCGCAGCCGCACCACGTCAGCGCCGCATGCGCGCAAAATCTCGCGCACCTTGGGCGTGTCGACGATCGCGAGCAACAGATGCTCGACGGTCATGAACTCGTGGCGCGCCTCCCGAGCCGACTGGAAGGCATCGTTCAGACAGATTTCAAGTTCGCTGCTTAACACGGATTCGGTCTCGATCTTTGAAGGCCCGCGAAGGGCAAGGAGTCCCTCAGTAGGATCGGCTCAACGCCGAAAGGTTCTTGCGGATCATTGCCCCACTCTAATGGCTCGTGCTCCCGGTACCGTGGGACCAGCCTCACGTTTCTTCCATCGTGCACAAGAGCGGATGCTGGTGCTGGCGAGCATAGGTCGTCACTTGGGCGACCTTGGTTTCAGCGATCTCGAAGGTGAACACTCCGCACACGCCCTTGCCCTTGGTATGAACCTCCAGCATAACGCGCGTCGCCGTCGTTCGATCCATACCGAAGATGCGCTCCAGCACATCGACGACGAACTCCATCGGAGTGTAGTCGTCATTCAACAATACGACCTGGTAGAGCGGTGGTCGCTTGAGTCGCGGTTCGGCAGGGTCGGCGACCAGCTCACGCTCATGTCGTGTGCTCTCTTCCGCCATTAGTTGAATACGTCGTTGACACCGAGGTCTTTATAGGGGGGATGCGCAGACAATACAAGGCGGCATCCAGGGCAACGAACTCATTGAATTCAAACGTTCCACATACGCTCGAAAGCGTCGTTGCGCCATGCACGGAAAGCACGCGGCGCGAGTTGCAACGAGCCACATGAAACGAGCCACATCACACGTGGAGCGGCAGGTTCGAACACGAAGGATTGCAACGTTCACCGGGCCTCATGAATTTGCCTTCGGGCGCGGTCTCATGTCGCGCGTGCGCGACGCATTCCACAGTACCGATCAACTCACGAATGAGTCATTGTTCCAGTTTGCCGCAGGCGCGAAACAACCGGACGTTGGAAACCGCTAGCGCGTGGTGTGTCGTCTGTGACACTTTTCATCAAGCGGAACAATCCCTTGTGACAATGTACGCAGACTCCGTATGATGTCGCGCCACGCAACGAAACCAGTATTTGCCTATAAACAAGCATCGAATGTCGTCTTCCTTGAGCATGCGCGATTTGCAAAACGTATCCGCCCAGCAGTGGTTGGATCGTGCATCGCGCATCGTGCCGCGGATTCTCGCCGCGG
>JAEYXD010000223.1 GCA_023428645.1 Pseudomonadota bacterium
CGGCTGCAGTCGTCGTCGATCGCGACTTCCATCGCATTGACCTTCTGGTCGCCGCGCGCGACCTGCTCGCCGAGCCGGCTGTCGCCTTGCACGAGCGCCTCGACGGCCTGTTTCAATTGCTCCTCGACGAAACCGCCCATCTGCAGCACGTTCGTGCGAACGCGCTCGAGGTCGTCGTTGTAGCGACTCAAGATGTGATGCGACAGATCCGACTTTTCCATGAAGCTCTCGTTCGTGGCGAATGGGGCTTATAACTCGCGGCAGATTGCGTTCGCAAGCTGCGGGCTCCGCTGTAGCGCAGCCAACGGCCCGCGCCTCGTGCCGCTCAAAACTTGACGTTGAAATCGAGCTGCGCTCGGTCGTAGTCCGACTCGGGGCCGACGTCGATGTTCCGCTTGTTGATGAAGTACGTGGCGTTCAGCGTCCAGTTGCGGACGGGCGCATAGGCGCCGCGCAGCGTCCAGCCCTCGGCGTCGCTCGTGCCGTTCGCGAAGTCCGAGTCGATGAGCTGGGCAAACAGCGCGTCCTTCTCGATTTTCTGATACGACACGCCCGCTTCCCACGTCTTCGCATTGCTCGCCCGGCCGAGCATCGCGCCGAGCCCCCACGCGAGGTCGCGGTCGTCCGGGTCCTGGTTGTGCGCGACGTCCGCCCACAGCTGCACCGGCAGCGTGCCGAGGAGCATGTTCCATTCCGCGCCCAGATCGATGACCCGGTAATCGTAAACGAGCACCTGCGTCGGCGGCGTGCCGACGCCGATCGTCGTGTTGCCGTTCGAGCTGCCGTTGTAGAACGGCGCACGACCGACCCCCGCGCTCACGTCGTAATAGCTCGCGGCCACCAGCAGCGATGCGGTCGAGCCGACCGGAAGCTTTACGCCCACCTGCCCGCCGTAGAGCATCACGTCCGAGGTGCGCGCGGACGCGGGGCCCGAGAGCTCGTCGAGCCAATAGCCATAGGCGGCACCGAACCACATGCCGCGGTTGACGGCGAGCGCAAGACCCTCGGGGTTGATGTCCGCGTCCCAGAAACCGCTCTGCCCCACCTTCAGGAATGGCTGGCGCATCTTGCCGCCGATCAGATTGCCCCAGCTCGCGAATCGCCAATCGAAATACGCCAGGTCGAGGTCGAACGGCTTGCGCGTGAATACACCTTCGAGCGTCTGGTTCGTGGAGCGTGGATCGCCGTTCTCGGCGGTCGCGAGGCCGAGGCCCACCCGAATGTCGTCGGTCGCGCGCGCTTCGATGGCCATTCGCGCGCGAATGCGGTCCCGGTAGCGATCAGCGGTGCCCTGAACCCCTGACGCCGTCAGCGCCTCGTCATGGATGTACTCGTAGCGATAGCGCAGGTCGCCTTTCAGCGTGACCCGTCCCGCCCAATCGGCGCCCTGCACTTTCGCCACCTCGGCGGCCTGCGTCGCCGAGTCCTTGCGCAGGCCGCGGGTCTCGGCCTTCAAATAGTCGTCCTGCGCCTTGAGGTGCTCGTTCTCGGCTTTGAGTAGCGTGTTCTCCTGCTCGAGCCGGTCCATGCGCTGAATCAGCGCCTGCAGCTGCGCCCGGATCTGCGCAATCTCATCATCGCTCGCGGCGTCGGCGCCCCGGGCGCCAAGGGCGAGCAGGGCCGCAACGACGATAGCGATGACTCGTAGATTCACGTGCCTCTCCTGGTGTCAGATGCGGGAAGCTGAATGGCTCGCGAGCGTTATACGGACGCTTTGTTACAGCGAGATTGCATGTTTCACCGCTGTCACATTCCATCGCTCTTTCGTGACAGATCGATGACAGCGCCGCTGTCCCCGTTCGTACCCAGGCCCTGCAGGCCGATGATCGCTTCGATATTCGTTCATGCGTCACCATTCGACCGTTTCATGCGGCGGTCACGATCGACGCGCGGTGTCCGAAGCCGACGTGCCGGGGAACTCAACGACCGTCCCCCGGTTACGTCCCCTAGGCAAGCTCGGCGCCCTTTGAAACATCTCGTGAGTACTGCATTGAAGCAGGATGAGCCCGCCCTGCGCGGTGTGCGCCGCATCGTCGCCGAACGCATCGACAGCACCATTCGTATCTTGGGGCATCGCTCGCTCGGCGACGAGCAAGTGCACGAGGCTCGCAAGGAGATGAAACGGCTGCGGGCCGGCCTGCGGTTGTTGCGTGCCTCTCTAGGAAATACCGTGTATCGACGCCTGAATCGGTCGGTCCGGGATGCGGCCCGTCCGTTGACCCCGATTCGCGACGCCAAGGTCCTGCGCGATGCCTTCGACGATGTGCTGCACGAGGCCGGCAAGTCGGTGTCGAACGCGCAGGCCGGCAAGGTTCTGCGGCTGTTGCGGCAAGAACATCGCGCGAGCCGCAGCGAGCTCACGAGGACCGCGCTGAGTGCGGTCACAGGCCGCCTGCGGGAGGTGCGGCGACAACTGGACGGCGTACCCGAGGCCCGACTCGACGCGACGCCTGTCGATGCCGCCCTCGAACGCGCCTACAAGAAGGCCCGCAAGGCCCTGGCGTCCGCGCGGCGCGATCCCGGCAACGAGCAACTGCACGAGTGGCGCAAGCAAGTGAAGTACCACATGCTGCAGCTCGAGCTCCTGCAGCCGCTCGCGCCGAAGCGGCTCGGCGCGACCATCAAGGCGGCGCACAAATTGACGGATTACCTGGGCGACGACCACGACCTCGCGCTGTTGCACGAGAAAATCATCATCCATGACACGCAGGTGCCGGGCGCGTGCAATGCGGCGGCGCGCGATGGCCTGGTGAAGGAGCTGCAGCGGGTCCGCGCGAAATTGCAGCGCAAAGCCTTCCGGCTGGGCGGCAAGCTCTATGAAGACAAACCTAAGCAGATCGCGAAGCGCATGAAGAAGTACGCGAACGCGTGGCGCAAGCAGACGAACTAGTACGCGCAAATAGGCTGCGCGAGCGTTGCAAACCGCCGCGCTTCGATCAACAGTGCGCCGTCGAACGGCGGAGTCTCAGGGTCATGACCGCGCGCTTGTTATTCAGACAACTCTTCGATCAATCCTCGAGCACGTACACCTACCTGCTTGCCGATCCCGACGGCGGCCAAGCGGTTCTCATCGATCCGGTGTACGAACAGTACGAGCGCGATGCGGCCTTGCTGCGCGAGCTCGAGCTCACTCTGCTGACCTGCGTCGAGACTCATTGTCACGCCGATCACGTCACCAGCGCCTGGCTGTTCAGACATGCGCTCGGCTCGCAGATCGCCGCCTCCGCTCGCTCGGGCATCGCGACGCTCGATCGCGCGTTGCGCGACGGCGACAAAGTCGCGTTCGGCCGGCGCGCGCTGACGGTGCTTGCGACGCCGGGCCATACCGATGGCTGCATCAGCCTGGCGCTCGATGATTGCTCGATGGTTTTCACGGGCGATTGCCTGCTGATCCGCGGCTGCGGACGCACCGACTTCCAGCAGGGCTCGGCGCAAACGATGTTTCGTTCGATCACCGAGAAGCTGTTTCAACTCCCCGACGACTGCATCGTTTATCCCGCGCACGACTATGCGGGCCGGACGGCCAGCACGATCGGCGAGGAACGGCGTTTGAATCCACGCATCGGCGGCGCGGCGAACGAGATCGACTTCGTCGGCTATCTCGACAACATGCGACTGCCACACCCGAAACAACTGGATGTCGCGGTGCCCGCGAATCTGCGCGCGGGCCGCCCACCCGACGATCGCATTCCGCAACCGCCGGCGTGGGCGCCCGTGACGACGACGTACAGCGGCGTGCTGGAGATCTCGCCGCAATGGGTCGCCGCGCATGCGAAGCAGGTGCACATCCTGGACGTACGTACGCGACACGAGGTGACCGAGGAGCACACGCGCATCCCGAACGCGCAGCTCATTCCGCTCGACGAGCTGCGCGAGCGCCTGACTGAAGTGCCGAAAGACAAACCGGTGATGACGATGTGCCGCTCGGGTAAACGCTCGGTGCTCGCCTATTCGATCTTGCGCGACGCCGGCTGGACCGAGGTCGCGAACATCAACGGCGGGCTGCTGCGCTGGCAGGCCGAGGGCTTGCCGACCGAAACGGCCGCCCCGTGACGCTGACGGCCACGGGGCGCCGCTTCAGAAGCTCATCGTCACCGAAGCGGAAATGCTCGTGCCCACGTCGTAGTGATTGAAGTAGACGACGTTGCCCGCGCGCTCCTGAAACTCCTTGTAATCCTGGCCGAGGATGTTGCGGATCTCCACCTTCCCTTCCAGGTCCGTGCCGAAGAGCGTCAGCGCTTGACGCGCGACGAAGTCGACGCGCCAACCCGGCGATTCGTAAATGTCCGGCATCCCCGTGGGGCCGCGGCTCGTCACGCGATCGCTCGCGAAAGACACCAGCAGCGTTTGCTGCGAAAGCCTGCCCGGATGCTCGAGGCCGAACTGCAAATTGATCAGGTGATCCGATTGTCCGGTCATCTTGCTGCCGTCCCTGAAGAAGTTCGTCGCTGGCTGCGTGATCGCCGGATACACGCTTGCCATGTCGCCGGCGTCGACGTTGATCGTCGAGTCCGTGAAGGTGTAGTTGCCGAGTGCCACCACGCGTCGTGCCCCGAGGAACTCGCCCGCGAACAGCGCATCGAGCGGAAAATATCGTTGCACTTCGAACTCGACACCATACAAGACGGCTTCCGGCGCATTCGCGAAGCTGGTCTCCGGGGTGTTGTCGTTGAACGCCGTGAACGTCTCGATCGGCCGATCGATGGTTTTGTAGAACCCGGCGGCCGAGAGGCGCTGTTCGGGCGCGAAGTACCACTCGTAACGTGCCTCCGCGTTGAAGAACTCGCTGTCCGTCAACAATGGGTTGCCACGGTACGCCCGGTTGGCCTCCGGATCGAAATACAGTTGGTACATCAGCTCGCGAAATTGCGGCCGTGCGATCGTCTTCGACGCGTTGAACCGCAATTGCATGTCGTCGCGAAACTTGTACGTGAGCGTCGCCGCCGGCAACAGGTAGTCGTTGTCGAGCCGCGTCGACGCGCCCGAGTTCGTGAGAACGTCGAACACTTGCAGCGGGCCGACTTCCTGCTCGCCTCGTTCGTAGCGCGCGCCGATGCTGAGCTCGAGCCCATCCAGCAGCTCCGCTTGCGCTTGCGCATAGACCGCCTCGGTGCGCAGCCGCGCAGTGAAGGCCGGGTCGGTTTCCGTCATCTCGATCATGCCGATGTCGAAGTGGTCGATGACCGCCGCGCTCAGCAA
>JAEYXD010000043.1 GCA_023428645.1 Pseudomonadota bacterium
GCAGCGCGCTCTTCGCAATCGGAGAGGGCGGGGTGAGCGTCTTGGCAAACTGCGGTGGTGGTGGGAAGGGCTCAGTCGAGCTGGCCCTCCCGTCGTCCGGATGGCACGTCGCTCATGCGGGTTGCCGAAAGCATGAGAGCGGGAAGGCCAGATGTTGCGGGCACGTCCAGAAGAAGTCGTGATGAGCTTGCGGAGCTCAGGCCAAGACGCTCACCCCGGCCTAGGCCGATTGCAGCCCGAAGGGCGCGCGCGGTCGACAGGGTGCCGAGAAGTCGACCCGATGCGCGCGGCCGACGGAGTGCCGAGAAGCCGAGTCGATGCGCGCGGTCGACTGAGTGCCGAGAAGCCGAACCGATGCGCACGCGATTCCGGAGGCCTCGTCGTCGGATGAAGTGACGACCCGAACGAGTGCGCGTGCTCGGTGAAATGCCAATGCCCTGGCGAGGGCGGCGATCGGACGAAGTGCCGACGCGGCAGGGGAGGCTAGCCGCCAGCACCGTCGCTGGCGGCTAGCGAAGACCATTACTGCTTCTCGATCCCGAGCAGCTCGACATCGAACACCAGCGTAGCGCCCGGCTTGATGTCCGGCGGCGCCCCACGATCACCGTAAGCAGTGGCCGATGGACAGGTCAACTTCGCCTTGCCGCCGACCTTCATCATCTGCACGCCTTCCGTCCAGCAAGGAATCACGCCATTGAGCGGGAACGTCGCAGGCTCGTTGCGCTCCACCGAGCTGTCGAACACTTTCCCGTCCTGCAGCGTGCCGTGATAGTGAACCTTGACCGTATCGGACGCAGCCGGTGACGGACCCGTGCCCGCCGAGACTTCCTTGTAGACCACTCCCGACGGCGTTTGCCGCGCACCCGGCTCCGCGGCTGCCTTGGCGAGATACGCCTCACCCGACTTCTTCTCGGTTTCCGCTGCCGCGGCAATGCGCTCGTTCTGCAGCTCCTGGATCTTGGGGAAGTACGACTGAATGTCACCCACATCCTTGTTCATCGCGCCATCGGCGAAACCGGCCTGCACGTGCTTCAGCTCGGCCTCGGTCAGGTTGAACGGAGCAATGTTGCGCGCCACGGCGGCACCGAGCGCATAGAGCGTCTGCTGATCCTCGGTGCGCTCACCGGCGGCACTCTGCGAGGCAGCGCCCGCCGCCTGCTTGTTGTCGCCGGAGCAGCCGGCCATCGATAAGGCGATCAGGCCGAACGCTACCGCCGTCGGTAATTGACGCATGAGAATTCCTATTGGGATGGGTTGGTTGGAGGCGGCGAGCATACCTTGAAAAATGTCTAGCGGTTAACAGTCGGCTACCGCGCCGAGGAAACCGCCATTACAGACTCGCAACACTCGAGTAACCGCCTGTCATTTGTCGCCGAATGAGCACAGCGGATGCCGCGCGCATCCGCCCGCAAATCATCCCAATCGGCATCGCCCCGGCCAAACAGATCCTTGATCTCTTTACCGACGCCCGCGAGCCAAGCCTCCGTCGTGCTGCATCGCAAAGCGATCAACCCGGACGCGACACAGTGGGCTTTGCCATCCGCAAGCGCCGCGAAATCGTGCTCCGCGAGTGCGGCGCGCATGCAGCCCAGGCTCGAATGCGCCGCCCGCGACTCGTGCGTCGCGAGCGGCGCGCAGGCCGGCAGCGTCACGACGATCGCGACGATGCACGGCGCACGTAGTCCCAACACGAAAGGGCTATTTCGCCGCGCCTGTACTCGTCAACGACAGGCCGCGCGACTCGAGCAACGGACCGATCTCCGGGTCCTTGCCGTAGAAGTCCCTGAACATCGTCAACGCATCGACACTGAAGCCCCGCGACAACACTTTCTGGCGCAGCAGGTCGCCGTTCTCGCGCTTGAGCCCGCCATTCTTGTTGAACCAGTCCTCGGTCGAGCGCGCGAGCACCTCGCTCCAGATGTACGCGTAATAGCCGGCCGAGTAACCGCCCGCGAATACATGCGAGAAATACGTCGCGTGATAGCGCGGCGGTACCGCGTAGAAGTCGAGTCCAGCGCGCTTCAATGCCCCTTGCTCGAACGCCGCGATGGCGGCCCGGCTCGGCGTCGCATCCGGCGCCAGCTGATGCAGCGCCTGATCCGCGATCGCCGCGGCGAGATACTCCGTCGTTGCATAGCCCTGATTGAACTTGCGGGCCGCGAGCACCTTGTCCATCAGGGCCTGCGGCATCGGCTCGCCCGTCTGATAGTGCTTGGCGTAGTTCGCGAGAATTTTCGGGTCCGTCGCCCACATCTCGTTGTACTGCGATGGGTACTCGACGAAGTCGCGCGGCACGCTCGTGCCCGAGAACTGCGGGTATTGCACGTTCGAGAACAAGCCATGCGCCGCATGACCGAACTCATGGAACGCCGTGTTGACTTCGTCGAACGTCAACAGCGTCGGCTGGCCGGCGGGCGGCTTCGGAATGTTGAGATTGTTGAGCACGACGGCCTTCGTGCCCATCAGGCGCGACTGATCGACATAGCTGCTCATCCAGGCGCCGCCGCGCTTGTTGTCGCGCGCGTACCAATCGACGAAGAACAAGCCGAGCTGCGAGCCGTCGGCATCGAACACCTCGAACACGAGCATGTCGTCGTGATACGTCGGGATGTCCTTGCGCTCCTGGAATTTGATTCCATAGAGCTGCTCGGCCGCGAACAACACGCCGTTGCGCAGCACGCTGTTCATCTCGAAGTACGGGCGAACCTGCGATTCGTCGTACGAGTACTTCGCGGCACGCACCTGCTCCGCATAGAAGTCCCAATCCCACGGTTCGAGACGGAAGCTCTCGTTGCCGCTCGCCTTCTGTTGCGAGTCGATCAGCTGCTGGATCGCGGCCGCTTCCGCTTTCGCGTTCACGACCGCCGCCTTCGCGAGCCGTGCGAGCATGTCGTTGACGGCATCGGCGGTGAGCGCGGTTTCATCTTCGAGCACGTAGGCCGCGTGATGCGGATAGCCGAGCAGCCGGGCGCGCTCGGCGCGCAGCTTCACGACCTGCGCGATGATGCCGGTGGTGTCGAATTCGCCGCCGACGCCGCGGGCGGTCGACGCCTTGAAGATGCGCTCGCGCAGCGCGCGATTCTTCAATTGCGCGAGCGGCGGCTGCTGGGTCGTGTTCAACAACGCGATGACCCACTTGGCTTCCAGATTGCGCGCCTTGGCCGCTTCGGCCGCGGTCGCGATCTGCGCGGGCGACAGTCCGTCGAGTTCGGCGACGTCGTCGACGACGACCGCACTCGCGTTCACGCCCTTGAGCACATTCTGGCGGAAATTGTTCGAAAGCTTCGAGAGCTCCTCGTTCATCTGCTTGAGTTTCGTCTTGTCCGCTTCCGACAGCTTCGCGCCGGCGCGTACGAACATGATGTAGTAGCGCTCGAGCAGCCGCAGCGATTCCGGATCCAGGCCGAGGGTCTCGCGCTGGTCATGCAGCGCGCTGATGCGCGCGAACAGGTCGCCGTTCAGGAAAATGGAGTCGGAATGCGCGGACAACTTCGGCGACATCTCGCTCTGGATTTCCTCCAGCTCCGGCGTCGTGTTCGAGGAGGTGAGGCTCGAGAACACCATCGAGGTGCGCGCGAGCAGCTGCCCGGATTTCTCGATCGCGACGATCGTGTTCTCGAACGTCGGCGCGGCGCCGTCCGCGACGATCGCCTCGATTTCCTTGCGCTGCTCGGCCATGCCCGCCTCGAACGCCGGACGGAAATGCTCGGTACGAATGCGATCGAGCGCCGGTGTCTTGTAGGGGAGCGTGCTTTCGACGAACAGGGGATTGTCGGCCGGTGTGGTCATTTCGGCGGTAGGTTCTTGCGAGCAGGCAGTGAGGAGGGCCAGAACGATAGCAGCGAATCCGCAGCGGTGAGCGAGGGACATGGCAAATCCTTCGAGCTGTAACAAAGACGCGCAATGTAACAAACCGCCGCCGCGCTGCCGCATGCTTTGCGACGAGTAGCCTCGCAGCAGACGACGATCCGTGTGGGCCGGGAACGCTTTTGTGCGGTCTACGCGGACGCGGACACGCGGGTCGGTTAAGATCTTGTATGCAACTCGGGCGAATCAAGACATAACAACGTCGTTCGCCTACATCTCGAGCGGACGTATGACTTTACCGATCTTGATCGTCGGCGGCGGTATCGGCGGCCTTGCGGCAGCCTTGTGTTTGCATTCGCGCGGGATCGAAGCCCGTGTATACGAACGGGTGGGGCAGCTGAAGCCGCTCGGCGTCGGCATCAATCTCCTGCCGCATGCCGCGCGCGTCGTGCACGAGCTCGGGCTGGCGCCGAGACTCGCGGCGACGGCGATTCAAACGGGCAAGCTCGAGTACTACAACAAGTTCGGTCAGCTCATTTGGAGCGAGCCGCGCGGCATCGCCGCGGGCTACGCGGTTCCGCAGTACTCGATCCATCGTGGCGATCTGCAGATGCTGTTGTACGAGGCGGCGCTCGAGCGCCTGGGGCGCGGGCGCATCGAGACGAATGCGTCGTTCGAAGCCGTCGAACAGCGCGGTGATGTCGTCGTGGCCCGCTTCAAGCGCGCGGATGGCTCGACCTTCGAGGCGCAAGGCTCAGCGCTGATCGGGGCGGACGGCATTCATTCCGTGCTGCGTCAGCATTTCTATCCGCACGAGGGCGAGCCGAATTTCGCGCAGCGCATCCTGTGGCGCGCGGTCAGCGAAGCGAAGCCGTTCCTCGACGGCCGTACGATGATCATGGCCGGCTATCAGCACGAGAAGTTCGTCTGTTATCCGATTTCGCAGCGGCATGCGAACGCAGGACGCGCGCTCATCAATTGGATCGCCGAGCTGACGGTGCCCGAGACATCGCCGCCGCGTCAGGACTGGAATCGCGAGGTGCCGAAATCGCGCTTCGCCGGGCGATTCGCGAGCTGGAAGTTTCCGTGGCTCGACGTGCCGGCGCTGATCGAAGGCGCGCAGTTCGTCTACGAGTTTCCGCTCGTCGATCGCGATCCATTGCCGAGCTGGACGCGGGGACGCGTGACGTTGCTCGGAGATGCCGCGCATCCGATGTACCCGATCGGCTCGAACGGCGCGTCGCAGGCGATTCTCGATGCCGAGGCGGTGGCGAACGCGTTGCAGAAGCTTGCGGTGCCGGATGCATTGCTCGCCTATGAGGAGGAGCGTCGTCCGGCGACCTCGAAGCTCGTCCTGCTGAATCGTCAGAATGGCCCGGAGCAGGTGATGCAGATCGTCGAGGATCGGGCACCGAACGGTTTTGCGCACATTCACGAGGTGATGTCGCAGGCGGAACTCGAGGAGATCGCGCTTCGCTACAAGCAGACGGCGGGGTTTACGGTGAATCAGGTGAACGTGAAGGCGCAGCGCTGAGGCTGGCGCTCGCCTTCATCGCCGGCATGCTCGGGCGGCTATCTCAGGTGATCAGCAAAGAAATCGTTCATCCGCAGTGATACGAGTCGTCGTGCGAGGGGTTCGCAGTGCGAATCGGCGCCTTCCTCGCGAGTGAATTTCACCAGCGCCTTTTCGCCCTCGAGCGCATCGAACAGCTGCTGAGCTTGTCCTGGGAAGAATTCCTCGCCCTCGGCATCGGTAATCATGAGCGGCGTCGTGATCTTGTCGGTGAGGCCTCTTAGCGAGTATTTGCCCACTTCGGTAAACAACTCGAACGCGGACGTCTTGCCGTACGGACGTGCGCGAAAGGCGAACGTGCGCGACAGCTTTGGGTCGACGTCGCCCATGCTCATGTATCGGTCGAACGCCGCCGCGTCGCCGGATCGGAAGATCTGGAGCAGCTCCGGCGGCACCTGCGAATACCATGCCTGGCTCACATCCATGACGCCCGAATCGACGACCGCGGCAACGAAACGATGCTCATAAGCCAGCGCACGCGGTAGCCAATACCCCGCCTGGCTGATCCCGTAGGCAAGCAGCGCGTTCGCCTCCACATCCGGGCGTGCGACCAGGCAGTCGACGACCGGCGTCAGCACCGCTTCCCAATCGTGGCGGAAGAAGATGCCTCGTTCGAACAGCAATGATTGTTGTCCCGGTCCGTCGAACACGAAAGCATTCCAGCCACGCTCGAGCGTCGCGCGGATGACGGTCGACCACAATCCCGTCAACGCGCCATCGCTCCCGTTGCTCACAACGACGGTTGGTCGCGCTGCGGCCGATGCATCGGGGCGCAACAGATAACCAGGCAGTACAGCGCCGTCATAGGGAACTGCCAGGCGTTCGTGCTGGCCCGCACTGGCCTCGATGAAAGCGTCCCAACATTCGCGGTGCAGCCTGAAGGTCGGCAGCAGCAATGAATCGCCAGGCAACCCATCGATGAATGCGAGCGCCTGGTCGTACGCTTCGGATGCGGTCAGGAAGAATGCCGCAGCTGTCTGCGTGTGCCGTTGTGCGGCGGCCGAGATCGCAGCGGCGCGCGCGCCATCGGCCATCTGGCGCCATGCCTTGTACCAACTCGACGCATTGCCGTTCTCGATCCGCTCGAAGAGCGCCAGCAACGGGCCGATGTCCCCTGTGCCTTGCGCTGCGTGCCCAAGCGCCGTGCGCGCGGTGAAGTCAAAATCTCCATCTGCGAAATAGCGGCGGGTCGAGGAGCGATTCATGACGGCATCTTGGGGATTGGAAGATGTGCCTCGGCGGCATACTGAAATGAAGCCGAGGCGCCCGACAGTACGTGGATCAGGAGGGGCAAATGCCCTCGTCTACTCATCAACGCGTGGTGAACGTGAAGGCGCAGCGCTGAGGCGTGCGGGCGGCTCGTTGCTCGCGCAGAACGCTCGCCAGTCGCAAGTCAGCCCGGCAGCGTGTACTTCTCCTCGATCAAGCGACGCACTTCCCGCCGTGACTGCTCCGCATCCAGCGTGCTCCGCTGCTCGATCTCGCCGACCAGCTGCGCGAGCTCCGGGTCCTTGATCGCTTCGCGCAGCCACTGCGAATACTCGCCGCGGCGCAAATGGAACTCCCAGGTGTCCGCATCGACGCCGTCCGCGAGCTCCATGAACAAGATCAAGTTGTGCGCGCGCAGCTTGAGCTTCTGCTCCGGTCCGCGGAAATAGAAGCTGCGCTCCGCGGGCAGCTCGCCTTCCGCGTATTTGCGCAAATGCCGGCGACGCTCCGCCTTGCTCGGCTCCACCTGAATCAGCAACGGTGCCCGCTGGCTGGACTTGCTCCATAGCAGCGCAGACCCGTTCGCCAATGGTCCGATCGGCGTGCTCGCCGCATCGATATCCGCCGCCCGCTCGGACATTACGCGCGGCACCTCGACGCCGTTCGCCGCGGCGAACTCATCGAGCATTGCCTGCGGCTTGTCGCCGAGCACGATCACCGTGTCCAACGTGCGCAGAATCGGTGCCGCAATCAGGCTCGGCGTTACGCTCACGAGCAGCACGCCGTCCCAGCGTTCCGGCAGCGCCGTGGCCGCGGGTTGCCATTCGGCGGGCAGCACGTGATGCGCCTCATCGACGATCAGTACGTGCGGACGCCCCGTCCGCGCCCGCACCTCCTGGATGCGTGCGAACAAGCTCAAATAAAAGTGCGGTCGATCCTCGAATTTCACGCCGAGCAGATTGATCGCGGCATTCGTCTCGGGTTTGGAGATCAGCTGCACGCACTCGTCGAGCGTCGGCGGGCGTTCGGGACTGCCGAGGACGACCGTCGATGCGATCGCGTCGTAGTCGCCTTCGGGATCGATGATGCAATAGTTGTAATCGTTCGCGCGCAGCCGTTCGATCAGGCCCGCTGCGATACTGGATTTGCCGGCCCCCGACGTGCCGACGACGAGCGCGTTGATGCCATACGGGGACAGGCGCACGTTCGTCCCGTCCGCCGTCTTGCCGAGCACGACGTGATGGCGCACGAGCTGCGCCTCGCGATCCGCGAGATCGTTCGCGAGGATCTCGTCGATGAGCTCGATGACACCCGCGCCATGATCGCCGCGCGTCACGATGTCGGCGCGCTCCTTGAGCGCGGGCAGCGCGTTCGCGACAGCGACGCCGCATTCGCAGATGCTCAGGAAGGCATGATCGTTTTCGGCATCGCCGACGGCGATCGCGTTGTGCGCCGACAGATTGAGCTCATTCAGTGCGACGCGCAGCCCGGAGGCCTTGTTGATGCCAGCCGGCAGCACCATCACGGCGCCTTTGTTGAAGATCACCTGCAGCTCGAGGCCCAGGTCGCGGATCGTCTCGAGCACCTCATTTTCGTGCGGCTCCCACGTGGCGACGATGACGCGGCCGACGGAGATCCGCTCGACGTTTCGCGCCTTGAGCGCGGCGACGAACGCATCGGGCGGCCGCTCAGCGAGGCGTTGCTCCTCCCTCGTCGCGGGCCGATAGAGCAAGGCGCCGTTTTCGGCGACGACTCGATCGAACAAGTCGAGACGCGGACACACGGACTGCAACTCGTCGAGCTCCCGGCCCGTCACCATCAACAGGTGCCGCCCCGATTTTTTGAGGCGCTCCAGCGCGGCGAACGTCGGCTCGTCGATCCGGCCGTGGTGGGCGAGCGTGCCGTCGTAATCGCAGCACAATGCGAGATAGCGCATCGAGGGCTTCCTTGGATGAATGCCAGCTCAACGCGCTCGGGCGGGGGGAGGTTTCGCGGCCGCGGGAAGGAGGGCGGCCGCACGCATCATCGCTGCGGTCCCGCGATTACTGTTCCGTGGACCCGGCCGGCGGCGCGTCGCCCTCGTGGCCGTTCGCGTCGAATTCCCGACTCGCGGCGACGACTGCGGTCGCGATATCCGTGGCGCTCTTCGCTCGCACGTTCGCATCCAGGAAGACCTTATATGTCTTGAGCGCGAGCACCGCGATGCCCATCGGCGTGGCGGGCGCTCGTCCGCCCGGAAAGCTCGCCTTCTGGTCGCGAATGAACCGAGCGGCATTGCGCACGGCTTCGTGCGCTTCCCAATCGGCCGGCGTCGCATACGTGAAGCGCCACGCACGCACGCGGCGATTGATGACGTGCTTGTCCTCGCCGCCGGCGGCGATGCCCGCCGCGGCGAAGATGCGGCAGTCGTAGTCGCGGCACGTGCGCGGGCGGTCGGCGTAGATCGAGCATTGTCTGGCGTGCAGCATCGGGCACGTGCCGTCCTCGCGATAGCCGAGCATCGCATTGCCGCCCTGCGCGCCTGGACGGATCAGCGCGTCGACCGGAATTCTCGCGATCGCGCGCGTGTCTTCCGGCCGCACGGGAATGAAATAGGACGACACGCAGCAGCCGATGCAGTCGCCGCACGGCACGTTCGCGCCGTGATCGCCAGCAAGCGCCGCGCGCGCTTCGATCAGCCATTGGCCGAACACGCCCGCCGCGACTTCCTCGGCCGGCGATTCCGCAGCTGCGCGCTTCGAGCTCATCCGATACTGCGGCTCGTGGACGAGACGAGCTTCAATCCGAGCACGACCATGATGCCGCCGGCAGCCCGATCCATCCACGCCTTGAAACGCAGATACGCGTGGCGCGGGCCGCTCGCCGACAAGACGAGCGCGACGATCGTGTACCAGCCGAGCTCGATGCAGAACACCGCGGTCGCGACCGCTGCCTTGAAACCGAACGTCGCGGCGGCGGGCAGGAAGGCGGCGAATACGCTCGCATAGATGATCGCCGCTTTCGGATTGCTGACTTGCGTCGTCAGCCCGAGCAGCAATGAGCGCGCGCCACGTTGGCGCGCCGCGCCTGCGGCCGGCGCGGTCGACAGAGGGTGCTTCGCTGCCAGCCAAATCCGCACGCCGAGATACACGAGATACAGGCCGCCAGCGACTTTGAGAATCCAATACAGGGAGGGCACCGCGAGCAACAACCCGTGCAGGCCGAGCAGCGCGGCGATCGCGAACAGCAGACCGCCGAGCCCCATGCCAAGCGCGGCGTACAAGCCGTCGCCGCGCGACTGCACGGCCGCGGCACGCGCGACCATGACGAAACTGGGGCCTGGGCTCATCGCGCCGAACGCAATGGCGACGGCGATTCCAATGAGTGCACTGAGCTCTGGCACGTGACGATCTCAGCAGGAGCGGCGGGCGGGAAGGGCCGGAAGCTTACCTCAACCTGATCGCTCCGGGGCGACCCGTCGCGGGTCGCAAACGTCAACCGTTGACGACCTTCGCCTCGGGCAGAGCCCCAAGCTCCATGAGTGCTGCGCCGGTCTCGCAGGCTCGTTTCGGCAGGGGTGTGATGCGCGGGATCGCTGCATCGCCATGCAAGCGCTGGTTCGTATTCGCCAGCCAGCGCTCGATATGGCGCAAAAACCGCTCGGTGGCTCGAGCGCGCAACACGGCGATGCCTTCGCCTTCGTACATGAGTTCCTCGGAGGGGCTCACGTGATACCACCATTGCATGCGATCGAGTCGATCGCCGCAGTAAAACGGCAGCGTGATCGAAAAACGACGTCCCTTGCGCGTCGGCTCGGTTTCGGCGTAAGCGAAATATTCTTCGAGTGCGCGAGGCAGTTCGATGAGCAGCATCCGGCAAGAGGGAGCGGCAAATGACGCGCCGATCATAGCGAGTCCGTGAAACACCTGCTACCGCCGCGAGCGATTTCCAGGTCCGCTGTCCGCGCATCCGCCAGGCACGACGACCGCGAACTTTTGTCGACACTCTTTACGATTGAGTACGAACGCTTGCACGTGCATCGCGCCGCGAGTTACACAGGCGCACGCTCAGCGATCGGTGCAGCAGAGGGCTGCGGGAGAAGATGATGGGATCGACGGTGCGCTCGGAGGAAGGGATGCAACGGCGCGCGTGGGCCCGCGCGCTCGCGGTGCTCGGCTCGGCGGCGCTCGTCGGCTGCGAGGGAACCGTCACGCTGGACATGCAAACGACGCTCGCAGACCCCGCGCTCACCGGCGTGATCGCCGAGATCGAGGGCGTGGAATTCCTGAGCGCCAGCGGCAATCAAACGCTTCTCTTCGATGATCCGCAAAGGATCAATCTGCTCCAATACGTCGACGGCAACCTGTTTCGATTGTTCACCGATGAGCAGCTGCCCGATGGCCGCTATACCGGCGTGCGGCTGTTGTTCGATCCGGACGACGAGGACGATGACGTCGTCACGACGATCGGCGGTCTCGAGTTCGAGCTCAACAACACGGTCGGTGCGTTCGCCGACGTGGCGTTCACGCTCGATGAATCCGAGTCGACCAGCGAGGACCTCGTGCTCACGCTCGACCTGCGGCAGTCGCTCAGTTTCGATGACGATGCGAACGTGTACACGCTCACCCCGGTGCTGCGCGCCGTGCTGCCGGAGGAAACGGGCGAGATCTTCGGCAGGGTGACCGCGAACTGTCCGGGCTCGGGCACGCTCGTGGAGGGTGGAGCGGCGTATTTGTTCGCCGGCCGCGACCGGATCCCGGATGACCGCGACGGCTTGGGCGAGGAGCCGTTCCTGACGACGCGGGTCCTGATCCAAGGGGGCGTGGCCGCCGTTCCACAGTACTTCTTCAACTACATTCCGGAAGGCGACTACACGATCGCGCTGACGTGCAACGCGAACGAGGATGATCCGCTCACGAACGACGAGCTCGCCTTCGGGAGCATCGAGAACATCGAGGTGACGGCAGAGGAAACGCTGTCGCACGATCTCATCTGAGCGCATGACTGCGCTGCGCGTAGCGGCTGTTCCGCAATGTGTGCCGCCGGGCGGATGCTCGGTTGGAAAAGAATCGTAAGAGGTACGGATTGGTCTTGCTTCAGGTTGCGCCGGACTGCGGCCGCCGCGTTAACATTCGCGGCCGTGCAACACAACGAGAGCTCCGTGACCGACGCGAATGTGACCGCGGCCGAAAAGCGCACGATTCTGACCGCGCTGGCAGTGGTGATGCTGCTGAGCGCCCTGGATCAAACGATCGTCTCGACGGCGATGCCGCGAATCATCGAACAGCTGCACGGCCTGTCGATGTATGCGTGGGTCACCACCGCGTACATGCTCGCCTCGACGGTCTCGGTGCCCATCTACGGCAAGCTGAGCGACCTCTACGGCCGTAAACCCATCCTCGTCATCGGCGTCGTCGTGTTCCTGGTCGGCTCCGCGTTGTGCGGACTGGCCGGCGAGTTCGGGGAATTGCCGGTCATCGGCAGCGGCATGATGCAGCTCGTCGTCTTCCGCGCCATCCAAGGGCTCGGCGGCGGCGCCTTGATGACCGTGTCGTTCGCCGTGATCGCCGATCTGTATCCGCCGCGCGAGCGTGGGCGGTTGTTCGGCTTGTTCGGCTCGGTGTTCGGCCTTGCGACGGTGATCGGGCCGTTCATCGGCGGCTTCTTCACGGACCACGGCACCGTGACGTTGGGCGGCTACCAGGTCGCGGGCTGGCGTTGGGTCTTCTATGTCAACCTGCCGCTCGGCTTGCTCGCGTTGTTCATGCTGCTGTATCGCATGCCGCCGCTGCGGCATCGCGGCAGCGGCAAGGTCGATTATCTCGGCGCCGTGCTCGTCGTGCTCACGTTCACGCCGCTGCTGTTGGCGTTGACGCTCGGCGGTACGGCGCATCCATGGGGTTCGCCGCAGATCATCGGCTTGTTCGCCCTGTCACTGGTTGCGTTCTGTGTCTTCCTTTACGTGGAGTCGCGCACGGACGAGCCCATCCTCTCGATCGGCCTGTTCCGCATCAAGACCTTCCGCGCGGCGATCATGGCGTCGTTCGTCGTGAGCATGGCGTTCCTGGGCGTCGTGATGTTCATGCCGCTCTACATGCAGGTCGTGCAAGGCATCAACGCCACGGAAAGCGGCGCGGCGCTGTTGCCGTTGATGGGCGGCCTGATCGTGAGCAGCGTCCTGAGCGGCCGGCTCGTATCCCGCACCGGTCGTTACAAGCCCTTCATGATCGCGGGCGGCATCGTGCTCGTCATTGGCGTGTACTCGTTGACGAGCATCGGCCCGGACACGACCACGCTCGATCTGGCATGGCGGCTCGCGCTGACCGGCATCGGTCTCGGCCCGGCGCAGACGCTGTTCAATCTCGTGATTCAGAACGCGGCGCCGCTGCACGAGCTCGGCAGCGCGACCGGCATGAGCCAGTTCGCGCGGCAGATCGGCTCGACCGTCGGCGTGGCGGTGTTCGGGACGTTCCTCACGCACAGCCTCACGGACGCCTTGCCGCGGCATCTGCCGTTGCTGCCCGGCATGACGCAGCACGACATCGACTTGGGCGGCGTGCAGCAGCAAGCGATGAGCGCCGATGTGGTGCGACAGAACGTCGATGCGGCTTTGGAAGCGCGCTTCGCGGTGATCGAGCAGGCGTATCGCGGCGATGCGGCCGCGCTCGAGGAAGTGCTGGCGGATGCGCGCCTGCCGGACGTCGTGAAGGCGCCGCTGCGCGATGGCGGCATTCGCGAGCGCGTTCACGAGCAGCTCGAGGCGCGCGCGGATTCGATCGAGGCGGAGCTGCGGGCCGGCGACTCAGGCCGCGATCGCTTGCTGCGGGATCCGCTGCTCGGGGAGGCGGTCAAGGAGCAGCTCGCGAACGTGCCGGTGCGCGCGCTCAACGATCCGGAGGTCGCTGAGACGGTCGTGCGCTTGTTCCGCGGCTCGATCATGGCGAAGGAACCGGCGATGGTCGAAAGCGCGACGAACGAAACGCTCGAACGGCTGCACACGGCCATGCGCGCCTATGGGAATCAGCTCGTCGGGCAGATCGAGCGGGGCACGAAGGTCGCGTTCGCGACGTCGATCGCGGAGATGCTCGGTCGAGCGCTCTGGATCGTCATCGCCGGCGTGCTGTTGATCGTGCTGATTCCGGAGATTCCGATGCGCTCGGCGGCGGCGAAGGCGTCCGACTGATCTGGCGGTCTCTCCCGCGAGAGACCGCACGGAGCGCAGGTGGAGGGCACGCGCGGGCGTCGCCGCGCTGCGCGCCCCTCACCGCATTCACTCTCGGAAGTGGCTACTTCTTCTTGCTCGCCCGCTTGCGACCGTTGCTGGTCTTCTTGCGTCCCGTGCTGCTCTTCTTGCGTCCGGTGGTGCTTTTCTTGCGTCCGCCGCTCTTCTTCTTCGGCACCTTCGCGCCGGAACGCCGCGCCTCCGACAAGCCGATTGCGACCGCCTGCTTGCGGCTCGTCACCTTGCGTCCCGAGCGCCCGCTCTTGAGCTTGCCGCGTTTGCGCTCGCTCATCGCGCGTTCGACCTTCTTCGACGCCTTCTTGCTGTACTTGCGTGCCATGTCAGCGATCTCCTCGGTGGTTAGTCCCGAAGCCGGAACGCTCGGCGCATGAGCCAGTTCCTACGCACGCTCATGGATACAGCAGATAGGCCGCACGCTCCTGCGCCCACGCCGCCTCATCCGGCAATGTCAGCGCGTCGAGATCCGCCGGCGTCGACGTCGCGTCGTCCACCCACGCGCGCAGCAACTCGCTGCCGTTGATCACGTCGATCGCCAAGCGATCGTGTACGTATTCATACGGGAAGTCGCGCCACAACGGATAGTCCGGGTAGCGGCGACGGATCGCCTTGAACGCGAGCGCCTGCAGCCGCCACGGCCGAAACGCCTGGTGATCGTAGCTCCCATCTTCCGTGTGAATCTGAATGCCTTCGCACAGCGTGCCGACATGCTTGTGAAACGTCGGCTCGAACCAGCACGCGCGTAGCGTGCAGCCGCGCAACCACGTCGCCTCGAGGCTGTGCATCTCGTGCAGAATCGCGCGCGCGTCAAGGTTCGGTGCGCCGAACAATTCGAGCGGCCGCGTCGTGCCGCGCCCTTCGGACAACGTCGTGCCCTCGAGCATCACCGTGCCCGCGTACGCGCGCGCCATCCACAGATTCGGCGCATTCGGGCTCGGATTGATCCACGTGCGCTCGCCGAGCGGCCAGCCGAAACCGGGCGCCGCGTTCGGCTGCCAGCCCTCCATCTCGATCACCTTGTAATCGACGTCGAGTTTGAAATGCTGCACGAACCAGTGCGCGAGCTCACCGAGCGTCAGGCCGTGGCGCATCGGCAGCGGACCGGCGCCGACGAAGCTCTCCCAGCCGCCGCGCAGCGTGAGGCCCTCGATCGGCCGTCCCGCTGGGTTCGGGCGATCCAGCACCCAGACCGATTTCCCGTGCTGCGCCGCCGCTTCGAGCACATACAGCAGCGTGGTGATGAACGTGTAGATGCGGCAGCCGAGATCCTGCAAGTCGACGAGCAGCACGTCGAACGTGTCCATCATCACCGCTGTCGGGCGGCGGACCTCCCCATACAAGCTGAAGACGGGAATGCGATGGACCGGATCGTCGAAGGTCGGCGACTCCATCATGTTGTCCTGCTTGTCGCCGCGCAGCCCATGCTGCGGGCCGAACGCCGCCGTCAATCGCAGCGTGCCGAGCGCCGCGAGCGCATCGAGCGAGTGCGTCAAATTCGGCGTGACCGACGCGGGATGCGCGAGCAGCGCCACACGTCGACCCTGCAGCTCGCGCTGCAGGGTCACATCCGTCAGCAGGCGATCGATGCCGAATTTCATACGCCCCCCTCGGCGGAGAACCGTTGGAAACCGCCGGTCCAGCCCGCGGCATCGTGAAAGTCCGCCTTGGGTCGCGGATGCGCGAGCGCCCAATGACTGACCTTGCCATCCACGTCCTCGATGACGACCGCGAGTCCGATCAGCGAGTCGTGACGCAACGATTTGACGTTCATGGTCGCCTCGACCATGAGCACATCGTCGCTCGTGCGGCAGTGAATCGTCGGCGCCTTCGCGAACGTCATCGGTTGCATGCCCAGCCGATAGCTCTCGAACGAATACGCCGCCCAGGCCGACGAAGGCGCGAAGTTGAGCTCGTAGTAGCGCTCCGCACCGCGCGGATTCACGAACGCCTCGAAACAGGTGTGGCGCCATAGCTCGTCGGTGCGAATCGCAGGCCCGGGCTGCGGCAGCCGCACGCGGTGAAGGTCGCCCTGCACGCGATAGCGGAACGACACGGCGCCGGTCGCGAGCGTCAAGGCGATCGCTTCGATGTCGAGCGCGGGTGGGGCGGCAGCGGCTGGGTGGCAGGTGAGGCGAAGAAATTCCATGTCGATGTTGGCGCGAGCGGCTCGCTCATTCGTGAAGGCGGAAGGGGGCGCACCGAGGCCCGACATTCTCACGTTTCGCTGCGCGGTTCTCAATCGAGGCATGGCAGCGATGTCGCAGCCGCATGCAAGATGCGAACGCCGGCTGCGACGCCGCTTGCGAGCAAGTCCCGCGACGTTCGCGATCGGCACCAATGTGTGAGAAGCGCGTCCGCCATGAGCAGCGGGTCGTCTTCCGGACTGCAGCACACTCGCGCGGCGAAATGCAAACCTCATTCGCTCGCGCGTATAGTTGCCTCGTCATCGAGCCGCACGCAGCGGCGAAGAACAATGCAGTGGCGAATCGCCGCGGCCATTCAAACGAAGACGTCGGGGGATACATGAACGATTCCGCGGATCGAGTGCTCGAGTCGGACGTCGCGGCCCAGCCCGCGAAGCGCTTCGCGGACAAATCGATGGTCGGCAGCGGCTACGCGAAATACGTTCTCGTCGTCCTGACGATCGTCTATGTCTTCAATTTCGTCGATCGCCAGATCATCTCCATCCTCGCCGAGGAGATCAAAGCCGACCTGAAGGTCACCGACGCGGACCTCGGCATTCTCTACGGCACCGTGTTCGCCGTGTTCTACGCATTGTTCGGCATCCCGCTCGGACGTCTCGCGGATGTGTGGATGCGCACGACGATGATCTCGATCGGCCTCGCATTCTGGAGCCTCATGACCGCGCTGTCGGGCACGGCGCGCTCGTTCGGTACGCTGCTCGGCTATCGCATCGGCGTCGGCGTTGGCGAAGCGAGCGCGAGCCCCGCGGCATTCTCCATTCTCGCCGACTACTTCAATCCGAAGCAGCGCGCGACGGTGATGGCGATCTATTCGAGCGGCGTGTACATCGGCGGCGGCATCGGCTTGGCGATCGGCGGCGTGGTGCTCGACACGTGGCAGCACTGGTTTCCGGACCCTGCGCAGGCGCCGTTCGGCATGAAAGGCTGGCACATGGCCTTTCTGCTCGTCGGCATTCCCGGTTTGTTGATGGCGTTGTGGGTCAGGACGCTGCGCGAGCCGCTGCGGGGCATGAGCGAGGGACTTGCGGTCAAGACGGAGCCGCGGCCGTTCGCGGTGACGGGACGCGAGCTGATGGGGGTGCTGCCCGTCCTGAATTTCTTCAATCTCATCCTCAACAAGGCGAGTCCAAAGACGATCGCGACGAACCTGATCGGCCTGGCGGCGATCGTCGCGATCGCATGGACGCTGAACCGCTGGATGCCGAGCCCGGTGCAATGGATCGCGATGGGCGTCGGCGTGTATTGCACATTCACGTGGGCGCAGTCGCTGGCGTTGCGCTCGCCTGTCGTGTTCGCGGCGATCTTCAAGAACCGCACGGTCATGCTGACGTGCGTCGCGTTTCCGTGCATCGGCTTCGTCGGTTATGGCAGCAACTTCTTCGCCGTTCCGTATCTGCTGCGTGCGCACGAGGTGAGCCACGCGGAACTCGGTACGGTCATCGGCTTGACCGCCGCGAGCGGTGCATGGCTCGGCATTTCCGCCGGCGGCATTCTCGCGGACAAGTTGAAGGAGCGTTGGGAGCACGGACGCCTGCTCGTCGGCTTGCTCTGCATCGTCATGACACTGCCGTTCGCGGCGGCCGTGTATTTCTCGACGAGCCTCACCGTCGTGTACATCTGCAATTTCCTTGTGATGTTCTTCAGCCCGATGTACATCGGGCCGGCGACGTCGACGGTGAACGACCTCGTGCCGCCGCAGATGCGCGGGACGGTGTCGGCCGTGTACTTGATGATGATGACGTTCATCGGCCTGGCCATGGGGCCGTTCA
Source organism: Pseudomonadota bacterium (assembly GCA_023428645.1). Taxonomy (GTDB): domain Bacteria; phylum Pseudomonadota; class Gammaproteobacteria; order Steroidobacterales; family Steroidobacteraceae; genus Steroidobacter. The sequence goes on from JAEYXD010000043.1 coordinate 17,782, forward strand.
CGATGGGGCAGATCAGCACGGCGTACGCGAAGACGGGCATGGCCGTCGGGCCGGCGCTGCGGTTGGGCGTGGCGTGGGGCTATTCGATGCTGCTGGTCGCGTTCATTCTCATCGTCATCGCGTGTTTCTCGATCCGGCGCGATAAACAAAGGGCCGCGGCACTCGCTGCCGCGGCACCCGCCATGGCTCACTAGGGCGCACTAGCGCTCAGCGCTTGGCATCCTTGATCACGCCGCACGCCACGCGATTGCCGGAGTTCCCGGAGGGCTGCGTGCTGTAATCGTCCGCCTTCTGGTGGACGACGATCGACTTGCCGAACAGATCATTGGGCCGGCCGGTGTGCAAGCCCGCGCCCTCGACGGAGACGTCGACCTGCGCGACGCCCTTCGCGTCCGCGCGTAAATTCATCATGTCGCCCAGGTGATGCGCGCTCGCGCTTTTCGGATTGCCGTGCGGCTGCGATGTGGGATTGAAGTGATCCCCCGCGCTGCTCGCGTCCGGCGCGCTGCAATCACCCTTGGCGTGCACGTGGAAGCCCTGCTCGCTGTTCGGTGTGAGTCCCTGCACCGTGCCGGTGATCCGGACGCCGGATTGCATCGACATGAGGGTCAAGGTGCCCGATACGGAGTTGCCCTGCGTCGGCTGCAGTTCCACGACGGCGTTGGGCGTCTCGCCCTGGGGCTCGGCGGCGAGGGCGGCACCGCACGTGATGCAGGCAACGAGCATGAACGCGTGACGCATGAGAGCACTCCTTCATCGATCCGATGTGTCGTGCTCTAAACACCGCAACCGCGGCTTACGTTCCTACGCTTCCGGCGGCGGCTCGTGTTTTGCGCGCTCGGCGGCGCGCTCGCGCCGGATCGTCATCACGACCGAGCCCATCGCCGCCGCGATGACGCCGATCATCGCCACCATCACGATGACCAGTCCGCCCGCGAGCCGATAGCCTTCGTAGAGGCCATAGGCCAGTCCGATCGGCGTCGTGAACAACAACAGGGGCTTGGCAATTCTCACGATACGCTCCGCTCACTCACGGGCGAACGATACGGACCCGCGCACCATTTGCAAAATCGAAGTGCTCGCGTGCCGGGCGTTTGCCGACTACCGCGTGCGCGCCTTACGCAGCGGATGCAAGGCGAGAAACCGATCGACCACGTGCTCGACATGCCGTGCGATCTGCTTTGCCGATACGGTCGCCGCGCCGCTGCACGCGGCACGAAACACGAGCTGCCCATGCACCAGGCTCAAGAACTCTTCCGCGAGCGCTTCGCTGTCCTTGCGAGTCGCAAGCCCGATCTCGATCAGCGCCTCGCCGAGGCTGTGGATGAACAGCGGAAAGCTGTCCTCGAGCACCGCCTTGCGCAGCTCCGGAAAGCGCGGACCTTCGGCGATGGCAATCCGGTACAGCGCGAGGC
>JAEYXD010000050.1 GCA_023428645.1 Pseudomonadota bacterium
GACGACTGCAGCCGCATTCTCGCGACCCGCAGCCCGGCGGCCGGCGACCTGCGCTTGATCGTCGCGGTCATCAAGACGATCACCGATCTCGAGCGCATCGGCGATGAAGCCGAGAAAATCGGCTACATCGGCTCGCGGCTCGCGGCGGTCGAACGGCCCGCGGACCGTTATCGCGAGATCAAGCATCTCGGCCGCATCGTCGGGGACATGGTGCACGAGGCGTTGGACGCGTTCGCCCGCATGGACGCCGAGGCGGCGGTCGCGGTCGCGAAAAAGGATCGCCTCGTCGACGAGGAATACGAGGCGATTCAGCGCCAGGTGATCACGTTCATGATGGAAGATCCGCGCACGATCCGCCGCGCCCTCGACGTGCTGTGGGTGGCGCGCGCGCTCGAACGCATCGGCGACCACGCGAAGAACGTCTGCGAGTACGTCGTCTACATGGTGTTTGGCAAGGACATTCGCCATCTGTCGCTCGAGGACGTCGAGCAGCAGCTCAGGGCGCGCACGCAGCGTTCGCAGGGCTGAGCCGTGCTCCGGAATCGTCGCCTGGTGAACGGCCTGGGGGCGCTCGCATGCGCCGCGCTCATGGCGTACGCGCTCTATGCGCAGCACGTTCTGGGTCTCACGCCATGCCCGCTGTGCATTTTCCAGCGTGTCGCGGTCATCACGGTGGGCGCCATTTTCCTGATCGCGGCGCTGCACGACCCCGGCCGTGTCGGCGCGCGCATCTACGGCGTGCTCATCCTCATCGCGGCCGCGGGCGGCATCGGCATTGCGTCGCGGCACATCTGGATTCAGGCGCAGCCGCCGGGCACGGTCGCGGCCTGCGGCGCTGATCTCGACTTCCTGATGGACATCATGCCCATCACCGAAGTCGTGACGAAGGTGCTCACCGGCTCGGGCGAATGCGGCAAGGTCGACTGGCAGTTCGTCGGCCTGTCGATGCCCTGGTGGGTATTGATCTCGCTCGCCGCGCTCGCGGCGTGGGGCGCGCTCGGCAACTTCCGTCGCTGATCACTTCGCGTACAACAGCTCCATCACGCGCTCATAAATCGCCGACAGCGCACCCACGTCGGCGACGCGCACGCACTCGTTCACTTTGTGAATCGTCGCGTTGATCACGCCGAGCTCGACGACTTGAGCCCCCGTCGGCGCGATGAAGCGGCCGTCCGAGGTGCCGCCCGTCGTCGACAGCTCCGGCCTGCGGCCGACGTGCTCGTTCACGGCGCTCTGCACGGCGTTGGACAGCGTGCCCGGCGGTGTGAAAAAGGGCAGGCCGGAGACGAACCACTCGAGCGTGTAGTTCACCTTGTGGCGATCGAGGATCTCGGTGATCGTCTGCTGCAGGCGCTCGACGGTCTGTTCCGTGGAGAAGCGGATGTTGAAGCGGGCCTTGAGCTCGCCGGGGATGACGTTCGGGGCACCGGTGCCCGCGCTGATGTTCGAGATCTGGAACGTCGTCGGCTGGAAGAATTCGTTGCCCTTGTCCCAAGTGCGGCTCGCCAGCTCCGCGAGCGCGGGCGCGACTGCGTGCACCGGATTGTCGGCGAGGTGTGGATAGGCGACGTGACCCTGTACGCCGTGCACGGTGAGCTTGCCGGACAGGGAGCCGCGCCGGCCGATTTTCACCATGTCGCCGAGCGCATCGGTGCTCGTCGGCTCGCCGACGATGCACCAATCGATCTTCTCGCCCCGCGCCGTCAAAACCTCCATGACCCGGCGGGTGCCGTCGACCGAAGGGCCTTCCTCATCGCTCGTCAATAGAAAGGCGATCGTGCCGCCATGATTCGGGTGCTTCGCGATGAAGCGCTCGGTCGCTGTAATCATTGCAGCGAGGCCGCTCTTCATGTCCGCCGCGCCGCGGCCGTAGAGCATGCCGTCCTTGATGACGGGCTCGAAGGGATCGGTCTGCCACTCCTCGCGCGGACCGGTGGGTACGACGTCCGTGTGACCGGCGAAGCACAACAGCGGGCCGCCCTTGCCGCGGCGCGCCCAGATGTTCTCGACGGGGCCGAACGGCATGCGCTCGACATCGAATCCGACCGCCTCGAGCCGCTGGCCGATGACTTGCAGGCATCCCTGGTCGTCGGGGCTGACCGACGGACGTCGGATCAGATCACACGTCAGTGCCAGGGTATCGGCGGCGGCATTCGAGGTGGACAAGTGCTTGGGCTCCGGAGGCGGGCTGAAGGAAAAGGCAGTGCGCGTCCTGCACATGCTGCACTCGGGCTCCATGCCCAGCGGCGGCGACTTATAACGAACACGCTCAACTGCGGCAAGGGCTTGAGCGCGGATGACGCATTTGTGACGCCCGCATGCAATCCGTGCCGTCGTTGTAACACGACTGTCATCGAAGCTCGGCAGACTCGCGGCCCAGTTGAGTCGCGAGTCTATCGCCCATTCAAACCGCCCGCCGTTCCGCTTGGAACGGCGCACGCCGCAAGCGAGGATCGACCCCATGAAGCTCTGGCAGTTGTTCGCCGCACCCGTGGTATTCGGGCTCGCGCCGCTCGCCGCGCCCCACGTCGCGGCTGCGCAAAGCGTCATCAAGATCGACGGCTCGAGCACGGTGTTCCCGATTGCCGAAGCCGTCGCGGAAGAATTTCAAATCTCGAAGCGCGGCAAGGTTCGCGTGACCGTCGGCATCGCGGGCACCGGCGGCGGCTTCAAGCGCTTCTGCCGCGGCGAGACGGACATTTCGAATGCGTCGCGCCCGATTCTCGCCGAGGAGATGGAGGTGTGCCGCAAGGCCGGGATCAGGTACATCGAGCTGCCGGTGGCGTTCGATGCCTTGACGGTCGTCGTGAATCCGCAGAACACCTGGGCGAAGACACTCACGCCGGCGGATCTGCGCAAGATATGGGAGCCCGCGGCGCAGGGCCGCATCACGAAATGGAATCAGGTGCGTGCGGATTTTCCCGCAGAGCCGCTGATGATGTTCGGGCCGGGCGCCGACTCCGGCACGTTCGACTATTTCACGGAAGCGGTGAACGGCAAGGCGAAGGCGAGCCGCACGGACTTCCAGGCGAGCGAGGACGACAACGTGATCGTGCAGGGCGTCGGCTCGAACAAGGGCGCGATCGGCTACTTCGGCTACGCCTATTACATCGGTAACAAGGAGCGCGTGCGCGCCGTCCCGATCCAGAACCACGAGGGCAAAGCTGTCGCTCCGAGCGTGGCAACCGTCATCGACGGCAGCTACGAGCCGCTGTCGCGTCCGTTGTTCATCTATGTGCGCGACACGGCGGCACAGCGCCCCGAGGTCAGGGAATTCATTCAATTCTATTTGGGCGAGGGTGCCGAGCTCGCGCGGGAAGTGGGCTATGTCCCTCTGCCGGAGCAGGCGTATCAGCTCGCGCTGAAGCACTTCCACGACAACAAGCTCGGCACCGTATTCGGCGGTGTGCCCGAAGTGGGCGTCACGATCGATGCGCTGCTGGCACGCGAAGGCAAGCTGTGAGCGATCCGAGCCGCGGGCGGGCTGATCCGCCCCCGGGCATGTGCAAAATCACAATCTACGGTCGACGCGACGGCCGGCCACCGATTAAAGTGCGCCCCGCAGATTTGCGGGGTTGAAGGGTTTTACATTGAGCGAGGCGATATCCACTCCGGCCATTTCGCGTTCCGCGTTGCGCTATCGCAAGCTGCGCGATCGAGTGATCGAAACGCTGCTGCTCGCGGCCGGGCTCGTCGCGGTGTTCACGACGCTCGCGATCGTCGCCATTCTGCTGATCGAATCGAGCGCGTTTTTCGAGCACGTCTCGCTGAAGGAGTTTTTCACCGATACGATGTGGACGCCGCTGTTCGCGGACGCCCATTACGGCATCGCGCCGCTCGTCGCGGGCACGCTGACGACGACCATCGTCGCGCTGATCGTCGCGGTGCCGCTCGGCACGACGATCGCAATCTACCTGAGCGAGTTCGCGCCGCTGCAAGTGCGTGAGACGGTGAAGCCCATCCTCGAGCTGCTCGGCGCGGTGCCGACGGTCGTGTACGGGTATTTCGCGCTGACCATGGTGACGCCCGTACTGCAATGGCTGATGCCCGAGCTGCCCGGGTTCAATATGCTGAGCGCCGGCCTCGTCATTGGCTTGATGATCGTGCCGTACGTGAGCTCCGTCAGCGAAGATGCGATGCGCGCCGTGCCGCGCTACATGCGCGAGGGCTCGTACGCGATGGGCGCGACTCGCTTGCAGACGGCATTGCGTGTCGTCGTGCCGGGTGCGTTCTCCGGGCTGGCCGCAGCGTTCATTCTCGGCATCTCGCGCGCCGTCGGCGAGACGATGGTCGTCGCGATCGCCGCCGGCATGCAGCCGAACCTCACGTTCGACCCGCGCGAGCCCGCCGCTACGATCACCGCGTACATCGTGCAAGTGAGTCTCGGCGACTTGCCGCACGGGAGTATCGGCTACCAGAGTATTTTCGCCGCCGGCCTCGTGCTGATGTTCATCACGCTCGTCTTCAACGTCATCGGCTTCACGCTCACGCGCCGCTTCCGGGAGGCCTACTGATGAGCGGGAACGTCGCCTCCTATCGCAATGTCGACGTGCTGCGCAAGGATCTGTCACGCCGCAAGGTTCTCGATCAGGTGTTCGTGATCGCCGGCCTCGTCGTCATGCTCGCGTGCCTGGCGGTGCTGGCGGTGTTGTTCATCGACCTCGTGCGCGACGGCGCGCCGCGGTTCGGCTGGGATTTCTTCACGAATTTCGCCTCGCGCCGCCCCGAGCGCGCCGGCATTCTCGCCGCGTGGGTCGGCACGTCGCTCATCATGCTCGTGACGGCGACGTGCGCGGTTCCCGTCGGCGTCGCCGCGGCGATCTATCTCGAGGAATACGCGCCGAAGAACTGGTTCACGGCCATCATCGAGATCAACGTCACCAATCTGGCCGGCGTGCCGTCGATCGTCTACGGGCTGCTCGCGCTCGGCTTGTTCGTGTATGAGTTCGATCTGGGGCAGAGCATCGCCGCGGCGGGCTTCACGCTCGCGCTGCTGATCCTGCCGATCGTGATCGTCGCGACGCGCGAATCGATTCGCTCGGTGCCGAACGCGATTCGCGAGGCGGCATACGGGCTCGGCGCCACGCGCTGGGAAGTGACGAAGGATCATGTGCTGCCGTATTCGACCGGCGGCATCCTCACCGGCATGATCCTCGGCTTGTCGCGCGCGATCGGCGAGACGGCGCCCATCATCACGATCGGCGCGCTCAGCTTCATTGCCTTCCTGCCGCAGTCGCCGTTCACGAGCGAGTTCCCGTTCATTTCGTTCAAATGGTTGAGCGACCCGTTCACGGCGATGCCGATCCAGATGTTCAACTGGGTATCGCGTCCTGATCCGGGATTCCAGGCGAATGCTGCCGCCGCGGGCGCGATCCTGCTCGGCATGACCCTGCTGATGAACGGCGTGGCGATCTGGATTCGCTACCGCTTCCGCAAGAAGATCAATTGGTAGGTTGCGTGAGATGAGCCCACACGTTTTAGGAGCCACCATCCCTGACCTTCCCCCGCTGCGCGGGTGAAAGGGAGTCGGATGAAGCGCTTATTGGACTTGAATATGGAAACGACGACCCCCGCTCGATCCGCGCGACCTTCGCAGGAGACTTCATTGCAGTCCGACGGCTCCGACAAGCCCGCTCCGGGCCAGGCGGCCGGCGCGCCGCGCATCTCGATCACGGTGGACGACACGCGCAAGGTGCGCGCCTTGAACGTGAAGGCGCAGGTCGAGAATCTGAGCTTCTACTACGGCGAGCATCGCGCGCTGAAGGGCCTCACGATTCCGATCGCGGACAAGCAGGTGACGGCGCTGATCGGCCCGTCGGGCTGCGGCAAGAGCACGTTCCTGCGCTGTTTCAACCGCATGCACGACCTGCAGCCAGGCACGCGTTACGAGGGCAGCATCATGCTGCACCCCGACAACTTGAATCTCATCGGCCACGGCGTCGATCCGATCGAAGTGCGCATGCGGATCGGCATGGTGTTCCAGAAGCCGAATCCGTTCCCGAAATCGGTGTTCGAGAACGTTGCGTACGGCCTGCGCCTGCGCGGCGTGCGCAGCCGCGCGACGCTGGCGGAAGAGGTCGAGAAGGCGCTGCGCGGCGCGGCGTTGTGGGACGAGGTGAAGGATCGCTTGCAGGACTCCGCGCTCGCGCTGTCCGGCGGCCAGATGCAGCGCTTGTGTATCGCGCGCGCGCTGGCGACGACGCCCGAGATCCTGCTGTTCGACGAGCCGACGTCCGCGCTCGATCCGATCGCGACGGCGAAGATCGAGGAGCTGATCTCGACGCTGCGTGATCAGGTGACGGTGCTGATCGTCACGCACAACATGCAGCAGGCGGCGCGCGTGTCCGACTACACGGCCTTCATGTACCTGGGCGAGATCATCGAGTTCGACGAAGCGGCGAAGATCTTCACGAACCCGAGCAAGAAGGCGACCGAAGACTACATTACCGGTCGCTATGGCTGATGCCGGGTAAGGGCGATGAATCCCGAGCGCCCCCCGGACCCCGCTGAAGGCCATACGGCGCGTTCATTCGATACCGCGCTGTCGCAACTGCGCTTGCACGTCATCACGATGGGCGGGCTCGCGATCGATCAGGTCGCGACGGCCGTGCGTGCCTTGCTCGACGGAGATACCAAGCTCGCGCAAGTGGTGCTCACGCGCGAAGCGCAGCTCAACGACCTCGAGCGCACGATCGATCGCGAGGCATTTCGACTCATCGCGCTGCATCAGCCGATGGCGGGCGATCTGCGCATGGCGAAGGCGGCATCGCGGATCGTCGTCGAGCTCGAGCGGATCGGCGATGAGTCGAAGAAGATCGCGCGGTTCGCGGTGCGCGTCGCGACCGGCGAGCCGCAAGGGCCGGTGCGCGCGGTCGCGCGTTACATCAAGCACATGGCGGATCTGATCGCAGGGATGCTGCGCGACGCCGTTCGCGCGCTCGACGAGGACGACGTGGCGTTGGCGCGCGGCGTGACGAGCAAGGATTCGGATCTGGACGACGAGTTTGCCGCGGCCCTGCGCCAGCTGCTGACGCTCGCGATGCAGGATCAGCGGTTTCTCAGCGCGACGATCGACACGGTGTTTGCACTGAAGGGATTGGAGCGGATCGGCGATCACGCGAAGAACATCGCCGAGCAGGTGGTGTTCGTGGCGAGCGGCGAGGACGTGAGGCACAAGAAGCATCGTCCTCCCCAGTGAGCCTCCCTGACTCGGGCTCGACCTCTCCCGACGGGAGAGGTCTGCCGAACCAAGTGTCTATTCGCGCAGCAGCTCGTTGATGCTCGTCTTCGCGCGCGTCTGCGCATCCACCTTCTTGACGATGATCGCGCACGCGAGGCTGTACTTGCCGTCCGGGGAGGGCAGCGTGCCGGGCACGACGACCGCGCCCGCGGGCACGCGGCCGCGCAGGACGATGCCGGTCTCGCGGTCATAAATGCGCGTGCTCGCGCCGATGAACACGCCCATCGAAATGACCGCGCCTTCCTCGACGATGACGCCCTCGACGATCTCCGAGCGCGCGCCGATGAAGCAGTTGTCTTCGATGATCGTCGGGCTCGCCTGCAGCGGCTCGAGCACGCCGCCGATGCCGACACCGCCCGACAAGTGGACGTTGCGCCCGATCTGCGCGCACGAGCCGACCGTGGCCCAGGTGTCTACCATCGTTCCTTCGCCGACGTAGGCGCCAATGTTGACATACGATGGCATGAGCACCGCGTTGGGCGCGACGAAGGCGCCGCGGCGCACGATCGCATGCGGAACGACGCGCACCCCTTCGGCACGGAAGCGCGCCTCGTCGTAGTCGGCGTGCTTCAGCGGCACCTTGTCGAAGAACTGCGTGTAACCCGCCGGCATCGGCCGATTGTCGTTGAGGCGGAACGACAGCAGCACCGCCTTCTTCAGCCATTCATTGACGCGCCATTGACCGTCGATCTTTTCCGCCACGCGCGCCTTGCCGCTGTCGAGCAGCGCGATCGCTTCTTCGACCGCGCTGCGGATGTCGGCGGGCGCGTTCTTCGGCGACAGGTCCGCCCGTCGTTCGAAAGCCGCGGTAATCGTATCGATGAGGGTGGCTGGCATCGGAAGAAGCGCTCGTCGAAAAAAAGGGAGGGCGCGGATTCTAACTCACGCCGGCCGCGACGCGGCGGCGCCGTGCTAGCGGCCGCGCAGGTACGCCTTGATCCGCTCCGCCGCTGCAACGCACTCATCGACCGTCGCGACGAGAGAAATCCGCACGCGCCCGCGACCGGGATTGCCCTCGGCGCTGTCGCGCGCGATGTAGCTGCCGGGCAGCGTCGTCACATGCTGGCGCTCGAACAACTCGCGCGTGAAGCGCTCGTCATCGGCGACCTTCGGCCACAAATAGAAGCTCGCCTCGGGCATCTCGACATCCATGACCTCGCGCAGGATCGGCAGCACGCGAGCGAATTTGTCGCGATAGAGGCGGCGATTCTCGACGACGTGCGCATCGTCGTCCCACGCCGCGATGCTCGCGAGCTGCACGTGCACGGGCATCGCGCAGCCATGATACGTGCGATAGAGGAGGAATGGTTTGATCAGCGCCGGATCGCCGGCGATGAAACCTGAGCGCAATCCGGGAACGCTCGAGCGCTTCGACAGGCTGTGGAATACGAGGCAGCGCTCGAAGCTCGAATGGCCAGCGGCGAGCGCTGCCTGCAGCAGGCCCACGGGCGGCGCACCTTCATCGAAATAGATTTCGCTGTAGCACTCATCCGACGCAATCGCGAAACCGTAGCGATCGGCCAGTTCGAGCGCGCGGCGCAGGTACTCGATGCCCGCGACGGCGCCGGTCGGATTGCCGGGCGAGCAGAGGAACAGCAATTGGCAGCGTTTCCACACGGCTTCGGGCACGCTGTCGAGATCCGGCAGCGCTTCGCCGGAACGCTGGCCCATGAAGTAGGGCTCGGCACCCGCGAGCAGCGTTGCGCCTTCGTAGATCTGATAGAACGGATTCGGCATCACGACGATGGGCTCGCGCGAGCGATCCGTCAGCGCCTGCACGACGGCGAACAGCGCCTCGCGCGTGCCGGCCGCGGGCAGCACCATCCTGTCGGGATCGACCGCGCCCGCGGGCAACGCGAAGCGTCGCGTCAGCCAGCGCGCGACGGCGGCACGAAATTGCGGCAAGCCCTGCGAGGCGGGATAGCTGCTCAAGGTGTGCAAGCTGTTCGTCAATGCCTCGAGCACGACGGCCGGTGGCGTGTGCCGCGGCTCGCCGATCGACAGCGAGATGTGCGGCAGATTCGCCGGCGGCGTGGCGCCCGCGAGCAATTCACGCAGACGTTCGAACGGATACGGCCACAGCCGCGAGAGCGACGGATTCAACGGGAGATCCTCAATTAATCGCGGCGATCGAGCGTTTCGGTGAGCCGCTGCGCAAGGCGCTGCCTCGCGTCTTCGGCAAGCGGCTGCCGGCTGGCGTCGCTGACGTAGAACACGTCTTCGGCGCGCTCGCCGACGGTGACGATCTTCGCCGCATGGATGTCGACGCCCTCCGCCCAGAACACGGTCGCGACTTGCGACAACAAGCCGGGGCGGTCGCCCGCGATCAGCTCGACGATCGTGCGCTGATTCACCGGGTCTTCGCTGAAGTTGATCTGCGTCGGCGTCGTGAACATGCGCACCTGGCGCGGCGCACGGCGCGTGACGGTCACCGTCGCGTCATCGGCCTTCGCGAGCGCGCCCGCGAGCTGCTGTTGAATGTCGCGGATGCGCGCGCTGTCGGCGATGTCGGCGCCGGTATCCTCGAGCACGTGATACACGTCGAGGCTGAAACCGTCGGCCGTCGGCGTGATGCGCGCATCGACGATGTTCAAGCCGAGCTGATCGAGCAGGGCGGTCGTGCGCGCGAAGCTGTGCTGCGTCTGCTGTGTGTACGTCGAGATCGCCGTGCCGCCGCGCTCGCTGCGCTGTGCAACCGACACGAGCGAGGAGGCGTCGTCCGGCTCGCGCTCGGCGAGCAGCCGCGTGTGCCAGGCGATCTCCTCGGGCGCGTGGCGCAGGAAGTACTCGTCCGTGAAGCGTTGCCACACGGCGCCCACCTTCCCCAGATCGAAGCTCGCGGCGGTGAGCAGATTGCGCGCGTTCGCCTGCGTTTCGGCGATCAGCTCGTCCTTGTCGATCGGGCTTTCCAGGCCGCGTCGCAGTGCCTGCTTCGTGCGCTCGTAGAACTCGTTGAACAGCGACGACTTCCAGTTGTTCCAGAGCTTCGGATTCGTGCCGCGCACGTCCGAGACCGTCAGCACGTACAAGTAATCGAGGTGCGTCTGGTCGCCGACGTGCTGCGCGAACTCGTGAATGACCTTCGGGTCCGAGATGTCCTTCTTCTGCGCCGTGACCGAGAACACGAGATGGTTCTTGACGAGCCAGGCGACGAGACGCGCGTCGTAACGCGACAGTCCTTGCTCGAGACAGAACGCCTCGGCATCGACCGCGCCGAGCTCGGAGTGATCGCCGCCGCGGCCTTTCGCGATGTCGTGAAAGATCGCGGCGAGATACGCCAGCTCCTGCTTCGGCAGCGACTGCATGATGCGCGAGAGGTTCGGCAGCTCGTGATCGTATTTCGGCATCGCGAGGCGCCGCAGGTTGCTCACGACGAACAACGTATGCGCATCCACGGTGTACGCATGGAACAGGTCGTACTGCATGCGGCCGACGACGCGGCCGAACGCCGGGATGTAGCGGCCGAGCACGCCGTACAGGTTCATGCGGCGCAGCTCGTGCGTCACGCCGACCGGCGCGCGCAGGATCTCGAAGAACAAGCGGTGATTGCGCGGGTGCTGGCGGAACTCCTCGTCGATCAGCCATAGATGCCGCGTCAGCTGGCGGATCGTCGCCGCTCGCACGCCGCGGATCTGCGGGTTCTGCTCGATCACGACGAACAGCTCGAGCATCGCGGATGGGTAGCGGTCGAACACGTCCTCGCTCGTGATCTCGACGTAGTCGTGACGGATCTGGAAGCGCGCGTTCACTGGAATCGGCGCGACGTGCGGATCGGTCAGGATGGCCTCGCGGAAGAGTTGCAGCAGCATCTCGTTCAGCAGGCTGACGTCCATCGCCGTGCGGTAATACCGTTGCATGAACTGCTCGACGGCGAGCGTGTACGTCGCATCCTCGTAGCCGAACATCTTCGCGAGCCTGATCTGATGATCGAACAGCAAGCGGTCCTCGCGGCGATTCGTCAGCACGTGCAGCGCGAAGCGCACCTTCCACAGGAAGGCCTGCGCGGTCTTCAGCTTGCGCAGCTCGCTCTTCGTGAGAAAGCCGTGGTCGACGAGCTCGTCGAGCGAGTCCGCCCCGAAGTGGCGTTTCGCGACCCAGCCGATCGTCTGGATGTCGCGCAGACCGCCCGGGCTCGATTTGACGTTCGGCTCGAGGTTGTAGGCGGTGTCGTAGTAGCGGTGATGGCGCGCGGTCTGCTCCGCGACCTTCGCCTCGAAGAATTCCTTCGTCGGCCAGACGCGCTCGGGGGCGAGGGCGCGACGCATCGCGTCGAACAGCACTTCGGGGCCCTGCAGCAGCCGCGCTTCGATCATCGTCGTCGCGACGCTCGCGTCGGCGGCGCTCTCGCGCTGACAATCGTCGATCGTGCGCACGCTATGGCCGACTTCGAGCCCGATGTCCCACATCAAGGTGAGGAAGCGCTCGAGATTGCTCTGCCAGGGCGCGGCTTCGCTCTTCGGCAGCAGGATCATGATGTCGATGTCGGAGCACAGATTGAGCTCGCCGCGGCCATAGCCGCCGACCGCGATCAGCGCGACGTCGCGCGCATGCTCGCCGACGTGCTGCGTCCAGGCGCTCTTCAACAGGGTGTCGACGAGTCGCGCGCGATCGCGCACGAGCCGCTCGACCGGCTCGTCTTCGGCGAAGCGCAATTTGAGGCGGTTGTCCCCTTCGATCAGGGCTTGCCGGTAGGCGGCGATCTCAGGCGCCTGGGTCGCGAGCGATTGCTGCAGCGTAACCAGGTACTCCCACGCGGGATCGGTCGACGACTGCGGCAGATCTTCCAGGTCTTCGGTCGTGACGACGCGCATGCTCAGCGCTCGCTCGCGCCGAGCGTCAGAACCTCGAAGCCGTCGTCGGTCACGAGCACGGTGTGCTCCCATTGCGCGGACAAGGAATGGTCTTTCGTGATGACGGTCCAGCCGTCGGCCAGGAGGCGGACGTGACGCTTGCCCGCATTCACCATCGGCTCAACCGTGAAAGTCATCCCGGGGGCGAGCTCGAGGCCGGTTCCCGGGTCGCCGTAATGGAGCACCTGCGGGTCCTCATGGAATATGCGGCCGATGCCGTGTCCGCAATATTCGCGCACGACGGACAGATGCTGGCCTTCCACGAACACTTGAATCGCATGTCCAAGATCGCCGAGGCGCACGCCCGGGCGAATCTTGCGGATGCCGATCCACATTGCCTCGCGCGTGACGTCCATCAGCCGCTGCGCGGCCGGGGCGACCTTGCCGACGCCGATCATGCGGCTCGTATCGCCGTGCCAGCCATCCTTGATCACGGTGATGTCGATGTTGATGATGTCGCCCTGTTTCAGACGCTTGTCGCCTGGAATGCCGTGGCAGACTACGTGATTGACGGACGTGCAGATCGATTTCGGGAAACCGCGATAATTGAGTGGTGCCGGGACCGCGTGCTGCACGTTAACGATGTAATCGTGACAGCGATCGTTCAGTTCGTCGGTCGTCACGCCCGGCACGACGTGCGGCGTGATCATATCCAGCACATCCGCCGCGAGGCGGCCGGCGACGCGCATCTGCTCTTGTTCGGCCGGAGTTTTGATCGTCACCTGCATGTGTCGCATCTGTCGAATAGGGGCGTGGGTGTTGGCGTCCGGGCGCGATAAATCAAGGTCGGACGCTTCATTGCGCGGCACTTGCATGGCTTATCCGCGGGCTTGGGCGAAGGTCGCAAAGGTCAAGCAAAAACCTTTGGACGATCATTGAGTTTATGGTATAAAGCGCGCGTTTTTTTGGCAACGAAATCTCTCACACCTTCCGACACATTTGACGGGGTGCTCGACACGCGAATCGCGTGAAGGGTCGTCGAATGGGGCAGGTGGAGGCTCAACCCCCAATCAGGAGTTTGTAATGGCCAGCGTGTCCATGCGACAGATGCTGGAAGCGGGTGTTCACTTCGGACATCAGACCCGCTTCTGGAACCCGAAAATGTCTCAGTACATCTTCGGTGAACGTAATCGAATTCACATCATCAATCTCGAAAAGACGCTCCCGCTCTATAACGAGGCGTCGCAATTCATCAAGCAAGTCGTCGCCGATGGCGGTCGCGTGCTGTTCGTCGGTACGAAGCGCTCCGCTCGCGAAGCGGTGAAGCAAGAAGCGGCGCGTGCGGGCATGCCTTACGTCAGCCATCGCTGGCTCGGCGGCATGCTCACGAATTTCAAGACGGTGCGCGGCTCGATCAAGCGCCTCACGACGCTCGACGAGATGGCCCAGAACGGCACGTTGGAACAGCACAGCAAGCGCGAGGCGCAAGGCCTGCGGCGCGAGCGCGAGAAGCTCGAGCGCAGCTTGGGCGGCATCAAGGAAATGGATTCGCTTCCCGATGTGTTGTTCGTGATCGACGTCGGTCATGAGCGCATCGCGATTCACGAGGCGAAGAAGCTCGGCATCCCGGTCGTCGCGGTCGTCGATACGAACTGCGCCCCGGACGATGTCGACTACGTGATCCCCGGTAACGATGACGCGATGCGTGCGATTCAGCTGTACGCGTCCGGCATCGCGGATGCGGTGCTCGAAGGCAGATCGGCGATTCCCGAAGTGCCGACCGGCGAAGACGAATTCGTCGAGCTCGACGAGGAAGGCAAGCCGAAGCCGAAGACGGGCGCCCCGGCGCCTGCTGCCCGCCGTCCGAGCAAGACCGCGAACGTGCGCAAGAAGACGCCGAATCGCGGCCGTCGCTCGCCAGATCAGCCGGAGATCGCCGCCCCCGCGGAAGATGTGGTCGCGACGGAGCTCGACGATGTCGAGCCGGATGTCGCACCGGAAGAGTTCATGGCTCGCCGCAAGGCGGCCGTCGCCAAGCACAAGCCGGGTACGGCTGCGACGCCGGCTGCGGCGGCTCCCGCTGCTGCGGACGCGGCCACGACCGACAAGGCGGAGTAATTCATGGCAGTCACGGCTGAAGCGGTAAAACTGCTCCGCGAGCGCACCGGCGCGGGGATGATGGAGTGCAAGAAGGCGCTCGTCGAAACGAATGGCGACCTGGATGCGGCCGCCGAATTGATGCGCAAGTCGGGCCTTGCGAAGGCCGACAAGAAGGCCTCGCGCGTCGCGGCCGAAGGTGTGATCGTCATCGAGCGCTCGCCTGACGGTAAGCGCGCGGCGATCGTCGAAGTGAACTGCGAGACGGACTTCGTCGCGCGCGAGAACGACTTCAAGGCCTACGCCGCGAACGTCGCGAAAATCGCGTTGGCGCAGCGTCCGGATTCGCTCGACGCGCTGCTCGCCCTCCAGGCGGACGGCGCGACGCTCGACGAGGCGCGTCGTGCGTTGATCGCGAAGATCGGCGAGAACATCAGCGTGCGTCGCTTCGAGGTCGTCGAGGCGCCAGCGATCGTCGGTGTGTACCTGCACGGCAGCCGCATCGGCGCGCTCGTCGCGATGAAGTCGGGCGACGACGCGGTCGCGAAGGACATCGCGATGCACGTTGCTGCGATCAATCCCGCCCGCGTTTCGTCGGCCGAAGTGCCGGCCGACGAGGTGGCGAAGGAGCGCGAGATTCAGCTCGAGCAGGCGAAGAGCGATCCGAAGAATGCCGGCAAGCCCGAGGAGATCCTCACGAAGATCATCGAGGGCAAGATCCGCAAGTGGCTCAACGAAATCACGCTGCTCGGGCAGCCGTTCGTGAAGGACCCGGATCAGTCGGTCGAGAAGTATCTGAAGCAGGCGGGCGGCGAGGTGGCCTCGTTCGTTCGCTACGAAGTCGGCTCCGGCATCGAAAAGAAGCAGGAAGACTTCGCCGAGGAAGTCAGAAAGCAGGTGGAGAGCATGAAAGCACCACCGAGCGGCAAGGCTCACTGACCCTTCGAACCTTCAAGAACCCCGCTCATCGCGGGGTTCTTTATAAGGGCGGCCCCGATTCCCGCCAACGCGGGGCAGGGGAATACGCTGAAGCCGCTATAATGGCTCGCGTTGGCGCCCCCGGTTCGTCAACCGCCCCCACTCATTAACGGATAGATCGAATGACCCCACCGAGCCCTGCATCGCCGGATCTACAGCACTCTGTTCCTTCGGGCAGCGGCCTGCGCCGCATCCTGGTCAAGCTGTCCGGCGAAGCGCTCATGGGCGAAGAGGACTACGGCATCGATCCCAAGATGCTCAAGCGCATCGCGATGGAGATTCGCGAGGTGATGGGCCTGGGCATGCAGGTGGCGATCGTGATCGGCGGGGGCAACATCTTTCGCGGCGCAGGGCTGGCGCGTGCGGGCATGGACCGCGTGACGGGCGATCACATGGGCATGCTCGCGACGGTCATGAACTCCCTCGCGCTCCAGGATGCGCTCGAATCGCTCGGGCTCTACGCGCGAGTCATGTCCGCGATTCGTATCAACGAGGTGTGCGAGGAATACATCCGCCGACGTGCCGTGCGGCATCTGGAGAAGGGACGGGTGACGATTCTCGCGGCGGGTACCGGCAATCCGTTCTTTACGACGGACACGGCCGCAAGCCTGCGGGCGATCGAGATCAACGCCGATCTCCTGCTCAAGGCGACCAAGGTGAACGGCATCTATTCCGACGATCCGATGAAGAATCCCGCCGCAACGCGTTATTCTCGCTTGACGTTCGAGAAGGTTTTGACCGATCGGTTGAACGTGATGGATGCCACCGCGATCGTGATGTGCCGCGACAACAACTTGCCGCTGCGCGTTTTCGATCTGACGGTGCCGGGCGAGTTGCTGCGCATCGTTCGCGGCGAGGACGTCGGCACGCTGGTGACGAATTCGAACTGACATTACGGGTTCGAACTGAACATGATGCCGCTGCGCGAGCAGCGATCGGAGCACGATATGTTGGATGACATCAAGAAAGACGCGGTCGAGCGCATGCAGAAATGCGTCGTCGCCTTCCGCAACGAATTGAAGCGTTTGCGCACGGGCCGCGCCCATCCGAGCCTGCTCGAGCACATCCGCGTGGATTACTACGGCAACGAAGTGCCGCTCAATCAGGTCGCGAACATCGCGCTCGAGGACGCGCGCACGATCACGGTGACGCCCTGGGAGAAGACCATGGTGCAGCCGATCGAGAAGGCGATCATGAAATCGGATCTCGGCCTCATGCCGGCGACCGCCGGCACGGTGATTCGCGTGCCGATGCCGCCGCTCACCGAAGAGCGCCGCCGCGATCTGACGAAGGTCGTGCGGCACGAAGCCGAGAATGCCCGCGTCGCCGTGCGCAACGTGCGCCGCGACATCATGGGCGACCTCAAGGACATGTTGAAAGAGAAGCTCGTCTCGCAGGACGACGATCGCCGCGCGCAGGACGAGGTGCAGAAGCTCACCGACAAGCACGTCGCCGAGATCGACCAGGTGCTGGCCGAAAAGGAAAAGGAGCTGATGCAGGTCTGATCGCGTGCGATCGGATAGCTCACTTGCCCATGTCCGGTGCATAGATGCCTGAAGCTTCGGTGCCGCGCCATATCGCGGTGATCATGGACGGCAATGGGCGCTGGGCCGCCAAGCGCGCGCTGCCGCGTCCGGCGGGGCATCACATGGGCGTGAAGGCCGTCAAGGCGATCGTCGAGAACTGCGCGCGGCGCGGTGTCGAGGTGCTGACGCTGTTCGCGTTCTCGAGCGAGAACTGGAAGCGTCCGCGCGAGGAAGTGACGATGCTCATGGGGCGTTTCCTCGAGGCGCTCGACACCGAAGTCGATGAGCTGCACAGCAATCAGATCCGCATCCGATTCATCGGCAATCTCGACCAGTTGTCGACAGCCCTGCGCGAGCGCATCACGAACGCCGAGGCGCTGACGCAAGCCAATCGGCGCATGACGGTCGTCATCGCCGTGGCCTATGGCGGTCGCTGGGACATCGCGGTGGCGGCGCGCGAACTCGCGCGCCAGTGCGTCGCGGGACAGTTGAGCGTCGAGTCGATCGACGAGCATCGTCTCGGCGCGCTCGTCGCGCTGAGCGATCTGCCCGATCCGGATCTGTTGATCCGCACGGGGGGCGAGCAGCGCATCAGTAATTTCCTGTTGTGGAATCTCGCTTACACCGAGCTGTACTTCTGCGACACGCTGTGGCCCGACTTCGGCGCTGCGGAGCTCGATGCTGCGATCGAACATTTCGGCCGACGCCAGCGGCGGTTTGGATTGACGCCCGCGCAGGTCGAGTCTCGCTGATGCTGCGTCAGCGAGTCATCACAGCCATCATTTTGGCGGCGTTGGTCATCGGCGCGATCTTCTGGCTGCCTTCGCGCATTACCGTCTGGGTGATCACGCTGCTCGTGCTGGCGGGCGCGTGGGAATGGTCCGCATTCCCCGGCTTCAAGCATGTTGCGGCCCGTCTGGCCTATGTCGCTGCGATCGCGGGATGTATGGCATTCGTGTGGACGCAAGGCATCGATTCGGAGCGCGCCGATCAGCTGCTGCCCGCGGCGTTGATCTGGTGGATCGTCGCGTTCTTCTGGGTCATCTCCATTCCCGGCTACGTCAATCGTGCGAGCGCGGCGCTCGCCGGCGTGCTCGTGCTCGTGCCCGCCTGGCTCGCGCTCGTGCGGCTGCATCAGATCGCGCCGATGTGGCTCTTGTTTCTGCTGTTGCTCGTCGTGGCGGCCGACGTGGGCGCGTATTTCGCGGGCCGGCGCTTCGGGCGCCACAAGCTCGCGCCGAAGGTGAGTCCGGGCAAGACGTGGGAAGGCGTCGGCGGCGGCATCGTCGCCTCGGGCATCATGGCGGCGCTCGGCACCATCATCTTCGCGGTCAATAGCGCGGCCTTCTTCGTCGTGTGCGCGCTCGTCGTGCTCGCCTCGATCATTGGCGATCTCACGGAGAGTCTGTTCAAGCGGCACGCGGGCCTCAAGGACAGCGGCACGCTGCTGCCCGGCCATGGCGGCGTGCTGGATCGTGTCGACAGCGTCACCGCCGCCGCACCCATCTTCCTGTTCGGCATGGAACGCCTGGGCTTGTTCGCATGAGCACGCGTCATCGCGTCGCCGTGCTGGGTTCCACCGGCAGCATCGGTGTCAGTACGCTGGACGTCATCGCCCGGCATCCGGAGCGCTTCGAGGTCGTCGCGCTGAGCGCTCACAGCAACATCGCGCGACTGCTCGAGCAATGCATCGCGCATGCGCCGCGATTCGTCGTCGTTTCGTCCCCCGATCGCGCTGCGCCACTCACGGAAGGGCTCGCGCGCGCGGGGCTTTCGGCCGAGGTGCTCGTCGGCGGGGACGCGCTCGCCGCGATTGCGGCGCATGCCGACGTCGATGTCGTGATGGCCGGCATCGTCGGCGCGGCGGGGTTGCGCTCCGCGCTGGCCGCGGCGGAGGCGGGGAAACGCATCCTGCTCGCGAACAAGGAAGCGCTCGTCATGTCGGGCCCGCTCTTCATGAGCGCGGTGAAGCGCGGCGGCGCAACGCTGCTGCCGGTCGACAGCGAGCACAACGCGATCTTCCAATGTCGCGCCGGCGATCACCCCCGCGGCGTGCGCAAGGTCGTGTTGACCGCGTCGGGCGGGCCGTTTCTACGGGCATCCGAGGAATTCCTGCATACGGTGACGCCCGAGCAGGCATGCGCGCATCCGCGCTGGAGCATGGGCCGCAAGATTTCCGTCGACTCCGCAACGCTCATGAACAAAGGCCTCGAGCTGATCGAGGCGTGCCTGTTGTTCGATCTCGCGCCGGCGCAGGTCGAAGTCGTCGTGCATCCGCAAAGCATCGTGCATTCGCTCGTGGAATATTGCGACGGCTCCATGCTCGCGCAGCTCGGCAACCCGGACATGCGCGTGCCGATCGCACACGCGCTCGGCTGGCCGGATCGCATCGACTCGGGTGTAGAATCGCTCGACGTGGTGCGGGCCGGACGGCTCGATTTCGAAGCGCCGGATCTGGCGCGATTCCCGTGCTTGTCGCTCGCGATGACGGTCGCGGGGCTTGGCGGCACGGCGCCCGCGGTCCTGAATGCCGCGAATGAGGTTGCGGTTCACGCGTTCCTGGAACGTCGTCTGGGATTCACGGACATTCCGCGTACGATCGAGGCCGTTCTCGAACAGCACAGCGTGCGTTCAGTGAGCTCGCTGGAAGATGTGCTCGCCGCGGACGAGTGGTCGCGGCGGCAAACGCAAGTCGCGGTTGCCCGTTGCGGCGGCACCGCAGGGGTATGTGCATGATTTCTCCTGACACACCCGGCGAGATATTCACCGCGATCCTGACCTTCATCGTCGCGATCGGCATTCTCGTCGCGGTTCATGAATTCGGGCATTTCTGGGTCGCGCGCCGGCTCGGCATCCGCGTGCTGCGGTTTTCGATCGGCTTCGGCCGTCCGCTGTGGCAGCGCACCGCGGGCAAGGACCCGGTCGAATACGTCATCGCGGCGATACCCCTCGGCGGCTACGTGAAGCTGCTCGACGAGCGCGAAGGCAACGTGCCGGCATCCGAAGCGCATCGCGCCTTCAATCGTCAGCCCGTGTGGAAGCGCATCGCCGTGCTGCTCGCGGGGCCGGCCTTCAACTTGATTTTCGCGGTGGCCGTGTACTGGGTGTTGTTCGTGGCCGGCGTGCCGTCGCTGAAGCCCATCGTCGGCGAGGTGGAGGAAGCCTCCATCGCCGCGCAGGCCGGGCTCAAATACGAGGACCTCATCCTCGCCGTGGACGGCAAGCCCGTCGACACGCTCGAATCCGCCACGCTCGCGATCATCGACGACTTGATCGCCGACGGCACGATCGACCTGCGCGTTCAGGGTGTCGATGGCGAAGTGCGCGATCTCGCGTTGGCTACGGGCGACCAGCGCCGCGCGCTGACCGACGCCGAGCGGCTGCTGCCGGGGCTGGGCTTCGATTACTGGCGGCCGCGTCTGCCCGCGATCGTCGAAGCCGTCCTGCCTGACAGCGCCGCGGCGAAGGCGGGGCTGGTGCCGGGGGACGAAATCCTGAGGTTCGACGGCCAGCCAGTCGGCGACTTCGGCGCGCTCGTGAAGTTCGTCGAGCCGAGTGCGAATCGCGACGTCACGCTCGAAGTGCGCCGCGGCGACGAAGTCCTCGAGGTCCCATTGACGGTCGGCGAGCAGACGGTCGGCGACCGCAAGATCGGGCTGATCGGGATTCAGCCGGTCAATCGCCCGCTCGACAGCGGTCGCACGGTCGACGAAATGCTCGGCCTCGAGAAATATGGCGCGCTCGCGGCGGTGTCGCATGCCGCAGCCAAGACCTGGGACACCTCGATTTTCACGCTGCGCATCGTCGGTCGCATCGTGACCGGGGACGTGTCTCTCAAGAATATCTCGGGCCCGGTGCGGATCGCCGAGACGACCGGATTCGCGGCGCGGCAGGGGTGGCGTGTCTTTTTGGGGACACTGGCGCTGATCAGCATTAGTCTTGGCGTCTTGAATCTGCTGCCGATTCCGATTCTCGATGGTGGGCAGGTGGTCTATCAGCTCGCGGAACTGGTCAAGGGTGGGCCTGTCTCAGAACGTGCTCAGCTCCTCGGCCAGCAGATTGGAATTGCTATGCTGCTTCTCATGATGTCGCTGGCCTTCTATAACGATATCGCCCGGCACATAAACTGAAGGTTTCGAATAACTCGATGCGTCTCCGAGCAATTATTCACGCGACGCTCGCGATCGCGGCCGGCGCTGCAGTCAGCGCTTTCCCCGCAGCGACGCACGCGCAAAGTCGTGGCGGATTCACCGTCGGCGACATTCGGATCGAAGGGTTGCAGCGCATTTCCGAAGGCACGGTGTACAACTACCTGCCGGTGAACATCGGCGATCAGCTCGATGAACGCCGCGTGTCCGAGGCACTGCGTGCCCTGTATGCAACCGGTTTCTTCCGCGATGTGGAGCTGCGGCGCGATGGCGGCACGCTAGTCGTCGCCGTGCTCGAGCGGCCTTCGATCGAGAGCTTCGAGATCAAGGGCAACAAGGACATCAAAACCGAGGATTTGCAGCGTTCGCTGCGTAATGTCGGCCTCGCGACCGGCAAGACGTTCGACCAGTCGACGCTCGACGAAGTGAAGCAGTACCTCACCGACCAATACTTCTCGCGCGGCAAATACGCCGTGCGCGTCGACACGAAAGTCGAGGAAGTGCCGGGCAACAAGGTGAAGGTCACGGTCGACATCGCCGAAGGCAAGCGCGCGAAGATCCGCCAGATCAACATCGCGGGCAACACGGCCTTCTCGGACGAAGAGCTGCGCGAATCCTTCGAGCTCAAGACGCCGAACTGGCTGTCCTGGTACCGCCAGGACGATCGTTACGCGCGCGAATCGCTGCAGGGCGATCTCGAGAAGCTGCGCTCGTACTACATGGATCGCGGCTACGCGAACTTCGCCGTGACCTCCACGCAGGTCGCGATCGCGCCCGAGAAAGATGACATTTTCGTCACGATCAACGTCGACGAAGGGGACGTCTTCAAGGTGTCCGACGTGAAGCTCGCCGGCAATCTCGTCGTGCCGGAAGCCGACTTGCGGCGGCTGATCTTCATCAAGCCCGGCGACACGTATTCGCGGCGCATGATCACCATGAGCACGGAGGCGATGAAACAGCGCCTCGGCTTCGACGGCTATGCCTTCGCGACGATCGATCCGGTGCCGCAGACGAACCCGGAGACGAAAGAGATCTCGCTCACGTTCGTCGTCGAGCCGAAGAATCGCGTGTACGTGCGCCGCGTGAACTTCAACGGCACCTCGGGCGTGAACGATGAAGTGTTCCGCCGCGAAATGCGTCAGCTCGAAGGCTCGTATCTGTCGAACGCGGCCGTCGAGCGCTCGAAGCAGCGTATCCAGCGCTTGCCGTTCATCGAGAAGGTCGAGTTCGAGACGAATCCGGTGCCGGGAACGAACGACCTCGTCGATGTCGATTTCGAGATCAAGGAAGGCTTGCCCGGCCAGTTCGGCGGCGGCGTCGGCTATTCGGAATCGCAGTCGGTCGTCCTGAACGGCAACTTCACGCACTCGAACTTCATGGGCACGGGCAACCGCGTGCAGCTCGACCTCAATTCGGGCCGGTACGCGAAATCGTATGCGTTCTCGCATACCGATCCGTACACGACGATCGACGGCGTGCGCCGCACGATCTCGGTCGGCTACCGCGACGTGAAGCAGTACACCTCGGCAACCTCCGATTTCGATACGACGACGGCCACCGCGGCGTTGAGCTACGACTATCCGATCACCGAATTCCAGTTCTTCAGCCTCGGCATGTCGGTGCAGCATGCCGAACTCGCCACCACGAACTACGGCAGCGCCGAGCAGGCGATGCAATGGGTGCGCAACAACGGCGAGCAGCGCGAGCCGCAGTGCGTGGACTGGAGCGGCGACGGCCTCTGCGAATTCGGCAATGGCACGACCGACCTGAACGTGTTCGGCACGGAGTTCAGAACGTTCGAGCTCAACCTCGGCTGGAGCTACGACTCGCGCAACCGCGCGATCTTCGCGGACCGCGGCACGCGGCACCGTTTCAACATCGGCTACACGCTGCCTGGCAGCGACGTCGAGTTCGCGACCGCGTCCTACGATCTGTTGCACTTCCAGCCGGTGTGGCGCGGCTTCACATTGATGTTCAACGCCGAGCTGGCTTATGGCAAAGCGCTGGGCGATACGACGGCCCTGCCGCCGTTTCGTCAGTATTTCGCCGGCGGTCCGCAGTCGGTGCGCGGCTTCCGCGAAAGCCGGCTGGGCCCGCAGGACAGCTTCCAGCGTCCTTACGGCGGTAACATCAAGACGGTCATGCAGACGGAGCTGCTGCTGCCGATGCCGGAAAAGTGGCGCAACAGCGCCCGCTTCAGCCTCTTTTTTGATATCGGCAACGTGTTCTCCGACCAGAACATCACATTCCTTGGCCCGAACGGCCAGCCGGCCGATTACGGCTTCAGTTATGATGAGCTGAAACAATCCGTGGGCGTCGCAGTGCAGTGGCTCGCACCGTTGGGCGTCTTCCGCTTCAGCTATGCGATGCCGCTGAACGAACAGCCGCAGACGGCGACGCGTTGGGGGGACGAGACCGAGGGCTTCCAATTCTCCATCGGTCAGGCTTTCTAGGCAGAGCGCCGTTTCAGGCCGTTTGAACGTACTGCGGATGGGTATCCTGCTCTCCGCCCGCGAAGCGGCGGGGGGCGCGTCCTTTCACGGCGGTGTGGGATAGCGGGTTTGGGTTCTTTATTTGTTCGGCGAGGTCCATCGACATGGCACGGTTGAGCGCAATTGGATTCGTGATCGCTTCTGGCTTGGCGCTGATGGCGCCGCTCGGTGCCGCGCAGGCGCAGCAGCAGCTGAAGATCGCCTTCGTCAACGTTCCGCGGCTGCTCGAAGAAGCGCCGCAGGCGAAGGGCGCGATGCAGGCGCTGCAGGACGAGTTCGCGCCGCGCCAGCGGGACATCGTCGCGCAGCAGAAGGATCTGAAGGGCAAGGAGGAGAAATTGCAGCGCGATGGCGCCGTCATGGCGGAGAACGAACGCCGCAACGCCGAGAAGGATCTGCGCGACGCCCAGCGCGATCTCGCGCGCAAGCAGAACGAGTACGTCGAGGATTTGAACCTCCGCCGCAACGAGGAGCTCGGCAAGCTGCAGCGCTCGCTGATGCAGGAAGTGCAGACGTACGCGAAGACCCAGAATTACGATCTCGTGCTCGGCGAGGGTGTGCTGTACCGGAACGAATCGATCGACATCACCGCGCAAGTGCTCGCCGCGCTGCAAGCGCGCTCGAAGACGAGCGGCGGCGCAGCGCCGAAACCGGCGGCTCAACCGCCGAAGCCCTGACGTTTCGGGTCGCCGTGGCTGACCGGGCCCCCATCCC
>JAEYXD010000076.1 GCA_023428645.1 Pseudomonadota bacterium
TGAGCCCTTCCCACCACCACCGCAGTTTGCCAAGACGCTCACCCCGCCCTCTCCGATTGCGAAGAGCGCGCTGCGCTTTCCCCGCTCGCACACACGCAAAGCGCCGCCTCGTTCCACGATCTCCGACGACCGCTGCCTCGGTTCAGCGCGATCACTCGGAAGAAGCAGCTTCGTTGGCAGGATCGTTCGGCAGCTACTGCATCGGCGCGATCTTCGGTGGCAGCTGCGCTTGGTTCGATGGTTCGTAGCGTCTGCGTCAGCGAGTGATCGATAGCAGCTACGTTTGGCTCGATAGCAGCTGCGATCGGCGCGATCTTTGCTCGGCAGCGATCGTTCGACAGCAGTTGCGTTCAGCGCGGTCGTTGGCAAGCGCACGGCGTCGACGCGTGGCAGCTGGAGATCGTCTCGGCTTCTGGTGCGCGTTGGATTCGCGAACGCTTCGATCGCACATGAGTGATGACCTGGGATCCGTGATGTTGAAGCGAGCTTCGACTGCGGACTGTCGCTTACCCGCTGCGTTCCGGGATGCGCAGCGCGCTCTTCCGCAATCGGAGAGGGCGGGGTGAGCGTCTTGGCAAACTGCGGTGGTGGTGGGAAGGGCTCAGTCGAGCTGGCCCTCCCGTCCTCCGGATGGCGGGTCGCTCATGCGGGTTGCCGTACGCTTGAGAGCGGGAAAGCCAGATGTTGCGGGCACGTCCAGAAGAAGCTGTGATGAGCTTTCGGGGCTCAGGCCAAGGCGCTCACCCCGGCCTAGGCCGATTGCGAGCCCGAAGGGCGCGCGCGGTCGACGGAGTGTCGTAACCACCGACTGACGCACGCGGTCGCCGGAGTCCCGAGCGATCAGACGCGCGCGGTCGGCGGAGTACCGCAACGGCGATGCGACACGCGGTCGCCAGAGTACTGGCCGACCGATGCGCACGGCGTCAGCGATGCCAGCATGCGCGTGCGTTCGGTGGAAATGCGAGAGCCGACCGATGCGAGTGCTAGAACAGCTCGCCAGGATCGACGTCGATCGACCACCGCACCCGATTCGCCTCCTTGAGGCCCTCGAGCGCCGGCACCCACGTGCTCAGCAGCTTCTGCAGCGGCTGATGCGTGGCCGCATGCAGCAGCAGCTGTGCCCGATACCGCCCCGCGCGCCGCTCCATTGGTGCCGGCGCCGGCCCCCAAACGCGCATGCCGCGAATCCCGTGCGCGCTCGCGAGATCCGCCGCCGCCTGCAGAAACCGCATCGGCGCCCCGAGATCCGCGGCTTCCGAGCGCAGCAGCGCGATCCGCGCGAAGGGCGGCCACGCGCTGCTCTCCCGTTCCGCGAGCGCCCCCGCCGCGAACGCCTCGTACCCGCCGCTCAGCAGGAGCTGTAGCAATCGATGCTCCGGATACTCCGTCTGGATCAGGACCTCGCCCGCCTGCGCCGCACGGCCCGCGCGCCCCGCGACCTGCACGATTGTCTGGGCCAGCCGCTCACTCGCGCGGAAATCCGTGCTGAACAGCCCCTGGTCCGCGTTCAACACCACGACGAGCGTCACGTTCGGAAAATGATGTCCCTTCGTCAGCATCTGCGTGCCGACGAGGATCTTGATCTCATTGCGATCGACGGCCGCGAGCGTCGCCTCCAATTCGCCCTTGCGACGCATGCTGTCGCGATCGATGCGCGCGAGCGGCGACCCCGCGAACAATTGCGCCACGGTCTCCTCGATGCGCTCCGTTCCCTGTCCCACCGCCTTCACGGCGGCATCGCACGACGGGCAGCGCTCGATCGCCCGGTGCTCGGCGCCGCAATGATGACAAAGCAGATCCTGCGAGCGCCGATACACGGTCAAGTGCGTATCGCAGCGCAGGCAATGCGCCGACCAGCCGCAGCCCGGGCAAAACAACACCGGTGCGTAGCCGCGGCGATTCAGGAACAACAGCACTTGATTGCCGCTGTCGAGATGGCGCTTCATCGCCATCAGCGCCGGCGTTGCAATGCCCTGTGCCGCGCCATGCTGTCGCAGATCGATCAGCGACCACCGCGGCGGCGTCGCGCCGCCCGCGCGCTCCGTGAGCCGCAACCGCGTCTCCGGCTGACGCTGCGCCCGCGCGAGACTTTCGAGCGAAGGGGTCGCCGAGCCGAGCACGACCGGCACGCTCGCGCGTTGCGCCCGCAAGATCGCCAGATCGCGCGCCGAATAGCGAAAGCCTTCCTGCTGCTTGAACGAGCCATCGTGCTCCTCGTCGATGACGATGAGGCCCGGCCGCGCCAACGGCACGAACACGGCGGATCGCGTGCCGATCACGATGCGCGCCTCGCCGCTGCGCGCCGCGCGCCACGCCGACAGGCGCTCGCCATCGTTCAAGGCGGAATGCAGGATCGCGAGCGGCGCATCGAACCGCTGCCGGAAACGCGTGACGAGCTGCGGCGTCAGGGCGATCTCGGGCACGAGGACGAGCACCTGCTCGCCGCGTCCGAGAACGGCGTCGATCGCGCGCAAATACACTTCCGTCTTGCCGCTGCCGGTCACGCCATCGAGCAGCCACGTGCTGAAGGTGCCCAGCGCGGCGACGATGCGCTCGACCGCCGCATGTTGTTCGGTATTCAACGTCGGGCCGGGCGTCGTCGTATGGGTCGAGGGGGGCGCGGGCGGAGGTCGCAGCTCGATCTCCTCCACCAGGCCACGCTCGATGAGCTTGCGCACGACGGCGCGATCAGCCCCGGCCTGCGCTTCGAGTGTTTCGCGCGCGGCCTCGCCGATCCGCGCCAGGACCTCGACGACCGCCCGCATCTTCGGCGAGCGACGCACGAGCACCGCCGCCGAGACGTCGCGCCCGGCGGCTGTCAGCCGCCACCGCTTCTCGATCTCGACGAGCGGCGCACCCTGCCGCAACGGCACCGGCAGGGCGGCGGCAATGACTTCACCAATGGGGTGCCGGTAGTAGTCCGCGGACCACGTCAGGAGGTGGAGGAGCGAGGCATCGAACGTCGGCTCCTCGTCGATGACTTCGAGCACGGAGCGCAACTTGTTCGCCGGCACGTCGCTCGTCGCCCGGACCTCGATCACGACCCCCACGACCCGTCGGCGCCCGAACGGCACCCAGACCCGCTGGCCCGGGGTGACCGCGCCGTCCGCGGGGGCGCGGTAATCGAAGACACGCCGCAACGGCGTGTCGATGGCGACAGCCAGGATCACGTGTCAGACGCGCGCGAAGGCTGTGGACAAGTCTGTGCATTGATTGGGGCCAAAGGCTCCCGGGCGCGGCTTCTGGCGTGGATTAGCGGGCTGATGAACGGCTCGGCGCGGTGCATTTGTTCAATAAACACAAAAACTTATGGAGGAGGTGTGCCGCGCGGTGAAAATTCCCGGTGGTGTCGGTCACGAAACCGTCACGATGTGGGCAACCTCGTTGGATCGTCGTTACAAGCTGCTGATTATCCAAGATTCTGATGGGCCTTTCGGCGCCGGCCGGCGAGGCCGTCAACGGTCCGGAACGAGCGACGTTACTCCTCGATGCCACTGACGACTGACGTCCATTCCGGAGTTCGCATGCCCGAGCTTGCTAGTCTAGGCGCCGCCATGCGTTGGGAAAGCGATGCGCCGGCCGCGATAGCCACTGATGCCGATCAGGCGCGCGCGCTCGACCGCTTTCTGCTCGACATCGAGAAGCGGGCGTACCGCATCGCACGGATCGCCGTGCGCCACGATGACGATGCGCTCGACATCGTTCAAGACGCCATGCTGCAGCTCGCCCGCCACTACGGCCGCCGCTCGAGCGAGGAATGGCGGCCGCTGTTCTTTCGCATCCTGCAAAACCGTATCCGCGATTGCCTGCGCCGGCGCAAGGTGCGCTCACGCGTGCTCGCCTGGTGGCCGCGCGGCACCGAGGAGGAGGCTGCCGATGCGTTCGACGCCGTCGCCGACGGTGGGGCCTCGCCGCCCACACGCCTCGCGACGGATCAGGCGATGCTGGTTCTGGAGCAGGCGATCGCCGCGTTGCCCCGGCGGCAGCAAGAGGCCTTCATGTTGCGCAATTTCGAGGGCCTGGGCGTCGCCGACACGGCGCTCGCGATGAGCTGTTCGGAAGGCAGCGTGAAGACGCACTATTCGCGCGCGGTACATGCGCTGCGCGAGCGGTTGGGGGACGTATGGTGAAGCGCGACGAGCCGGCGTCCAGGCTGCCGGTCGAAGAGCATTCCAAGGCGTTGTTCGATGCGAGCGTCGGCTCGCTCGATGCCCGTACCCGCTCGGCCCTCACTCAGGCGCGCCATGCCGCGCTGGCCGAGCTGAACCACGCGAAGCGGCCGCTCATGTGGCGCATCCTCGGGCCGGTGGGCGGCGTCGTCGCCGCGGGGTTCGTGCTGGTCGTGATGCTTGCGCCCCTGCGCCATACGCCGACGTCGGCCGACGGCCCGACGCTGCCGTTCGAGGATCTGGACATCGTCGCCGCGACCGACGATCTCGATCTGCTGCGCAACCTGGACTTCTACGCGTGGCTGGACAGCAGCGACGTCGGCTCGAGCGATCCAGCGGGCCGCCCATGAGCCCGCGCCGCACATTGCCGCTGTTGTGCGCCCTCGCATTCCTCACCGTCGAGGTGTGGGGCCAAGGGCAGGGCGCGCGGGAATGGAGCGAGCTCAGCGCGGCTCAGCAGCGGGCGCTCGCGAGCTTCGAACCCCGCTGGAACACGCTGCCCGCGCAACGGCGCACGATGCTGATGAATAGTGCCGATCGTTGGGTCGGCATGACGCCCGAGGAGCGCGCGCAGGCGCGGCGTCGCTTCGCGCGCTGGCAGGAGCTGGCGCCGGAGGAACGGCGCCAGCTGCGCGATCGGTTCCGCGAGTTCCAGCAGCTGCCCCCGGCCCAGCGGGAACGCATCAAGGACAACTTCCGCCGTTTCCGCGCGCTGCCGCCTGAGCGCCGGCGGGAGTTGCAACAACAATGGCAACAGCTGCCGGCGCGCACGCGACAACTGATTCGCGACGAATTGCGACGCGAGCCACAGGATCGTTGATCGGCAGGGCGGCGATCCCCGTCCAGGAATCGCGAGCCGTCCGGTAGCGTCGGCGCGAGCCGCTCGCCGGCGGCTTTTATTGTCGATTCTGCGACCTATGGCCCATCTGGCGCATTGACCGCGCGCGCGCGGAACGCGCACATTCCGCCCCGCTCGGGGGCGGGGCGGCACTGCCGACCGCACTCCCAGACCAACAACCTTCGCCAGCACCTGGCACCAAGAAAACTCGGGAGACGACCGTGTTCAAGAAATCCATGTTCGTGGGCGGGCTGACCTGCTTCGTAGCGGTCAACGCCTGGGGCCTCGATGAAGCCGGCACGCGCTACGTGAAGCTGCTCGCCAATGGCGGCCCGACTTCGATGCGCAGCGCCGCCGAGAGCATCTTCAACACCGGCAACACCGATCAGGAAGTCCTCGATGCGGCCTCGGAAGCCTTGTTGACGAACTATCGCAAGAACCCGACGAGCGAAACCTACGCCGACTCGATGGCATGGCTGTGCCGCGCGCTCGGCAACTCGAACAACGCGCGCTATCAACCGGTCGTTGCCGAAGTCGCGAAGAACGCGGAAAGCCGCAAGCTGAAGCGCTACTGCGACCGCGCCGCGGGTGATCTGCCGAAGTCGGGCGGCGCGCCATACGTGGCAGGCAGCTTCGATCTGTCCCGATACAAGGAAGGCGCCGCGGGCGCCGCCCCGGTTGCCGCTGCCGCTCCGGCGGCCGCACCGGCCGCGGGCGCCGCTCCCGCCGCCGCGGGCAAGGGCTTCTCGGTCGTGAAGGAAGGCATGAGCAAGGAAGAAGTCGAAGCGTTGATCGGCATGCCGACAGCGGTCACGCAGCACATCACGGGCAAGGCGTTCCGGCCGTTCAATTTCAAGGGCAGCGATACGCATCGCGTCATCGCGCTCTACAAGGGCGTCGGGCGCATCGTCTATTCGAACAGCAGCGCCTACACCTCGACGTATCGCGTCCTCGAAGTCCTCGAAGATTCGAGCGAGAGCGGCTACCCGTAAGCGCGGCTTCGCGCTCGCCTCGCTGCGCGAGGCGAGCCGACGCGATCGGCCCCCGGCGTCTTCGCGCCGGGGCATGAAGCACGGCGCGGCGCGGCTACACTACGCGCCCCGTTGATCGAGCTTCACTGATAGATCGCCGATGACCAGTCGTCTGCTTCGAGTCCTGCGCGTCTTGCTTCGCCCATGGCGTTGATGACGAGCATTTTCGTCCTCCTGATCGCTGCGCACGTGCTCGGACGCTTGTGCGCGCGCATCGGACTGCCGCTGCTCGCGGGACACATGCTGGCCGGCATCGTCATTGGTCCGTCGCTGTTGAACTGGATCGAGCCGGGCGCAGGGCTCGGGGCGGTCGGTGACATCGCGGTGCTGTTCGTCGTACTGACCGCCGGCCTGGAGATGCGGCTGCAGCACGTGCTCGAAGTATTTCGCGGCCGCGGCTGCGGAGCCTTGTTCGTCGGTTTCATCGTGCCACTGTTGACGGGCGGTGCGATCGCCCACGCCTTCTCGCTCGCGCCAGTGCCGGCGATCGTCGTCGCACTGTGTATTGCGGTGACGGCGCTCCCCGTCGCTCTGCAAATCCTCAGCGGCTTCAAGATGCTCGGTACGCGGATCGCGCGCGTCGCGATCTCCGGCTCGCTGCTCGCGGACATCCTCGTGTTTCTCGTGCTCGGCGTATTGATGGAGCTGTCGGTCGCCGCCGGCGCGAGCGCCATGACGGCCTCCGCGGCGCTCGCGCTCGCGAAGCTCGTGGCACTCATCGCCGCGATCGTCGCCGCGCATTACGTCTGCGTGCGCCTGATGAGGCGGGCGCGCACGAATGCGAACGCGTCGGTGAGCGAGGGCGCGGCGAAGCTCGCGTTCGTGCTGGTGTTCGTCCTGGGGCTCGGCGCGCTGAGCGAGACGCTCGGGTTTCATTTCGCGATCGGGGCGTTCTTCGCCGCGATGATGATCTCCGCCGAGCTGATCGGCGAGCGACCGTTCGAACGGCTCGAGGGCATGTGCGAGGTGCTGACCGCGAGCTTGTTCGGGCCGTTCTTTCTGGCGTATCAGGGCATGCAATTCCAGCTCGAGTCGCTGTCGCGGCCGGGGTTCGTCGTCGCGCTGCTCGTGGGCGCCGTCGCCTCGAAGCTGATCAGCGGCTATCTCGTCGGCCGCCTGCAGCGCATGAGCAAGCACGACGCGCTCGGTGTCGGCATCGTCATGAATGCACGGGGCGTGATGGAACTCGTCGTCGCGAGCATCGCGCTGCATGCCGGGTTGGTCGACCGTGGAGTTTTTTCAGCGCTGCTGGTCGTCGGTCTCGTCACGACGGTGCTCACGCCCTTGATGTTGAAGCAGTGGCAGCGCTTCGTGCCCGCGCCGCTGGCCCGCGAATCGTCGCCGCCACGTTGAGTATCATGCGTCGATGATCGCCGACCCGAACCTGCCAGCGCCTGCCAACACGCCTGCGATCGCCGCCCGCTCGGTCGGCTATTGCTACGCCGACGCCGTGACGCCGGCATTGCAGGATGTGAGCTTCGAGGTGCCCGCATGTGAAATCTTCGGCTTGCTGGGGCCGAACGGTGCCGGCAAGAGCACACTGCTCGGCATCTTGTCCGGCAGTCTCGTTCCACAACAGGGCGAGATCGCGATCGCGGGTGAGCCGCTGACGACTCGCGCATGGAATATCAAGCGGATGAGCGCGGTCGTCCCCCAGGAATACGCGTTCTACGAGAGTCTGAGCGGCCGCCAGAATCTCGACTACTTCGGCAGCGTGTTCGGGCTGTCACGAGCCGTGAGAGCGGAGCGCGAGGCGCGGGCGGTCGAGATCTGCCAGTTGGAGGCGCACCTCGGTCGCGCGGCCGGGCACTATTCCGGCGGCTTGAAACGGCGGCTGAACCTCGCCATCGGTCTGCTCAATGCGCCGAAGATTCTGTACCTGGACGAGCCGACCGTCGGTATCGACGCCGAATCGCGCCGCTACATCATCGACGCCGTCCGCTCCCTCAAGAGTCTGGGCACCACGATCGTCTACACGTCGCACTACATGGAAGAAGTGGAAGAGCTGTGCGACTCCGTCGCCGTCATCGACCAGGGCCGGCTCGTCCTGCACGAGCGCATGGAGAATCTGCTACGGCGCGAAGGTTCGCAGTCCATGCAGATCACGTTGCGCGACCCGCTGCCGGCGCTCGAAGCTGCGCTCGCGCCATTTGGTGCGACACACGTGGGGTACAAGGCCTGGTCGCTGAGCGCTCCGCCGGCACGCATCGCCGAGGTGCTCGGCATCGTGCGCGATCAAGGCGCATACATCGAGCGTCTGCAGTACGGCGTCAGCCGCCTGGAAAAGATCTACCTCGATCTGTTGTTGAGCGGGGCTCCCGAGGCGACGTCATGACCATGCGGGCATGGCGCGCGAGCGTGCGCAAGGAATTCCTGCTGCTGTTCCACGATTGGCACGCGCTGCTGCTGCTGTTCGCAATGCCACTCGCCTTTCTCGTCATCATGTCACTGGCGATGCAGGATGAGTTCGCGCAGCGGGCGGGACAGAAGATGACCGTGTCGGTCGCGGATCGCGACGACACGGACGCATCGCGCGCGCTCGTCGAGGCGATTGCGGGCAGCGGCTCGGTGACGGTCCGCGCCGCGCAGCTCGATGCCGACCTCAAGGCACAGATGCGCGAGGCCGGCGATGCCTTCGCGATCGAGATCAGGCGCGGCTTCGCGCGTGCCCTGCCGCAGGCCGGCTCGTCCTCGTCGCAGCAGGTCGTACTCGTCGTCGCGCCCGATACGAATCGCCAGACCGAGCTGATCTTCGCCGGCACGCTTCGCGAGATCCTCGCCCGCGAGCGACTGACGGCGATTCTCGGCCCGCTCGCCGCGCTGTCGCGCGGCGGCGAAGGCTTTGACGCCGCGAGCGTGGGGCCGGCCGTCGAGTACGCGTATCGGTCGGCCGGCGGGGCGCAGGCGCCGAGCGCGGTTCAGCAGAACGTCCCGGCGTGGCTCGTCTTCGGCGCGTTTTTCGTAGTGATTCCACTCTCGAACACGCTGATTCGCGAGCGCCAGCAAGGCACGCTCAAGCGCCTGCGCACGATGCCGGTCGGCCAGGGCACCTTGCTGCTCGGTAAACTTGCGCCGTACTTCATCGTGAACCTCGTTCAGGTCATGCTGATGCTCGCGGCCGGCGTCTGGCTCGTGCCCGCGCTCGGCGGCGAGGCGTTGCAGCTGCATGGCTCGAAGACCGCGCTCGCGTTAGTGTGCGCGGCGGTCAGCGTCGCGGCGCTCGGGTATGCGCTGTTGATCTCGTCGCTGACGCGGACCACGGAGCAGGCGAGCTTGCTGGGCGGCGCCGGCAATCTGATTCTTGCGGCGATCGGCGGCATCATGGTGCCGAAATTCGTGATGCCCGAGGCGATGCAACACATGACGAACGCATCGCCGATGGCCTGGGGCCTGCAAGGCTTCCTCGACGTGTTGTTGCGCGGTGGCGGTCCGGGCGAGGTGTTGCTGGAAGTCGCCGCGCTGTCGACGTTCGGCATCGCGACGCTCGCGATCGCGTGGGCGCTCTTGAAACGTGCAGAAGGTTGATGATGTCCGACGTGGATGAATTGAAGCAGGCACTGAAGGCGATGATCGTGAAGGAGTGCGACAAGGACGTCGACCCGGAGACGATCACGGACGAGGAGCAATTGATCGGCGGCGGACCGCTCAATCTCGATTCGCTCGACGCGCTGCAGATCTGCATGGCCGTGCAGGAGCGGTATGGCGTGCGCATCGAGGACGGGCCGAAGGCGCGCAAGGCGCTGCGGAACATCGATGCGCTCGTCGAGACGATCATGCGCGAGCGAGCGCCGCAGTGATTCGCGGCTCGTGATCGAGCTCTGCGATGCGACGGCGCCGCTCGTCCTGAAGCGTCACGACGCTCACACTCAATCATCATTCACGACATGATGCCCATTCACCTCAATGGCTTCGGCCTGCATACGGCGTTGGGTCGCGGCGTGGACGCGAACCTCGCGGCGCTCGATCGCACGCCGCAGCCGCCGCGCGAGGTGCCCGTGCAGCTTGCGAGCGGCGAGCGCGCCATTCCCTATTACGTGCTCGCGGACACGCCGCTCGAAAACCTGGAGGCGCGCTTCGAATACGTCCTGCACGAGGTCGTCGCGGAAGCCCTGCGGCGATCCGGCGTGTCGCAGGCGGAACGGCGCGCGATGGGATTCTTTCTCGGCTCCTCGTGCGGCGAGATGCCGATCTGCGAGGCCCAATACCGGCGCGATCTGGCCCTCTCGCCGGATGCGCTGCCGCTGTTCCAGACGAGCAGCCTCGGCAATCTCGCGAACCGCTTGCGTGTGCCTTTCGGTATTCGCGGTCCCGACTACAGCTTCTACACCGCATGCACCGCGAGCGCGAATGCCTTGCTCGCGGCGGCGAACATGTTGCGTGCGGGGCGACTCACGCATGCGATCGTCGTCGGCGTCGAGATGTTCAATGCGATCACCGGTCTTGGCTTCGCCGGCCTGCAACTCGTGTCACGCGAGGTGATGCGGCCGTTCGATCGGCAGCGTAACGGGCTCGTTCCGGGCGAGGCGTGCGCGGCGGTGGTGCTGAGCGTGGCGCCGAACGATAGTCCGTGGAGGTTCGAGGACGGCGCGAATCTGTGCGACACGCACAGTATTTCCGCGACGAATCCCGACGGCTCCGCCATCGCGGACGTCATGCGGCAAGCGCTGCAGTCTTGCGGCGTCGCTGCGTCCGACATAGCTGCCGTGAAGGCGCACGGCACCGCAAGCCTCGCGAACGACGAAGGCGAGGCGGCCGGCCTGCATCGCGTGTTCGCGGCGGTGCCGCCGATCTGTGCCTTGAAGCCGTTCATCGGCCACACGTTCGGCGCCTGCGGCGCGGTGGAGCTCGCGTTGTTCTGCTCGGCCGTCGGCCGAGGCGCTTTGCCTGCCACGCCGGGAATTTCGCCGGGCGATGGCGACTTGAACATCGCCCTGACGCAGCAGCCCCGACCGCAGCCGCCGGGCAAGTTCATGCTGAATTACTTCGGCTTCGGCGGCAGCAACACGTCGCTGGTGATCTCGAACGAAACGTCCGCCGCCCCGCGCGAGCGGGGGGCGGCCAGGGAGGGGGCCTCTTCCTCTTGAATGCTCCGCTCTACATCGATGCCTGCGGCGATTTCGTGGCGCCGTTCGAAAGCGACGCCGACGCGCAGAGCCTCAAGCCGTTCGTCACGGAGGCGATCGGTGCGCCCGTGCGGCGCATCGCGCGCTTCATTCAGCTCGCACTGATCGGTGCCGGCCGCTGCGCGCGGCAGATCGAGCTGCCGAAGGACGTCGCGGTGTATCTCGGCTCCGGCCGCGGCGACATGGAGGTGACGATCGAAGTCATGCAGACCCTGATCCGCGACGGCCAGGCGCCGAAGCCGCTGAGCTTCATCAACACCGTCAGCAATGCGGCCTGTTTCTACGTGGCCCAGGGTCTGCAGCTCATGGGCCGCAGCATGTTCGTGTGCAATCGCTATTTCGCGTTCGAGACGATGCTGCAGCTGGCCGCGCTCGATCTTCGTTCGGGCGTTGCCGCGACCGCGCTCGTCGGTACGGTGGACGTGGTCGTGCCGCCGTTGGCGGCGCATCGCTTGCGTCTGGGCGTGGCCGCGGACACGACCGTCGCGGACGCGAGCCATTGGTTGTTCCTGCGTGCGCGGGCGTCCGCCGCGACGCTCGGCCGGCTGCTCGCGGCGGAGCATTTCGTCGATGACGATTCACTGCGCGCGTGGCTTTCGCGCCAGACGATGGATGCGGACTGGCAGCTCGCCTCAGGCCAGTTCATGTCGGAAGCGGAGGCGCGCAGCTGGCAGGATGAGCTGCAAGTGCGGCGTTTCGACTACCGCGCGTCGCGTGCTTACTACGACAGCCAGAGCGGTGCGGCCATCGGCGAATTCCTGCGCAACGAGGCGGGTACGCTGTTGCATCTGAACCGCGATCCGAGCGGCCGCTACAGCGCGATGATCGTCGCCGCTCGCGAGTCGGACGTGAGCGTCAGTTGACGCTTTTCTTCACCACCTGCCACGCCGCGAGCTCCTTGTCGGCGCAGCTGTTGATGATGTCCGCGAGCGCCTGCACGTCCATCGGCATGCGGCCGCGGCACATCTTCGTCGCATTGAGCGCGAAGCGGCGCCATTCGTCGCCGGCTGCCGTGATCTTCCGCGAGGCTTCGAGCAAGGCGTCGTCGCCGATCAGCTTGCCGGCTTCCTGCAGGAACGAGCCGTAGATGAACCGGAAGCCGGCGCCGCCGGTGCCGATCTCTTCCTGCATGCGCACGATGTGCGCGAGATACAGCGTCAGGCTCTTGTCGTTGCGGCGGCCGAGTTTCAGCACGTTGTTCGCGAGGTAGCGGATGCCGCGAATGCCGACGATGGGCAGCGGCGCCGCTGTCATGCTGCGCAAGTTGCGGCGCACGGCCGCGGGCACGATCTTCGCGTAGTCGATCTCGCCCGGCATCTGCGTCGGGTAGTACATGAGCCCCTTCGCCGCCATCGCGCCCTTGGCGAAGCGCGCTTTTTCGAGCGCATCCGCGGGGCAGCGGGTCGGGACCTCGAACACGGGATCGCTGATGAGGTACTCGTCGCCTTCCTTGCCGTAGACGATCAGGTTGTGCGCGTTGAAATGAAAGCGCATCGCCTCGGGAAAGTACGGCAGCCAATACACGCAGGTCTGCAAGCCGACGATGCCGCCGCGCGCCAGCTGCTCATCGAGCGCCGCCATGCCCGCCTTCGGATCGCTGAACTTGCGGCGCACGATGCGCACGCCGAGGCGCTTGCTCATTGCGCCGATGATCGCGCCGGGCGGCATGCGATACGCGATCAGCGGCATGCCGGCGAGTTTCACGAATGGGATGTACGCGAACGTGAGCGCGCTCGCGAGCCCGAATGCCATCGGCTCGCTCATGTGCGCGCCATGGTGCGACATCATCGCGGACACGACGCCGCTTTCGCAGTGCGCTGCTTGACGGTGCGAGAACGACTTCATTGCGGGTGGTCCACGGCCGGGCTCGAGGGTGAATGAGTTGCCGCAGAGGCGGCGGGCCGCGGCGGAACGCGGCGCAGTTCCTCGACGCTGATGCCCATCGCGTCCGCATAGCGCTGCAGGAGCGTAGCGGGCAAGCGCGCGAAGCGCCGCACGTCGAAGTGACGGCGAATGCGCCACTTCCAAATGCCCGTCGTCGCCGCGAGCGTGTCGAGCTCCATGCGGCGGTCGAACATGTGGAACTCCAGGGGCGAGGTTCGTTGCGCGAGCGCTCGCGTCCAGGCGTCGTCGCGCAGACGATCCAGTTCGGCGACCGCCGTCAGCGTCGCGAACGTCTCGACTTCCCAGCCGGCCGACTTTACCTCCGTGTATTGGCCTTCGTCGTCGACAGCGTAGAGCAGCTTGCGCTGACCTTCGTACGTAGGCGAGGTGTCTTGGGGTACCGAATGCTTTTCCATGGGCGAGGTCAGGAGGTCGCTGCGCGAGATCGGCATTGCGTCCCTTCCCCCGCGAAGCGAGGGAAGGACAGGAAGGGGGTGAGTTTCATGATTGCTGATTCAACTTCGTCGAGACAGCCCCCTCCCCAGCCCTCCCCCGCTGCGCGGGGGAGGGGGAGAAGAGAATCACGGCATTGCGGTCAGCTGCATATAACCCGCGGCGAAGCGTCCGCTTTCCGGGATGTAGCACAGCAGCTTGTCGCCAGCGCGCAGCTTTCCGGAACGGCGCAGCTCGTCGATGATGATGTAGATCGACGCGGACCCCGAGTTGCCGCGCACCGTGAGATTCGTATACCAACGGTCTTGCGTGATATCGAAACCGATGCGCTGCATGCCTTCGTAGATCTTGTCGCGGAAGAATCCGGACGAGTAGTGCGGTAGGAAGTACGCGTAATCGCTCGCCTTGATCTTGCGCTTCTCCATCAAGGCGCCGAGCGGCTTCTCCACGCTGTAACGCACGATGTTCTCGTTCAGCAGCTTCACGTCCTGCTTCACGGCCATCACGGAATTGCGCTCGCGCTCGCTGCTCGGCATCGTCGACCAGCCCTTGATGCTGCCATCGTCCTGTTTGATGCCGCCCGCGTACATGCACGTCTCGATTTCGCCGGCGTAGGAGACGAGATCGATCCAGTCGACGCGCAGGCTCATCTGACCCGGGCGCGGTTCGGGTTCGAGCAGCAATGCGCCGGCGCCGTCGGACAGCATCCAACGCAGGAAGTCTTTTTCGAACGCGAGCTCGAGACGCGTTTCCAGTGCCTCGATCTGCGCGTCCGTCTCGGCGGTGAAGTTATGCGCCCGCATCATCGCGGACGACAGCTCCGAGCCGGCGGCGATGGCGTTGCGGCGCAGGCCCGAGGCGACCGCCATGTACGCATAGTTGATCGCCGCGACGCCGCTCAGGCACACGCCCGAAGTCGCGACCGCTTCGATGGGTTGCAGCTGCAGCTCGCCGTGAACCATCGAGGCGTGATTCGGCATCAGCTGATCGGCGATCGACGTGCCGCACGCCAGGCACTCGAGACGCTCGAGCGGGAAGTATTCGTCGCCGAGCTTGCGCACCGCCTCCGCAGTCATCGACGCGTTCGTGTGCGTCGGCTGGAGCGTCTGCGGATCGATCGCGTAGTGGCGCGTCTGAATGCCGTTGCTGCGCAGGATCACGCGGCGCGCGCGCGACGGGCGATCGCCCACCTGCCCCAGGATCCGCTCCATGTTGTCGTTGTCGACGGGCGGATTCGGCAGGAACGAGGCAGTGTTCGTGATGTAGACGGGGCGGGTCATGCGCGTTGGTCCAGGTGTTCGGAAGACTCTCCCGACGGTGCCGCGAAATACGCGCGCTGGCGTTGCGTGCGCGCCCGCGTGAGCGGACGAAGCACGCGCTTTACGATCGCGCTGATGGGCACGACGGTGAGAATCAACGTAATCAAAAACAGAACATACAGCCCGAGCACGAGCCGGCGTGTGATCGACTGCCGGTTTCCAAGCGCGCGCAACAGCCCGCCCCACATCCGGAAGCTGCGCCGTGTAATCGTTTCGGAGGCAATCAGACCTTCATTGATTGAAACTGCCGACAAACCTCGCAGCATCGGCGTGTAGTCGCCTGCATGGCGCAGGGGCAGCTGGCGCGCAATGGCCGCGCCGAACCGCGACGCGCGCGCGATCTCCTCGGGCGGAATGCCCGCGGCCGGAATCCTGCCGCCGAGGAACGGGCCGCGCTTGCCGGTCAGCATCCACATCGGCGTGGAGACGAACGTCGCGGCCATGTACGCGAGGTCGACGAGCGCGACGTTGTCGATCAGGTGCCCGCCGAGCTTCGCGATGTGCTCCTTCATGCGCTCTTGCGCCATGAGCCACATGTTGCGGCAGCCGATCAGCGTGATGACCGGCTTGCCCCGGATCAGTCGCGCGGCTTCGGGGCTCTGCAAGAACGCCGTCGTCGGCAGGTTCGGCGAGACGAACCAGACGGTGTACGCGATGACGATGAGATCGAACTCGGCGTCCGGCGCGAGCGCCAAGGGCTCGAGCGGATCGGGGTCCTCGTACACGCACTCGGGGAAGGTATTGAAGAACTGCCAGAACGGCCATGGAAACGGATACGGCCGCACGGGGCGGAGCGTGATGCTCGTCACCTCGATGTCCCGCGACTGCTCGAGCGGTGCGCGGAACGAAGCAACGATGTCGCGCAATTGTCCCGTCTGCGAATAGTGAACGATCAAAACCCTTTTCATCGCCGCTGTCTGTCGTCCGCCTGCTTTATTGGGAATGAGCCCCGCGATACGGGGGCACACGGGCTCGATCCATGGAGCCGTTGTTTATACAAAATTATGCCACGCGCGCTGCGCTCGCCACGACCTAAATCGCAGTTGCCTGTCAGCGAGCGGGTCGTAGCACGACGGAGATACGACCTTCGCTCAATAGACGATTGGGCGGACCATTCAATTCCACGACGAAGTCGTAGATGAGCCCATCGGCGCGCGCGAGGCGCCGCGTGGCGTTGATGATCAGGGGCGTGCGCAGGTCGTCGATGCGCTCCGCGTGCAGCCGGATGTCGCGCAATACGCCGAGCATGCCGGGCTGCGGTCCGTCGCCCGCGAGCAGCGCGCCGTGCACGGCCATCGCCTGCGCGGCGTATTCGATCAGGTGGAGCGCGGCGAGGGCGCCGTGCTTGCGCAGCGGATTGCTCGGGTCACAGTGTGTGAGCGACGTGCAGCGAATGCGCTCCCCCGTCCACTCTTCAACAGCGTCGAGCAAGCACATCGAGCCCGCATGGGGAATGAGCGCGGCGAGTGCGGCCTTATCGAGCATCGAGCAGGTCCAACTCGACAGCGAGACCCGCCGCGGACGTGCGCGGCAGTACGACCCGGCCCGAGCGCCCTTGCGCCAGCAGCTCGAGGAGGGGCAGCGCGGCCATCGCCGGATTGCTGCGTCGCAGTTCTTCGAGCGCGGGCGTAGCCGCGTGATCCGAGGCTTGCGTGACCTGGACACAGCGCAGCTTCGCGAGCGAGGCCGTCGTTCGCGAGCGCGTCAGCACGAGCGCGACAGCGGCGCTGCACGCGATCGGCCGCTTGTCATACAGCGGCTGCGGCGGCGGCACATCGAAGGCGACGAGCAGCGTATCGAGCCCGTCGATACGGACCAGATTGCAGGCTTCGTCCAAGCCGGCCGCGAACGAGAAGTCGTAGGCCGAGATCGTCGACGAGGGCGCGCGCGCGCCGACGGCGATGCTCCAGTAGCCCGCGGCGGCGTTATGGACCGAGTTGTGGAAGTCCGTCGGCGACACCAGCCGCGGCGTCTGCGCCAGCGCGCTCGAAATGCGGTGGATGATGTTCAGGTCCGCATCCGAGGAGGCGAACACGGTCGCCAGTGTCGCCGGCATGATCGACGCAGTGCTCATCGCGTCTTCGGCGGCTTGGAACGCGATGCGCACGGTCGGTGTCGCGCGGCGGCGCTCGTTCGGCGGCAGCAATTGCGGCGCGTGCGGCGGCAGTTCGGTCGGTGCGTAGGCTGCCTCGCCGCGCAGGATGCCCCGAGCCGCCTGCCAATTCGACAGTCCGGGCGCGGCGATGCCGACGGCTTCGAGCCACACTGCCGCTCCCAGGGCGAGCGAGCGCTCTTCCACCGCTCCCGTGCCGAGCGGTTCGGTGCGCTGTTCATTCTGCATGTGCGCTCCTGCCAAACAGCAGCGTGCAGTTATTCCCGCCGAAGCCGAACGAATTGCTCAACGCCTTGCGCACCGGCATGTAGCGATTCTCGAGCAGCACGGCCGCCTCGATCGCCGGGTCCTTGCTGCGCGTGTTCAAGCTGCGCGGCATGAACCCGTGCTCGATGCACAGCATCGCGATCGCTGCCTCGACGATGCCCGCGGCGCCGAGCGTGTGTCCGGTCCAGCCCTTCGTCGAGCTGCAGGGCGTCTCGTTGCCGAAGACGGTGCACACGGCGCGGCTTTCGGAGCTGTCGTTCGTCATCGTGCCCGTGCCATGCAGATTGATGTAATCGACCTCGCGCGGCGCGACGTTCGCGAGCGCCAGCGCGGCGCGCATCGACGCGGCGGCGCCGTGCCCGTCCGGATCGGGCGAGGACATGTGATAGGCATCGCTCGATTCGCCGTAGCCGAGCAAGGCGAGCGGCGCGTCGGCCTGCGGATCGAGGAGGGCGAATCCCGCGGCCTCGCCGATCGAGATCCCGCCGCGCGCCGGGTCCGCCGGTCGGCAGATATCGGCGGACACCAGCTGCAGCGAATTGAAGCCGTACAGTGTCGTGAGACACAGGCTGTCGACGCCGCCGACGACGGCTGCGTCGCAGGTCCCGGCGGCGATCGCGCGCCGGGCGGACGCGAACACTTTCGCGCTCGAAGAGCAGGCGGTCGAGATCGCGAGCGTCGGACCGCCCAGATCGAGCGCGTGCGCCACGAAATCGGCGACCGAATAAATGTTCTGCGTGTAGCGATGCTTGAACCATTCGGGCAGCTGCTGCGATCGCGGATCGCGGTCGCGATACGCAAGCTCGGTGTGTTGCACGCCCGACGTGCTCGTGCCGATGAACACGCCGACACGTTCGCGGCCATAGCGCGCTCGCAGGCGCCCGACCGCGGACGAGAAGTCGTCCTGCCGCAGCCCGAACAGCGCGAGCCGATTGTTGCGGCAGTCCCATTGCGACCATTCGGCCGGCAGCGGCACATCGAAGCCGGCGACTTCGCCGAGCCAGCAATCGAGCGTGTTCGTGTCGAACGCGAGCTTGCGCAGTCCCGACGTCTCGGACCGCAGCGCCTGCCAATGCGCATCGCGCCCGGCGCCGAGCGCCGAGGTGACGGTGAACGCGCTAACGGGCAGCGGCGTCATGGAGTCGTTCCTGCGCGTCCGGGGTTGGCGTCCGGGCGCGTTGTGCCATCAGCTTGGGCGTGTGCAACGTCGTTACCTGTAGCCGTGCCGGACGCGGTCGCGTCGGTCGGCCAGAAATCGTAGAAGTTGAACCAGTTGTACGGCGCTAGGTGGGCGTAGTACTCGAGGCGCTGCGCGTATTTCTGCGCGAGCTCTCGGACCGCGCCTTCGCGATCGTTGCGCGGGAGTCGCACCGACTCCGCGAACAGCTCGAAATGCGCGGCATAGCGGTTGTCGCCCAAGTAGCAGCCGAAGCCCAGAATTACCGGGACCCGCAGGGCGTTCGCAAGGTACCAAGGTCCGACGGGCAGGCGCGCCTTGCCGCCGAGGAACTCGACTTCGACCGAGCGCTCGGTCGGCAGCGCGCGGTCCGCCATGATTCCGACCATGCGCCCCTCCTCGAGCACCTCCTTCAACTTCAGCACGAGCGCGGGTCCGCGTTCCGACGCATCGATCACACTTGCCGCCAATTGCGGGTTCAACTGCTCCATGAGATCCGTCAGCATTTTGCCGGCGCGGCGATCGAGCAGGATCGACAGCGGCAGCCCGCGCTTGTTGATCGCCATCACCCGCAAGGACTCGGAGCTGCCGAAGTGCGCGACGAACAGCAAGCACCCTGGTTGGCGCGCGACGAGCGCGCGTACGGCTTCGGGCCGATGGACTTCGATGTCGAACTCCTCGATGCGATCGGCCAGGAACAGGATGCGGTCGAGCGTACAGCTCGCGAACGCGAAGAAATGGCGCCAGCGATCGACGAGCGTGGGCTCGTGGCCGAGCGTGCGCCGCAAGTACTCGCGGGAGGCGCGCCCGGCCGCCCGGCTCGTGAGCAGGAAGTACGCCACCGATGGATACAGAAA
This sequence comes from Pseudomonadota bacterium, assembly GCA_023428645.1. Classification (GTDB taxonomy): domain Bacteria; phylum Pseudomonadota; class Gammaproteobacteria; order Steroidobacterales; family Steroidobacteraceae; genus Steroidobacter. Next base: position 19,232 of record JAEYXD010000076.1, read on the forward strand.
GATGCGGACCGCTCGGCGCTTCCAGCGGGTCGCGAGCCAGACGATCAGGCGCAGCCAGAACATCGAGGCGCGCTCCTGTTGATGACGCCAGTTCGTGGTCATGGCGTCGTGCCCGAGTCAGGGCTGCTTGCGACCACGAAACTGCCTTCCAGCACCGGCGTGCCCTCGTGGGTCGCGACGAAGCGCGCTTTCCAGCGGCCGGGGTCCGCCGCGGCGAACGTGATCGTGAGGTCGACGCGGCGTTCGGGCTCGACGGCCTGGAGGAATTTCGTGCTCACGATCGATTCCAGCTTGATCGGGCGAGCCACGCTCGCGCGCATCGTCTCGAGCACGGCGTCGAGCAGCACGACGCCAGGCACGATCGGATGGTCGGGAAAGTGGCCGGCGAGGCTCGGATGATCGCGGGGGACGACGATGTGACCAGTAATCTCGTTCATGACTCGTGACGGCGCGACCAGAGCGCCAACAGCGCCTCGCGCGGCAGCTTGCCCACGTCGTTGCGCGGCAGGCGCTCGACGACGATCAGCGGGCGGGGTGTGAAGACCGGCTCCAGACGGCCGGCGAGCGATGCGAGCACTTGCCGCGCCGACAGGCCGGGCGCGACGACGAACGCGGCGGGGCGCGCGTCGGGCGCGGGCACGAACACGGCGGCGTCCTGGACGCCGGGGCTCGCCAGCAGATGCCGGGTGATTTCGGCGAGCGACGTGCGCTTGCCGGCGACCTTGATCATGTCCGCGGAGCGGCCGCGCAGGTGAAAGCGCCGCGGGCTCTGCGACTCGATGAGGTCCGACAGAGGAACGGCCTCGGGCAGTTGCGGAGCGCGGTAGCGGGCGCCCGTCTCGGTGTGGACGATTTCGCCGTCCGTGAAGGTTTCCCACGGCTCGCCAGCGGTCGTGCGTCGGCGCGCCATCACGCCGGCTTCCGTGCAGCCGTAGATCTCGTGGATCTGCGTCGACCAGGCCGCTTCGCCCCGCTGTGCCAGTTCCAGCGGCAGCGGCGCCGTCGCGGAGACGACACGATCGAGCGCGGGTAATGCAACATTCGCGTCGAGCAATGTCCTGAGATGGGTCGGCGTCGTCACGAGCGTGCGAGGCGCGGGCATCGTGGCGAGCGCTTCGCGCACATCCCGCGGGAAGAACGGTTTGCCATCGTGCGCCGGGCAACCCGCAACGAGCGCCGTGACGAGCGATGTTTCGAGTCCGTACACGTGCTGCGCCGGGACGGTCGCGATGAGATGCGAGCCCGTTCCGCCGAGCACTTCGGCGGCGGCGAGCTGCGCATTGCGGGTCAGCGTTCCCCACGTTTTCGCATGCGCTTGCGGCATGCCCGTGGAGCCGGACGTGAACGTGAGCGCGACGACGCGGTCGGCCGGGATATACCAACGCTCGGCGAGCGCGCTCGCGCTGCGGGCGCGCGTGCGGCTGATCAGGTCGGCGAGCGCCTCGTCGTTGAACGTGTGCTGATCCGGATACGCCGTCGCGAGATCGGCCAGCACGCCCGGCGCCTGGCTGGGCGGCAGCAGCGTGAGCTTCGCGCGCACGCAGGCCGCGGCCCAGAGCAGCGCGAAATGAAAGCGGTTCTCGCACAGATTGACGATGTGGGCGACGTCGGGAAGGTTCGCCGCGAGCGCTTCGGCGACGCCGATGAATTCGCTCGCGGGAATCGCTCTTCCGGCGCGGAAGACGACCGTCGCGTCGAGCGACGCGGTCTGCAGGAGCGGTAGTGCGGCGGACATTAGACGTTGATGTTCGTGCGGACGAGGCGGCGCAAGTAGTCGAACAATCCCCATGGCTCCAGATGCCGGAACCGCATGCGCCGATACGCGAATTCGATAACGAACACGGCGCCGAGCACCAGATAGTGAATGACGTTCGTCATCAGCGACCACAGCGCCGGCGATGCCCAGATCGAAAGCCCGACCGCGGAGACGAACATCACGATGAAGATTCCGCACCAGAGCACCGTGATCTGTCGCGTGTAGACGACGAGCGGCGGCGGTAGCGGGGCGCCCCGCATGAGCGTCGCGACTCGACTGATCCAGGGCTGCTGACCGGGCCGCAGCGAGCGTGCGAAGACGATGAACAGCGCCGCGGGAATCACCGCCGGTGGTACGTACAGCGCATACAAGCCGCCGCCCATCACGACGAGCCAATACAGGAGCGCGCCGCTGACCAGCAATGCGGCCCACGCCCAGGGGCGGCGTGCGGCGAGCGCGCCCCACATCGAAATCGCGAGCAGCCAGACGAGCGCCAGCCATTGCAGCCTGATCTGCTCGAAAACGACGGCGAGGTGGACGAGGAGCGGGTATCCGAGTGCGAGCCAGAACATCAGGAGGAAGCGGCCGGGATCCGCTCCTCGCGGCGTCAGGCCGAGACGCGCCGTTGCAGGACGTGCTCGGTCAGGGATCGCAGCGACGCGAAGGCGCTCTTCGTCGCCGCGTCTTCGGACCGCAGCTCGATGCCGTAGTGCTGCTGGATCATGAGCGCGATCTCGAGCGCATCGATGGAGTCCAGGCCGATACCTTCGTTCGAGCTGCCGAACAAGGGGGCTGTCGGCGCGATCGCTTCGGGCTTGATGTGATCGAGGCTGAGTGCTTCAACGAGGCGTTTTGCCATCAGCGATTCTTCCGCTGTCTGACCGGGCATGCTGCGCTGTCTCCGAATTTCTTCCAATGTCGCGGGTGCGAATCAGTCGACGACGCTGTATCGGCAAGCGGCGTCGAGGCTATAGGTTCGATCTTTGGGGCGCTCAGATCCGCTCTCCCGGATGCGAGCCGAGAGTCTATACTAGGAATTATCGTCTCGGATCATAACGAAAATCTTCGTACCGTGAGACGGGCGGGCAGCGAGTGACGGCACTTACATGACGGCAGTGGGACGCGGCATCAATCACGCTTGGCGAATTTTCGCGACGGGGCTCGTGTTCGTGCTGTTCGGTCTCGGCGCGCTGTTCATCAGCCTGACGGTGTTCCCGCTGCTGCGACTGTCCACCCGGGACAACGAGACCGCGCGCCGGCGCATCCAGCGCGGCATGCAACGCACGTTTCGCATCTACATCGAGATGATGCGCGTCCTCGGCATCATGTCCTACGAGGTCGATGGCATCGAGCGATTGCGCGAGCAGGGTCGCTTGGTTGTCGCAAATCATCCGACACTCATCGACGTCGTGATGCTCGTGTCGCTGATGCCGGAGGTCGATTGCATCGTAAAGCGTGGCCTGTGGCGCAATCCATTCCTGCGCTGGCCGGTAATATGGGCGTCGTACATTCCGAATTCGGAAGGTGAAGAGTTGATCGAGGGTTGCGCCGCTACGCTGCGGCGTGGCCATTCGCTGCTGGTGTTCCCGGAAGGCACGCGGACCGTTCCGGGCAAGCCGATGCGAATGCAACGCGGCGCCGCGCACATTGCGCTCGCGGCCGAAGCCGAGATCCTGCCCGTCACCGTGACCTGCACGCCTGCGACGTTGTTCAAAGGCAATCCGTGGTATCGAGTGCCCGAACGGCGCTTTCACATGAAGGTCGTCGTCGGCGAGCCCGTTGCGGCAGCGAGCTTCCGCCGCGAAGGGGAGGCGCCGGCGCGTGCCGCGCGGCGGCTCACCCAGTGGCTGCTCGCTTACTATGGCGCCACCGAAGGCGACCACGTCGCTCAGGATTCACCAAGAAAGTCTGCCGATGCATCGGTGTCGATGGCGTCGGCGCTCTCCTAGAGAAAGTTACGATGTCAGTGAACGTCAAATCGCGCGAAGAGATTCTCGAGTACCTGCGGAACACGCTGGTGGAGCTGTTCGAGCTCAAGCCCGAGCAAATCGTCCCGGAAGCGAACCTCTACGAAGACCTCGACATCGACAGCATCGACGCCGTGGATCTGATCCTGAAACTCAAGGATCTCACCGGCCGCAAGATCCAGCCGCAGGCCTTCAAGCACGTGCGCACGGTCGGCGACGTGATCGATGCGATCCAGGCCGTCATGGCGCAAAACCCAGCGGCCTGATGCTGGATCGTGATCGCCCTACCTGCGATTCGCGCCGTTGAGCGCACTGCGCGCGGAGTGCGACTCACGCTCGAGATTCCCACCGCGCTGAGCTATTTCGAAGGGCACTTTCCCGGCGTTCCGCTGCTGCCCGGCGTCGTCCAGGTCACGTGGGCGATCGAGTTCGCACGCCGGTACATCCCCTTTGCCGCGCGGTTTCGCGCGCTCGGCGGCGTGAAGTTCACGCGTGTCATCCAACCAGGCGCGACGGTGACGCTGCAGCTCGACTACGCCGCCAGCGAGCGCGTGCTCGACTTCACGTATGCGATCGACGGCCGCCATTGCTCGAACGGCACCGCCTTCTTCGATGCGCAGGAGCATGCGGCCGCGACTCCGCCCGCCGCGACAGCGGGGGCCGCTAGGGATGGGGATGGGGCGCGATGAAGGCCTGCATCGTCATTCCTCACTACAACCACGGCGGCGCGATCGGCCGCGTGATCGCGGCGCTGCGGCCGCTCGGGCTGCCGTGCCGGGTCGTCGATGATGGCTCGGACGCGCCCTCGCGGCAGGCGCTCGCGCGCGCGATCGAGCCGGAGCGCGCCTGGGTGACGCTGCAGTGCCTGCCGGTGAATCGAGGCAAGGGCGCGGCGGTGAAGGCGGGCTGCGAGGCGGCCTATGCGGAAGGCTTCACGCATGCGGTGCAGATCGATGCCGACGGTCAGCATCGGATCGACGACGTGCCGCGGCTGTTGGCCATCGCGCGTCAACGGCCGGACGCGCTCGTGAGCGGCCAGGCGGTCTATGACCGGTCGGTGCCGCGGGCGCGCATGTACGGGCGTTACCTCACGCACGTCTGGGTGTGGATCAATACGCTCTCGTTCGAGATCAAGGATTCCATGTGCGGCCTGCGCGTGTATCCGCTCGCGGCGACCTGCGCGATCTGGCGCACGCAGTACGTCGGCCGCCGCATGGACTTCGACACCGAGATCATGGTGCGCTTGTCATGGCGCGGCGTGCCGATCGTGAGCGTGCCGGTGCCCGTCACGTATCCGGTCGACGGCGTCTCGCACTTTCGCATGCTGAAAGACAACGTCTTCATCAGTCTCATGCACGCGCGCCTGCTCGTCGGCATGGTGTGGCGCTCGCCATGGATCGTGGGGCGCCGGGTCGCGCGCAAGCTCGCGAGAGCCGCCGCATGAGCGAAGCGCGCTTGCAGATCGAAGTTCCCCTCACCATTCCATTCCACGACGTCGACATGATCGGCGTCGTCTGGCACGGACACTACGCGAAGTATTTCGAGATCGCGCGCTGCGCGCTGCTCGAGCGGCTCGGCTACGGGTACGACGCGATGCGCGAATCGGGCTTCATGTGGCCCGTGATCGACATGCGCGTGCGCTACATCAAGCCCTTGCGTTTCGGGCAGCGCGTGCTCGTCAAGGCGACGCTGCGCGAATGGGAGAATCGGTTGCTCATCGACTATGTCGTGAGCGATGCCGAGACGAGGCAGCGATTGACGAAGGGCTCGACGTCGCAGGTGGCCGTGGACATGGCGAATGGCGAGATGTGTTTCGTATCACCGCCGATCCTGTTCGAACGCCTGGGAGTCCCCCGATGACCATGCCATCCCTCGCGAAGTCTGGCGTGGCTGGGACACGGGTCCTCGCCCCTCCCCCGGCGGATCATGGAGTGGCTGGGACGCGGGTCCTCGCCCCTTCCCCGGCGGATCATGGAGTGGCTCGGACGCGGATTCTCGCCCCTTCCCCCGCGAGGCGGGGGAAGGTTGGGATGGGGGCGGCGGCGGTGTTGCTCCTCTGCCTGGCGTTCGCAATGCCGGTCTTGGCGCAGATCGCCGACCCGTTCGAGCACCCCACGAGCGGTGCGGCCCTCCTGAGTACGACGCTCGCGGCGCCGGCCCGCAATCTCGCCAACGCGAAGGTGCTGACGGGCCGCTTCGTGCACCAGAAACATCTCAGCGAACTGCCGCGGCCGCTCGTCGCGAACGGCGAGTTCACGTATGCGCGTGGCCTCGGTGTGTACTGGCACACGCAGCAGCCGTTCGATTCCGTGTTCGTGTTGACGCAGCAAGGCATCGTGCAACGCGACGAAGGCGCCGAGACGATGCGCCTGTCGTCGCAAGAGCAGCCGGCCGTGCGCGTCATCGCCGACATCTTTCTCGCGCTGTTCACGCTCGACGTGTCGAGCCTGAGCGCGAGCTTCGATCTGTTCGGCAAGAGTCAAGGCGCGCGCTGGATCGTCGGCCTCAAACCGAAGAACGCGACGATCGGCAGCGTGTTCACGCAAGCGACGATCACCGGAGCTGCGGACGTGGAGCAGGTCGTGCTGCTGGATGCGCACGGCGATCGCACCATCATCGAGCTCAAAGACATTCTTTATTCGCCGGCAGAGCCGGGCGCCGACGTCAAGACACTATTCACCCGCTGATATGCGCGCCACCAACCGGAGGATGGACACATGCGGTTGAATTCGGTGCCAGCGGGCGTGCGTATCCGCTTCATCGTCTGGAGCGTGTTGATGGTCGCGATGGTCGCGCTGTTCGCGACGCGCGTGCTGCCGAACCTCCGCGTGGAAACCGACATCCTCGCGCTGCTGCCGGATGCGCAAGAGGACCCGGCGATGGACGAGGCGCTCAACGCGTTCTCCGCACAGCTCGCGCGCCGGCAGATCTTCCTCGTCGGGGCGAGTGACCTGGCCGATGCGAAGCTCGCGGCCGCGAGCTTCGCCCGCACCCTCGTCGAATCGAATGCCTTCACGACGGTCACGCTGCAGTTGGATGCGAACGCGCGCGAGCGCTTCGAAGTGTATCTGCGGCACCGCCATTACCTGCTCGCGGACGAGGACGAGCGCGCGCTGCGCGAGGGGCGCGGCGAGGATCTCGTGCGGAAGGCCGTACGCTCGGCGTTCACGCCGGCCGGTCTCATGCAGCCCATGAGCCTCGCGCAGGACCCGCTCGGCTTGCTCAATGATTTTCTGCGCGATCAGGTACCGTCGTTCGGGGCGGCCCGGCTCGATGGCGCCACGCTCGTCATCGACGCGGAAGAAGGTGCGTACGTACTCGTGCTCGCCGAAAGCTCCGGCAGTCCGTTCGCGTCGGCCGTGCAGGAGCGTGTGATGCCCGCGATCGATGCGGCGTCGGGGGCCGCGCGCCGCGCGGTGCCGGCGGCGGTGACGATCCTGAGCTCCGGCGCGATCCAGCACGCGGCCGCGGCGACGGAGCGTGCGCAGGCGGAGGTCTCGACCTTCGGCGCGCTCGAGTCGATCGCGGTGCTCGTGCTGCTGTGGACGATTTTCGGCGGCATGCGGCCGTTGCTCCTCGCGATCCTCACGCTGTCGCTCGCGGTGATGGCAGCGTTCACGGTCGTGCACTTCGCGTTCGGTACGGTGCATCTGCTGGCGCTCGTCTTCGGTTCGAGCCTGATCGGCAGCATCATCGACTACTCGATTCACTTCTTCGCCGACCGCTTCCGTGATCCCGGCCGCTGGTCGCCGATCGCGGCGGTCTCGCATGTCGGGCCCGCGATCCTGCTCGGGCTCACGACGACGCTGATCGGCTATCTCGTACTCGCGTTCGTGCCATTCCCGGGGCTGAAACAGATCGCGCTCTTCTGCATGGTCGGCCTCGTCGTCGGGTGCGGCTGCGTGCTGTGCTTGTATCCTTTGTTCACGCGCGTGAGCCGGCGCCGCGCGCCCGCGCTGGGGCCGCGTGTCGGGAGGGCGCTCGATCGCGTCCTGCTGCGCTGGCGCTGGACGCCCGCGCGCAGTATCGCCACGGCGCTCGTCATCGGCGTCACCGTCTTCGGCATCACGCGCGCCCATATCCAAGACGACATCCGCGCGCTCCAACAGTCGCCGTCCGCGCTGCTCGACAGCGAAGCGCGCGTGCGCGCGCTGTTGGGCAGCTCGGTGGAGACGCGCTTCTTCCTCGTCAGCGGTGCTTCAGAGCAAGTCGTGCTCGAGCAGGAGCAGGCGCTCACGCGCGAGCTCGACGCGCTCGTGACGGCCGGCCGGTTGAGCTCGTATCAAGCGGTGAGCAAGAGCTTGCCCTCGCTCGCGCAGCAACAGCGCACGTACGCGCTGTTGCGGGAGCAGGTGTACGCGAAGAATGGTGTGCTCGAGCGTGCGATGCTCGAGCTCGGCTTTCCGGCGGAGGCGATCGAGCGGCGCCAGCAGGAGTTCGCGGCGGCGCAAACGCTGCTGCTGCCTGCCGAATGGCTCGCGAGCCCCGCGTCGCAGGCGACGCGCCATCTATGGCTCGGCCAGGTCGGCGATCGCTACGCGACGGTCGTGTCGCTCGGCGGTATTCGCGATGTCGACGCGCTCCGCGCGCTCGCGCGGGGGGATGCGAACGTGCGGCTCATCGACCGAGTGGCCGGTACGACGCAGGTGCTCTCGAATTACCGACAGGCGCTGTCGGGCCTGCTGGTGCTCATTTATGCGCTGGCGGGCGTCGTGCTCGTCGTGCGCTTCGGATTCCGTGCGGCGCCACGCATTCTGCTGCCCTCCATTCTTGCGACGCTAACGACCCTCGGGCTGTTCGGCTGGCTCGGTGTGCCGATCAACCTGTTCACGATGCTCGCGCTGTGGCTCGTCCTCGGTCTCGGCATCGATTACGGCATCTTCTTGCGCCACGGCCTGGCTCATCGGCCGACCGCCATTTTGAGCGTCACGCTGTCCGCCTGCACGACCCTGCTCGCCTTCGGCCTGCTCGCGTTCAGCGCGACGCCGTTCATTCGCAGCATCGGGCTCACGTTGTTGTGCGCGATCACGCTGTCGTGGGTCTTCGTCCTGTTCAGCTGTCTGACTGCCCTGCCCGATACGAAAGTCGCAATGGAAACGAAACATGGTTGACGTATTGATCATTGGCGCCGGGCCGTCGGGCTCGATGTCGGCGGCGCTGCTCGCGAGCCGCGGCTACGACGTGCTCGTGCTCGAGAAGCAGCGCTTCCCGCGCTTTTCGATCGGCGAGAGCCTGCTCGCGAACAGCCTCGAGATGATCGAGGAGGCCGGCATGCTCGAGGCCGTGATGGCGCAGGGCTTTCAGTACAAGAACGGCGCCGCGTTCGTGCGCGACGAGCAGTACTCCGAATTCAATTTCGCCGAGAAGTTTTCGCAAGGCTCGCCGTTCACGTTCCAGGTGCCGCGCGCGCAGTTCGACAAGGTGCTCGCCGACGAAGCCGAGCGGCGCGGTGCGCGCATCGAATACGAAGTGGAGATCACGGCGATCGACGTCGCAGGCGAGCGCCCCGTCGTGACGAGCAAGCGCGGCGACGAGATCAAGACCTACCGGCCGCAGTTCGTCCTGGACGCGAGCGGCTTCGGACGCACGCTGCCGCGGCTGCTCGATCTCGATCGCCCCTCAGATTTTCCGGTGCGCTCCGCGCTGTTCGTGCACGTGAAGGACAATACTGTCGCGGGCGATTTCGATCGCCAGAAGATCCGGGTGGGCGTGCACCCGACGAAACAGGAAGTGTGGTCGTGGTTCATTCCGTTCGCGAACGGCACGTCGTCCCTCGGCATCGTCGCGACGCCCGAGCATCATGCGCAGTTCAAGGGCTCGCTCGAGGAGCGGCTATGGCAGCTCGTCGCGGACGAGCCGAAGCTCGGTCATCTGTTACGTAACGCGAAGACCGTGCGGCCCGTGGGTGAGCTCACCGGCTACGCGGCGAAAGTGAAGCGCATGTACGGACCGGGGTTTGCGTTGCTCGGCAACGCCGCCGAATTTCTCGACCCCGTGTTCTCCTCCGGCGTCACTGTCGCGATGAAATCGGCGCAGCTCGCGGCCAACGCGCTCGATCGGCAGTTCAAGGGCGAGCGCGTCGATTGGCAAACGGAATTCGCGGATGCGCTCGCGTACGGCGTGGAGACGTTCCGCAGCTTCGTCATCGGGTGGTACGACGGCAGCTTGCAGGACGTGATCTTCTATGAAAAACAAGACCCGGCGATCCGGCGCATGATCTGTTCCGTGCTCGCGGGCTATGTATGGGATACGAAGAATCCATACACCGGGCCGCAGTCGGGACGCCGCCTGCGAGCATTGGCGCAGATGTGCCGGTGAAGACAGCGGTCAGGGGAGGGGGTGCGCCGATGAGAGCTGTGCTCGCAATGCTCGGCTTCGTGATGGCGGGCTGCGTATCGCAACCGGTGCTTGCGCCAACCGGCGCCGCTCGTCCTCTCGTCGCGCCCGCCACGATGGGCGCGGACCGTGCGGTCAGTCAGATCGTGCGCGGCGCCTTCGGCCCGCGCGACATGACGCTGAACTGCGTCGTCACCGTGAAAGACGGCACGATGACCGTCGTCGGCCTGAGCGCGATGGGCCTGCGGGTGTTCACGATCCGCTACGACGGCAAGACGACGAGCGTGGATAACACGCTGCCGGTGCCGTCGCAGCTCACGCCGGAACGCCTGCTCGCGGATCTGCAGCTCGTGCATTGGCCGCTGCAGGCGCTCATCGAGCCGCTGCGCGCGGGCGGTTGGGAAGTGACGGAGCCGGCGCCGGGCACGCGGCGCTTGCGCCGTGACGAGCGCGTCGTCGCCGAGGTGCATTACGCCGGCAGCGATCCCTGGCAGGGACGCAGCTGGCTCGTGAACCTCGAGCACGGCTACACCTTGAACATCGAATCGACACAGATGTGAGCCATGCCGCTGGAACGCCATTTCGCAATGACTGAAGTGCTGCCGCATGAAGGCCGCATGCTGCTGCTCGACGATATGCTCGATGCGGACGAGGAGTACGTCACCTGCGGCGTCACGATTCGCGCGGACAGCATGTTCTGCGACGGCGTGAACGGCGTGCCGTCGTGGGTCGGCCTCGAATACATGGCGCAGACCGTGTCGACGTATTCGGGAATCGACGAGGCGCGCTCGGGCAAGCGCCCGAGCATCGGGCTGCTGCTCGGCTCGCGCCGCTACACGACCGAAGCGCCGTTCTTCCCGATCGGTGCACGCCTCACGATCGAGGCGCGGCTCCTGCTGCGCGACGAGAACGATCTGGTGGCGTTCGACTGCACGATTCGCGACGGCGAGCGCGTGCTGGCACGCGGCGACGTCAAAGCCTATCGCCCGAAAGACGTCTTCGCAGTCGTCCGCGGCGAGCGTATTGAATGAAGGATTCCATGAACGATTCGAATGCGAATTCCGCCAAGAGCATCCTGGTCACCGGCTCGAGCCGCGGCATCGGCCGAGCCATCGCCGAGCGGCTGGCGGCTTCCGGCTATCAGCTGATCCTCCACTGTCGCGAGCAACGCGCCGCCGCCGACGAGGTGTCCCGCGCGATCACCGCGGCGGGCGGCCGCGCGCCCCGCGTCGTGCAGTTCGATATCGCGAACCGCGAGGCGTGCCGGGACGCGATCACGGCCGATATCGAGGCCCATGGAGCCTATTACGGGGTTGTCTGCAACGCGGGTCTGACGCGCGACGGCGCCTTTCCTGCACTGAGCGGCGAGGACTGGGATGCAGTGCTCCGCACGAATCTGGACGGTTTCTATAACGTGCTGCAGCCGACGATCATGCCCATGGTCCGCCGCAAGGCGGGCGGCAGGATCGTGACGCTCTCTTCCGTTTCCGGCGTGGTCGGCAATCGCGGCCAGGTGAATTACAGCGCATCCAAGGCGGGTATCATCGGCGCCACGAAGGCACTCGCGGTCGAGCTCGCGTCGCGCAGGATCACCGTGAACTGTGTCGCGCCGGGCCTGATCCGGACCGACATGATGAGCGACGCGCCGGTCGAGGAAGTGCTCAAGATCGTGCCCGCCGGCCGCGTCGGCGAGCCGCACGAAGTCGCCGCGGTCGTTAACTTTCTAATGTCCGATGATGCCGCCTACATTTCGCGGCAAGTCATTGGCGTGAATGGCGGGATGGCCTGATGAGTCACTCAACGAAACGTGTCGTCGTCACCGGCTTCGGCGGCATCACCGCGCTCGGCCACGATTGGCCGACGATCGAGCGCGCGCTGCGTAACAACGTGAGCGGCATTGCCCACATGAGCGAATGGGATCGCTTCATCGATCTCAATACGCGCCTCGGCGGGCCGGTGCCGAAATTCGAGCTGCCGCCGCAGTACACGCGCAAGGTGACGCGTACGATGGGGCGGGTCGCGCTGCTTGCGACCCGCGCGACCGAGATGGCGCTCGAAGACGCGGGGCTCAAGGACGATCCGGTCGTCAGCAGCGGCAAGATGGGCATCGCCTACGGCTCCTGCACCGGCAGTACGGACGCGATCCGCGAATTCGGCTCCATGATCGAGACGGGCGATGTCGGCGGCATCAATGCCACGACGTACCTGCGCCTCATGCCGCATACGGCCGCCGCGAACATCGGCGTGTATTTCGGCATCAAGGGCCGCGTCATTCCGGCGTGCAGCGCCTGTACGTCCGGCAGCCAGAGCATCGGCTATGCGTACGAGGCGATCAAATTCGGCCGTTCGACGCTGATGGTCGCGGGCGGCGCCGAGGAGCTGTGCCCGAGCGAAGCCGCCGTCTTCGATACGCTGTACGCGACGAGCACTCGCAACGATACGCCCTCGCAAACGCCGAGCCCCTTCGACCGCGACCGCGACGGCCTCGTGATCGGCGAGGGCGCCGGCACGCTCGTGCTCGAGGAGTACGAGCACGCGAAGGCGCGCGGCGCGAAGATCTATGCCGAGATCGTCGGCTTCGGCAGCAACTCGGACGGCGATCATCCGACACATCCGAATACGCACACGATGGAAGTGGCGATGAAGCTCGCGCTGGAAGACGCGCAGCTGCCGCCGAGCGAGATCGGCTACGTGAATGCGCACGCCACCGCGACCGAGCAGGGCGACGTCGCCGAGACGCATGCGATGCATCGCCTGTTCGGCTCGCGTATCCCGGTGAGCTCGGTGAAAGGCCATCTCGGCCATACGCTCGGCGCATGCGGCGCGCTCGAGAGCTGGTTTTCGGTCGAGATGATGCGCGGCGGCTGGTTCATGCCGACGCTGAATCTGCACAACGTCGACGACAAGTGCGGCGAGCTCGACTACATCATGAACGGCGGCCGCAGCCTGCAAACCGAGCACGTGATGAACAACAACTTCGCGTTCGGCGGCGTCAATACCTCGCTGATCTTCAAGCGCGTCGCCTGACCTCGGTCCCGCAGAGCGCAGGGCCAGGCGCTGCCGCGCGTGGTCCGCGCTCCTTGGCTCTGCCGGCGCCTGCGATTACGATAGCGCCTCGTCCGTCCAGTCCCTGAGGTCTACCCATGGAGACACTCCGAATCATCGGGTGCGCGCTGTTCGCCGCCCTGGCATTCACGCACGCCGAAGCCCGCGACGAACGACTCAAAATGCCGATCGCGGTTGCGATGGAAAGTGACGACGCGAAGGCGAAGCTCGGCAGCGACGTAAAGTTCTTC
>JAEYXD010000097.1 GCA_023428645.1 Pseudomonadota bacterium
GTCTACGCGCGCTCGAAACGGCGATGCAGATCACGCGATTGATTCAAGGCGCCTGACTCATCGCGACGTGGGTACAGGCGCGGCCGTGCTCAAGCGCTGGCGCTGTACCGACTCGAGCTCCCGCCCGGCGACCTGCCGGGCGGTCGCCTGGAGGCGCTCCAGATTGACCTCGCCACGATCTTTCGCGAGCGCCGCCGCCACGTCGTCCAGGCTCGCGCTGCCGCCAGTCGCCTGGCGAATCTCCGCGTCGACCTCGCGTAATGCGACGACCGCGCGAGCCGTGTTCGCGCCCGAGGATTCGGGGGCGAACACGCTCGGCGAACCGCGCGCCCAGCGCGCCATCCGCTCGATCGCCTCGTCGTAGCGATTGCGGCCGATGCCGCCGGAGCGGCGCAGGATTTCGAGCGAGTAGTACTCCGCGAAGCCTTCCGCGATCCAATCGCTTTCCTCGTCGCCGCGAATGCCCATCGCGACATGCACGAGCTCATGCAGCAACGTGCTCGTCCGGTTCTCGCTGATCAGCGGCCGGTCCGCATGCAGAAAGAGCGAGCTCGGCCCCGACAGCCCGCCCCGCCACATGGGGTCTCCCGCGGTCACGATGAGCACGCGCTTAGGAAACTCGGGGAACACGTCTTTCAGATGGGGCAAATTCCAGTTGAGGAACGCGAGGATGTCCTGGCGGCGGGCGGTATCCCCCTCGGGTGCCGCGACGATCGTCTGTACGCCCTTGATGAGTTCGCTGCGCGTCCCCAGCTTGCCGGCGAGCATCCACCCCGCCGGCCGATCGAAGCGCCGCTCGGGGTCGCTCACGATGAATCCTCGCGCGTCTTGCGGATAGGCGGTCGCCGCCGACCAGCCGCTCGGGAGCGAGAACGTCAGCCGCGTTCGCGCGTGCAGATTGCGCGGGGCCGTCACAGCGACGCGCGGGACCATTCTGTCCCCCCGGAACACGGCCCAATCTTCCGTCACGAGCGCGTCATAGCGCTTCGGCGTGCGCTCACGCGTCGCAACGAACTCGTACGTCATGCTCGAGTGCTCGCCGCGGGGTAGCCAGGTGACCACGTTGCCCTTCTGCGAGATCGGATCCTTCGATGCGAACGCGCGGTGCAGGGCCGGGTCGGTGTGGAACTCGATCCGGCTGGGCAGGCGCTCGCCGCTCAGCGTCAGCTCGACGCGGATCGTGGGGTCTTTCGGTTTGACCTCGGCGCGAAACACCGCGTCGTAGTGGCGGTCCGCCGCGATTGCCGGAGCAACAGCGGCGCCGATCAGCCAGCCGGCGAGCGCGAGCAGGGTCCAATGAACCGATGAGGTGCGGCGACGCATGTCCATTGCGGAAGAGTAACCGTCATAACGCGTCGCAGGAACGCTTGAAATGGATAACGTCGCTCCTATTTTCCGGGCAACAGCGCAGGAACACGATGACCCGCGCCAATCTTTGTCCATTCATCGTAGGTGAGGAGAGCAACCATGAGCCTCGTTCGTTATGAGCCCTGGAGTGTCTTGAACCAGCTGCATCGTGAGATCAACCGGGCGTTCGATACGCAGGCGGCGAACGGTGTGGCCGATAGTTCGGCGACCGCCGACTGGATTCCGCCGGCCGACATCGCCGAGTACAAGGACCGCTGGGTATTGAAGTTCGATGTGCCGGGCGTGAATGCCAGCGCGATCGACATCACGCTCGAACAAGGCGTGCTGACGATCAGTGGTCAGCGCGAACAGGACAGCACCGATAGCGAAGTCGAGCGCCGCCGCAACGAGCGGCCGAGCGGACGCTTCCACCGGCGCTTCACGTTGCCCGATACGGTCGACACCGCCAACGTGCGTGCGACCGGTCGCAACGGCGTCCTGGAAGTGACGATCCCGAAACAGCCGAAGGCGCAGCCGCGACGCATCGAAGTCGCCGCCGCCTGATCAGGCACTCTCCACGCAGCGGGCCGGCATCGCAAGATGTCGGCCCGTCTGCTGCTTCCCTCGACCGCGCTGCATGGCGTTCGCGAGCCGATGTGAGTACGATGCGCGCGCCGATGTGCGCATCGATGTGCGAAGGCTCACTTCCATGCTGCACTCGTGCGACTCGATGGTGGGGGAGAGCCGATGACAGAAGCGACATTCAAGCCGAAGAAATCCGTCGCCTTGTCCGGCGTCACGGCGGGCAACACGGCCCTGTGCACGGTCGGGCGCAGCGGCAACGATCTGCACTATCGCGGTTACGACATCCTCGACGTCGCGGAACGCTGCGAGTTCGAAGAGATCGCCTACCTGTTGATTCACGGCAAGCTGCCGAATCGCAGCGAGCTCGCCACCTACAAGGTGAAGCTGTCGCGCCTGCGCGGCATTCCAGCCGCCGTGAAGCACGTGTTGGAGCAATTACCCGCCGCGAGTCATCCGATGGACGTCATGCGCACCGGCGTTGCTGCGCTCGGCTGCGTTCTGCCGGAAAAGGACGATCACAGCAGTGCGGGCGCGCGCGATATCGCGGATCGGCTGATCGCGAGCCTCGGCTCGATGCTGGTCTACTGGTATCACTATGCCACCAGCGGCCGGCGCATCGATGTCGAGACCGACGACGACTCGATCGGCGGGCACTTCTTGCATCTGTTGCATGGCAAGCGTCCGTCGATGGCGTGGGTGCACGCGATGCACACCTCCCTGATCCTGTACGCCGAGCACGAATTCAATGCGTCCACGTTCACGGCACGGGTGATCGCCGGCACCGGATCGGACCTGTATTCGTGCATCACCGGCGCGATCGGCGCGCTGCGCGGCCCGAAGCATGGCGGCGCGAACGAGGTCGCCTTCGACATTCAGAAGCGCTACGACTCCCCCGATGAAGCGGAGGCCGACATCCGCAAGCGGGTGGCGAACAAGGAGGTCATCATCGGTTTCGGTCACCCCGTGTACACGATTTCCGACCCGCGCAACGAGGTGATCAAGAAGGTGGCTCGACGGCTCGCGACCGAGGCGGGCGACTTGAAGATGTTCGACATCGCCGAGCGGCTCGAAGCGGTGATGCGCGATGTGAAGAACATGTTTCCGAACCTTGATTGGTTCTCGGCCGTTTCCTATCACCTGATGGGCGTGCCGACCGCGCTGTTCACACCGCTGTTCGTGATCGCGCGTACGACCGGTTGGGCCGCGCACGTGATCGAGCAACGCATCGACGGCAAGATTATTCGGCCGAGCGCTAACTACGTCGGGCCCGAGAATTTGCAGTTCGTCCCCTTGGACGAAAGAGGTTGAAGCCATCGGCGGTCGGGCAGACCGATCGCGCGGGGCTTTTTTGAATCACGCTCATTACCGCTCGCCGACTCCTCATCCCGTGGCCGTTCACGACATCAAATCCGCCCAGCGTCCCGAGCCCGACCAAGTGCTCGTCGACATCGCCGACTATGCGTTCTCGGGTCGCATCGACAGTGAGAGCGCCTATGAGACCGCTTATTACTGCTTGATGGACACGCTCGCGTGCGGCTTCCAGGCGCTGAAGTATCCGGCGTGCACGAAGTTGCTGGGGCCGGTCGTGCCGGGCGCCACGCTACCCGGCGGGGCACGAGTTCCCGGAACCTCGTACGAGCTCGATCCGGTGCAAGCCGCCTTCAACATCGGCACGATGGTTCGTTGGCTCGACTTCAACGACACATGGCTGGCGGCTGAGTGGGGGCATCCGTCCGACAATCTCGGGGCGATTCTCGCGCTCGCCGATTACCTGTCGCGCAAGAACGCGGCACAGGGCAAGCCGCCGCTGATCGTGCACGACGTGCTCACGGCCATGATCAAGGCGCACGAGATTCAGGGTATCTCCGCGCTCCAGAACAGCTTCAATCGCGTCGGCCTGGATCACGTCCTGCTCGTGAGAATCGCGTCGACGGCGGTCGCAACCGTCATGCTCGGCGGCACGCGCGAGCAAGTCATCAATGCGGTATCGAACGCATGGATCGACGGCGGCGCGCTGCGCACGTACCGGCACGCTCCGAACACGGGCTCG
>JAEYXD010000105.1 GCA_023428645.1 Pseudomonadota bacterium
CAGCCGAGTAGCGCAGTGACAGCTTCATCGTGCCCCCATCTTCACATTCATCGTTATGGGCCGCGCGGCGGCCGCAACGGCCAGGCATTTCAAATCAAAGACTCGCCCAGCAGTGTGAAGAATTGCAACTCGGTGCTCGGCTGGCACTGCAGTGCAGAGCGCTCGGCGGATCCAGCCGCTCGAGCGCTCCGTGCCTTGGGATCGCTCAGCGCTCGAGCAGGTGCTCGGCAATCTGCACGGCATTGAGCGCCGCGCCCTTCAACAGCTGATCGCCCGCGACGAATAGCGAGATCGAACGATTGGAGGGATCGCTCACGTCCTGGCGAATGCGGCCGACGAGCAGCTCATCACGTCCCGACGCATCCTTCGGCATGGGGAAGTAATTGCGCTCGACATCGTCGACGAGCTTCACGCCGGGCGCCTGCGCGATGATCTCGCGCACCTGCTGCGGCGTGATGCGCGACTCGCACTCGAAATTGATCGACACGCAATGCGCGCGCAGGACCGGCACTCGTACGCACGTCGCGCTGATGCGCAGCGTCGGATCGTCGAAGATCTTGCGCGTCTCCTGCATCACCTTCGTCTCTTCGTCGTTGTAGCCCGTCGCTGGATCGATCCGCGTGTTGTGGCTGAACACGTTGAACGCGTACGGATGCGGCAGAACCTTGGGTTGATATTCCTCACCCGCGAGGTGCGCGCGCGTGCTTTCGCGCAGCTCTTCCATGGCGGCGGCGCCGGCGCCCGAGGCGGCTTGATACGTCGACAATACGAGGCGCTTGATCGGATTCACTCGATGCACCGGCCACAACGGCGTGATGCTCAGGATCGCGGCGCAATTCGGATTCGCGATGATGCCGCGATGCTGCGCGATCGCGCCCGCATTGATCTCCGGCACGACGAGCGGAACGTTCGGGTCCATGCGGAAGGCGGAGGAATTGTCGACGACGATCGTGCCGCGCTCGGCGAGCAGCGGGCCGAACGTCCTGGAGATCGAGCCACCCGCCGAGAACAACGCGATATCGATGCCGTCGAGCGCATCTTCACGCAGCTCCTCTATGACGACTCTGGCGCCATTGAACGTCACCTGCTGGCCGGCCGAGCGCGCCGATGCGAACAGGCGCAACGCGCGCAGCGGAAACTTGCGGCGCCGCAAGCATTCGACCATTTCGACCCCCACGGCACCGGTCGCGCCGATGACGGCGACGACGGGCGTTTTCAGATCGGGGCGACGGCCGCTGCCGAACTCGGCCGCGGAACTGGACCTGGACACTGCTGCGCACATAGAGCTTCCTCGAGAGTGAAGCCGGTATGCGGGCGCCAGAAATGAAAAGGCCCCGTCGTTACCGGCGGGGCCTTTTGAACCGTTCGATCGCTGTTAAATCACGCGCGCCAACGGCACAGGCACCCCGCGGGGAGCTGTTTCGTTTTCGTCGTGCGTTTAATGGAGCGAAGCATGGGCGCGAAAGCTACCCGAGCCGCCAGCGCGCTGTAAAGGGCAACGTGGTGGATTCCCGCGCAAGCACGCCGCTACTCTTCGCCCTCTTTTGTGTCCTGGATCCACTGTGCGCCCCGCCGATCTCTACCGCCAACGTCTGCAAGACCGCGAAGCCCGCGTCGCCGAGCTCGACCGAATGCTCGGCCACCTCGGTGCGCTCCGCGTCACGCTGTTCCTGATCGCGCTGGCCGCCGCGTGGTGGCTGCTGAACGAAACCGACGGGTCCGCATGGTGGGCGCTCGTCCCTGTCGGCGGATTCTTCGCGGCGGTCGTCCGGCACGGGCACGTGAAGCGGCGAAGAACACTCGCCGAACGCGCGGCCTCCTTCTATCGCTTGGGGCTCGGCCGATTGGAGGATCGCTGGGTCGGCACGGGCCAAACCGGCGAGCGCTTCGAAGACATGCATCATGTGTACGCCGCGGACCTGGACGTGTTCGGACGCGGCGGCCTGTTCGAGCTGTTGTTCACCGGCCGCACCCGCATGGGTGAGGAATGTCTTGCACGCTGGCTGCTGCACCCGGCGGACCTCGCGACAATCCTCGAGCGCCAGGCGGCGGTCGCGGAGCTGCGCGAGCGGACCGATCTGCGCGAGGACCTCGCAGCGCTCGGCGCCGACACGGCGGTCGGGGTGCAGCCCGAAGCGCTCGTCAAATGGGCGCAGTCGCCGAATCGCTTGACGCAGCCGTGGCTCGCGATCGCGAGCTACGTGTTGCCGGCACTCGCGATCGCAGGTGTCGTCGCGTGGAGCGAATGGGGCCTGATTTCGCCGTTCCTGCTCGTGCTCGTCGCGGAGTTCGCGGTGCTGCGCACGCAGCACGCGTCCTTGCAGGAGACGCTGCAAACGACCGAGCAAGCATTCGAGGATTTGAAGCTGCTCGCCGGGCTGCTGGATCGCATCGAGCAGGAGTCCTTTCAGAGCTCGCGCCTCACCTCGTTGCGGGCCAGCCTCGCGTCGCACGAGCGGCGCGCATCGAGCACCATGGCGCGACTCGCGACGATCGTGCAGTGGGTCGAGTCGCGGCGGAATCCGCTGCTGCAGTTCCTGTCGCTGCCGCTGATGTATCCGCTGCATGTCGCGCGGGCGGCGGAGCGTTGGCGCGGCGAGCACGGCCGCGTCGTGCATGCATGGCTCGATGCGATCGGCGACATCGAGGCGCTCCTGTCATTCGCGAGCTATAGCTTCGAGCATCCGGAAGATGCCTTCCCGACGTTCGTCAGCGGCGAGCCGAGGCTGCGAGGCGTCGCGCTCGGACATCCGCTGATCCCGGCCGCGCGCTGCGTGCGCAACGATGTCGCGATCGAGCCGCCCACGCGCGTGCTGTTGATCAGCGGCTCGAACATGTCGGGCAAGAGCACGTTGCTGCGCACGATCGGCATCAACACCGTGTTGGCGATGGCGGGCGCGCCAGTGCGAGCGCGGGCGTTCGAGCTCACGCCCTTGCAGGTCGGCGCGAGCATTCGCATCAACGACTCGCTGCACGAAGGCAGCTCGCGCTTCTACGCGGAGATCACCCGCCTGCGGCAGCTGCTCGATTTGACCGAACGGCCGTTGCCAGTGCTGTTCATGCTCGATGAGCTCATGCAAGGCACGAACTCCAAGGACCGGCGCATCGGCGCGGAAGGCGTGCTGCGAGCGCTGCTCGCGCGCAACGCGATCGGCTTGATCAGCACGCACGATCTGGCCTTGACGGATCTCGATGCGCCGGGCTCCGCGCGCTTGCGCAACATGCATCTTCAAGACGAAATCGTCGCTGGAAAGATTCGCTTCGATTTCAAACTGCGCGATGGCATCGTGACGAAGAGCAACGGCGTCGAGCTGATGCGCTCGATCGGGTTGCTGACGCCCGCGGACGAGAAAGACTGAGAAAAGCGCGCTTCGGGCGCGGCGCAGACGACTTCGATCCTGCTCCGCTACTTCGGCAGCTCGCCGAATCTGAAGCTCGACGCGGTAATGCCGCCGAACAGTCCCTCCTCGTGATAGATCATCGCCGCTGGCTCGCTCTCCGCCGCGCCGACCGCCACCATCAGCGGAAGCAAATGGTCCTCGCGCGGATGCGCCTGGCGCGCCGCCGGCGCGCTCGACCACTCGATGAGTTTGCGCGTGCGCGCTGCCGTCGGCGAATGCAACAACGTCTGCTGCAGCCACGCATCGAACGCCTGCGACGCGTGCTCGCCGGCCGGACCCATAGCGCGCATGTTGTGATACGACAGACCGCTGCCGATGATCAGCACGTTCTCCTCGCGCAAGCGCGCGAGCGCGCGGCCGATCGCGATGTGCTCGCTGGGATCGTAGCCGGCCTTCAGCGACAGCTGGACCACGGGCACATTCGCCTCCGGGTACATGACGACGAGCGGCGTGAACGTGCCGTGATCGAAGCCCTGCGTCGGATCGAGCGCGGTGGGGAAGCCCGCCGCGTCGAGCAGCTGCTGCGTCTGCGCCGCGAGCGCGGGATCGCCCGGCGCTGGGTATTGCACCTGATACGTGTACGGCGGAAAGCCGTTGTAGTCATACACCATTGGCGGATGTGGACTCGATGTCACGGCAAGCTCGTGCTCCGTCCAATGCCCGGAGATCACGAGCACGGCGCGCGGCTCCTCCCGCAGATCGCGCACCATGCAGATCAGCGATGCTTCGAGATAGCGGAACATCGAGCGCATCTCGGGAATGTACGGCCACGGCCCGCCGCCATGGGAAATGAAGTACGTGGGTAATTTGCGTGAAGTTGCCATGGCTGTACTCTCGGCTCGAGGCCGCGCCTTCTCAAGCGGCCCGCCGGAATAACATTCATTCCTCGCGCGACACGAACGCCGGCGTACGGAACCGTGGGCGCCCGCCTTCGTTGACTTCAGATTCAGGAGGAACGCCATGGCCACGACATCCGCGACCCGGCACGAGAAGTACGAGCTGCACTACTGGCCCACGATTCAGGGGCGTGGCGAGTTCGTGCGACTCGCCCTGGAGCATGCGGGGATCGAGTACATCGATGTCGCCCGCGGACCGATCGATACCGGCGGCGGCGAGGAATCGCTGTTGGAATCCCTACAAAGCGCCGACAAGCACCGTCCGCCATTCGCGCCTCCTTATCTGAAGACGGTCGACATGGTGATCGGCCAGACCGCGAACATTCTGCTGTTCCTCGGCAATCGCCACGCGCTCGCGCCGATCGACGAAGCGGGCTGGCTCTGGACGCATCAGCTGCAGCTCACGATCGCGGATTTCGTCGCCGAGGCGCACGACACGCATCATCCGCTCGGCGTGACGCTGTACTACGAGGATCAGGTTGCGGAAGCAAAGCGGCGCAGCAGCGAGTTCCTGCAGCATCGCGTGCCGAAGTTTTATGGCTATTTCGAGCGAGTTCTGGAGCGGAACAACGCGAGCAAGACATGGATGGTTGGCGACGAGACCACCTACGTGGACTTGTCGATGTTCCAGGTGATCGAGGGCATGCGGTATGCGTTTCCGCGCTCCATGAAGCGAATCGAGGGTGACTATCCGCGGCTGACCGAGCTGCACGATCGAGTGGCCGGCCTGCCGCGCATTGCGGCCTATCTGCAATCGGAGCGGCGCATCGAATTCAACGAGGATGGCATTTTTCGTCGCTACGAAGCACTGGATCAGTAGCGGCTCACGAGGCGCGCCGTCGCTCTCCCTGCAGGGCTGCGTTTGAATCGCATCGTCGCGCCGACGGCCAGGGCACCCGCTCGCACGGGAGTTGATGGCGCCGCTGCCCGCGGCGATGCCTGCTAGCCATCTTGGGTTCTCGCGCGACTCGCGGCCGCAGCGTGAATTGCGAACGACGAGCCGCTGCGCCTATCCTGCCTGGAGTTCGGCCGCCCACGTGGAATCCAGCTTTACAACGCTCCTCGGCATTGCGCTTGGCATCGGCATCGCGGCGGCCACCGGCTTTCGCATTTTCGTTCCGCTCCTGATCGCGGGCATCGCCGCCCGCGCCGATTGGATCTCGCTCAACGACAGTTTCGTCTGGCTCGCCAGCACGCCCGCGCTGATCACGCTCGGCACCGCGGCCGTGTGCGAAATGCTCGCGTACTACATTCCTGGCGTCGATCACGCGCTCGATGTGATCGCGGGCCCTGCCGCCGTCGCCGCAGGGATCATCGCCAGCGCCTCCGTGATGACGGACATCCCTCCCGCCGCGATGTGGCCGCTCGCCATCATCGCGGGCGGCGGCGCGGCCGGGCTGACGAAAGGCGGCACCGCGCTCGTACGCGCAAAAACTGGCGCGGCGACCGCCGGACTCGGCAATCCGATCGTCAGCACGGCGGAGACGGCAACGGCGACCGGCTTGTCAGTGCTTGCGATCCTGCTGCCGATCGTGTGCCTGTTGATCGTACTCGTGATTCTTGTGTGGGCGCTCCGCAAGATGCTGCGCTTCGCCGCGGCACGTCGGCAGCGCCGCAACATGCCGTGACATGGGACGAGCGGCACCGCGCCGCATTCATCCGTTCCGCCTCTCGCATCGCACAGCCTCATTGCTTCCGCAACGCACGCGTGCATCGCGATCGATGCGGTGCTGCATCGGCGTGACCGCGCCGCCCAGCACGATCGCGGCCGATAAACCGCAGCGCCTGGAACCGCTGCAGTGACGAAACGTTTGCCGAAGCGACGCGCCCAGCGTCACCCACCCGCTCGCATGATCCGCAGCGCGGATCGTTCTCGCGAGCCACCCACCTCCCTACGACAGATGCACCGACGTCTGGAGGAGCACCGCATGAACACTCGCGCCACTCATCTTGCTTCCGCCCTCGCGGGATTGGTTGCCGTTGTGCCGGCACTGGCACAAGACACGACCGGCGGTACGGACACCTTCCCGTTCTCGGCTCATTTGAGCGGCGCGCAAGAAGTGACGCCGCCTGCTGCGCCGACGACGCCGTCATTGGGCATCGTGAGCACGTCCAAGGGCGACTTCACCATGGAAGTTGCGCAAGATCTCTCGTCCATAAAGTTCACACTGACGGCCGCGATTACGGGTGCGACGCAAGCGCATTTGCACTGCGGACGCGCCGGTGAGAACGGCCCCGTCGTGGCGCCGCTGATCGAGCCCGTCGACGCCGGCGTGAACGCCACCGCCTCGACACCGCTCGGGCAAGGCACGATCACGAACGAGGATCTGGCCGCGACGGCGGAAGGATGCGCTGCACTCATCGGGCGCCCGGTGCGCAATGTCGCATCGCTTGCCGACGCCGCGCTCCACGGTTTGATCTACGCGAACGTTCATACGGTCACGAACCCCGAAGGGGAGATTCGCGGACAGCTGATCTCGGGTGGAGCATCGACGAGCACGACGCCTTCGGGCCAACCGCGTCACTGACGCCCGTCGTCAGAGGCGCGCGCCTTCGAGCAGCAGCTGCGTCATCGCTCTCGCCTTCGCGCGCGCCTCGTCGACGGTGTTGCCGAGCGCGAGGCTCACGCCCATGCGGCGCTGACCTTGCACCTCGGGCTTGCCGAACAAGCGAACGGCCGTATCGGGCTGTTCGAGCGCGCGCTCCACGTTTTCGAAACGCACGTCGCGCGACTCGCCGGCGACGAGCAGCGCGCACGACGCCGCCGGGCCGCGCTGGCGGATCACTGGAATCGGCAGGCCGAGAATCGCGCGCGCGTGCAGCGCGAATTCCGAAAGATCTTGCGAGATGAGCGTGACGAGTCCGGTATCGTGCGGGCGCGGGGACACTTCGCTGAAGTAAACCGTGTCGCCCGCGACGAAGAGCTCGACGCCGAAAAGACCGTTGCCGCCGAGCTCCGTCGTGATCGCATGAGCGATGCGCTCGGATTCGAACAGCGCCAACTCGCTCATCGGCTGCGGCTGCCACGACTCGCGATAATCGCCGTCCACCTGCAAGTGGCCGATCGGCGCACAGAAGCTCGTCTGCCCGCTGTGACGCACGGTGAGCAGCGTGATCTCGTAGTCGAAGGCGATGAAGCCCTCGACGATGACGCGGCCGCGGCCGGTGCGTCCGCCTTGCTGCGAATACTCCCACGCGCGGTCGATGTCGGCCTCGCTGCGCACGACGCTCTGACCCTTTCCGGACGAGCTCATCACCGGCTTGACCACGCACGGCAGGCCGAGTGCGCGCAGCGCCTCGCGGTATTCGGCTTCCGTATCCGCGAATCGATAAGGTGAGGTCGACAGACCGAGCTCTTCCGCCGCGAGCCGGCGAATGCCCTCGCGATCCATCGTCAGGCGCGCGGCGCGCGCGGTGGGAATGATCGTGAAGCCTTCGCGCTCGAGCTCGAGCAGCGTCGGTGTCGCGATCGCTTCGATCTCGGGAACGATGAGATGCGGGCGCTCGCGCTCGACCAACTCGCGCAGCGCCGCGCCGTCCAGCATGTTGATGACGTGCGATCGATGCGCGACCTGCATCGCCGGCGCGTTCGGGTAGCGATCGACGGCGATGACCTCGCAGCCGAACCGCTGCAGCTCGATGACGACCTCTTTACCGAGCTCGCCCGAACCGAGCAGCATCACGCGCTTTGCCGATGGAGCGAGCGGCGTACCGATGGAAACGTTGGCCATGACTTGAAAAATTTTCTACTCGGGGAAGCGGCGCAGTATCGGCCGCAAGCCGGTCGATCACAACCTCCCGCCCCGCGTCGGGAACATTCCCTATTTCAGAGCAGTATGTTTGTGGACGCGCACAATCGAAAACGCGTTCAAGGGAGATGCGATGATGTCGCGCCTCGCGCGAAGGATTGGCTGGGTCGTGGTGCCGATTCTGCTCGCGGCGTGTTCGAACGGCCGCGGCAGCCTTCAAGAACAACCAGGCGAAGCACCGCCGCCTTCACCCCCGCCGCCGAGCGCACCCGCGCAAGCGACGTTCGCCGTTCGCGGCAGCGTGTCCGGCCTGACCGGAGCCGGGCTGGTGCTGCAGAACAATGGCGCTGACGATCTCGCGATCGGTGCCGACGGCACCTTCATGTTCGCGACGCGCTTGGCGAACGAAGCTGCTTACAGCGTCGTCGTCCGCACACCTCCGAACGGTCAGAACTGCGTCGTACAGAACGCCACCGGAACGATCGCCGGCGCCGACGTCGCGAACGTGGCAGTGTCCTGCGCGGCCAACCAATTCACGATCAGCGGCACGGTCTCGGGATTGTCCGGCCGGGGGCTCGAACTGCAGCTCAATGGCAGCGGCGAGCTGTCGGTCGTGGGCGATGGGCCGTTCGCGTTTTCGACCGGCTTGCCGGACGGCGCAACCTTCACGGCGACGGTGCTCACGCAGCCGAGCAATCCAACGCAAGAATGCACGCTCGCGAACGGCAGCGGCGCGATCGCCGGCGCGAACGTCACGAATCTCGCGGTCGCCTGCACGACACGGAGCTTCACGGTCGGCGGCACCGTCGAGGGTCTCGCGGCGACCGGTCTGGCATTGCATCTCAATGGCACGCAGGACCTGCCCATCATGGGCAACGGCAGATTCACGTTCGCGACACCGACGCCAAGCGGCACTTCCTATACCGTCACGCTGACGCAGCCGATGAGCCCGCCGCTGCAGGTATGCACGGCGGCGAACGCCACCGGCACGGTGCTCGATGCGAATGTCACGAACGTGCGCGTAGCGTGCGCCACGCAAACCTTCAGGGTCGGCGGAACGGTCAGCGGCTTGCTCGGCAACGGCTTGCGACTGCGCAACAGCAACGGCGAGGTCATCCCGGTGGGTGCGAATGGATCGTTCGCATTTGCGCGTGAAGTCGCGAGCGGTGCTGCCTACGACATCGTCGTCGACTCGCATCCTGCCCGTCCGACGCAGGCCTGCTCGGTGGCGAACGGCAAGGGCACGATCGCGACGGCGAACGTGTCGGACGTCCAGGTGAACTGCACGACGAGCACGTTCACCGTCGGTGGCACGATTCAGAACTTGCTCGGCAGCGGCTTGATCCTGCGCAACAACGGCGGCGACGATCTCACGCCGACCGCGAGCGGACGGTTCACGTTCGCGACCGCGATTGCGAGCGGCACCGACTATCGCATCGAGATCGCGCAGCAGCCGACGGCACCGAGCCAGACGTGCGCGATCGAGAACCCGACGGGCGCGGTCACCGATGGCAACGTCACGGACGTTCGCATCAACTGCACGACGAACGGCTTCCTGATCGGCGGCACCGTCACCGGACTGCTCGGGACCGGGCTGCAGTTACAGAACGGCGCCGAGACGATCACGATCGCCGCCGACGGCCCGTTCCGCTTCTCGACGGCGCTGCCGTTCGGCACGCCTTACTACGTCCACGTGCTGACGTTGCCCAGGGCGCCCGCGCAAGGATGTTTCGTCGTCAACGGCTTGGGACTGATCGCGGGAGAGGACATCACGAACATCGAGGTGCGCTGCGAGATCGCGCCGCAGTTCTAGTGCGTCAATGCGTCATTGCATAGACGGCGACGTTGACGCCCAGGCGCAGGCCGAGATTCACGTCGTCCTCCGGATAATCGGGCTCGTCGGCGCGCTGCCATGAATCGCCGAGATCATTGTTGAACGCGATGAGCACCATGAGCCGGCCGGCATCGTCCTCGATGCCGCGCCACTGCGGCGTCGCGCCGTCCGCGCGATAGCCCGTGCCGCGCCCGAGCGCTTGCCAGTTGGCGATTTGATGCTTGTCCGTCAGGTCGTACACCGAGTGGAACACCGGATGACTGTCGGGCAGATCGATGATCGGCCGATCCGGGAAGACGCGCTTCATGCCCTGGACGAAGCCCGCCCATTCGCGCGTGCCGAAGAAGCTGTCGCACAAGAGGAAGCCGCCGCGCAGCAAGTAATCGCGCAGCCTCGCCGCCTGCGCGTCGCTCAAATTCCAGCTGCCCGGCAGGCCCGCCATCATGAACGGCCAGTAGTACACGTCGTCACCGTCGTCGAGATTCACGGGCTGCTCGACGGAGCGCACGTCGATGCGCGTGAGCCTGCGCAAGATCGCCGCGAGCCGGCGATCGGCGCGTGGATAATCGACGGCCCAACTCGTGCCGCCTTGCCGCCAATCGCCGCCGGACCACGACCCTGGGCCGATGCCGTTCGAGGGAAACATGAGCCTCGCGACGACGAATTCGCCCGGCAGCTCGTAGTCGTCGGGCAGCTCGGCCAGGTAGTCATCGCCTTCGAGGCCGTAGTACACGCGGAAGGCTTTCTGCGCATGCGGCGCCGCGGGCGCGAACAGCAGCACGAGCGCGAGGGCGATGGCGACGGGACCGAACAGGCTGCGACGTTCCGACATGAGGAGCGCTCGGTGACGGCGAGCGCTCATTATGGCTCGGGCGCCGCTCGTTGACAGCGCTCATCGCAGCGCACCGATCCGTGGACGCCGCGGCGAAACCAAGCCGCGCGAAAGGAATTGCCGCCGTGCTTGCATTGGGGCGCGCGAGACCGACACTCTCCGTTCCTTCATTCGAGACAATCACATGACGATCGACGCCTCTCTCTCCGGCACGTTCAAGATCGGTGGCGACCTCGAGGTGCATCGACTCGGTTTCGGCGCGATGCGCATTACCGGCCCCGGCGTGTGGGGCGAGCCGCCGGACCGCGCCGAGGCGCTGCGTGTGCTGCGCAAGCTGCCCGAGCTGAACGTCAACTTCGTCGACACGGCCGATTCCTACGGCCCGGAAGTATCCGAGAAGCTGATTCGCGAGGCGCTCTATCCGTACACGGGTCTCGTGATCGCGACGAAGGGCGGGCTCGTGCGCACCGGGCCGGACGTGTGGATCACGAACGGCAAGCCCAACTATCTGATCACGCAGGCGCATCGCAGCCGGGAACTGCTCGAGGTCGAGCGCATCGATCTGTGGCAGCTGCATCGCATCGATCCGAAAGTGCCGCGCGACGAGCAATTCGCTGCGGTGAAGCAACTGCTCGATACGGGCGTCATTCGCCACGCGGGATTGAGCGAGGTGTCGATCAAGGACATCGAAGCCGCACAGCGCGTATTTCCGGTCGCGACGGTGCAGAACCATTACAACCTCGCGAACCGCCGGAGCGAGGACGTGCTGAAGTATTGCGAGCAGCACGAGATCGGCTTCATCCCGTGGTATCCGTTGGCCGCGGGCGAGCTCGCGAGAAGCGGCGGCGTGCTCGATCGCACGGCGAAACGTCACGGCGCGACGCCGAGCCAGATCGCGCTCGCGTGGGCGCTGCGCCGCAGCCGCGTGATGCTGCCGATTCCCGGCACGTCCAAGCTCACGCACCTCATCGACAACGTGAGCGCCGCGGCGATTCATTTATCCGATCACGATTTCGTCGCGCTCGATCGCCTCGAAAGCGCGTAGCCGAATCCGAGCATCAAGCCGACGGTCGCCGCCGCCACGGAGGCAGCGAGCACACCGAGCTTCGCTGCCGCGAGCAAGTTCGGATCGGTGAACGCGAGCATCGCGATGAAGATCGACATCGTGAAGCCGATGCCGCCGAGACAGCCGACGACAGCGACACCGCCCCAAGTCACGCCGACGGGCAGGACACACCATTTGAGCCGCACGGCGATCCAGCTGCCGAGGAATATTCCGATCGGCTTGCCTAACACCAACGCCACGGCGACCCCGATCATGATGCTCTGTCCTGCCGGTGATGCGAACGCACTGCCGTCGATCGTCACCCCCGCATTCGCGAGCGCGAACAGCGGCATGATTCCGAAAGCGACCCACGGGTGAAGCGCCATCTGCACTGTTATCGCGGGCGCAATCTCACGCGAGCGAAATGGAACGGCAGGGGTCATGAGGCCGAGCGCGACGCCGGCGAGCGTCGGATGCGCGCCCGCCACCATCAAGCCCCACCAGAGCACCGCCCCCGGCACGACGTACGCCCACGCGGAAACGACGCCGATGCGCTGAAAGGCGAATACGAGCACGATGCCGGCCGCCGCGATGAGGAATCCCGAAAATTGCAGACCGCTCGAATAGAACACGGCAATGATGATGACGGCGACCACATCGTCGATGATCGCGAGCGCCAGCAGAAAGATGCGGAGCGATGGCGGGATCCACTTACCGAGCAATGCAAGGACGCCGACTGCGAAGGCGATGTCAGTGGCCGTCGGCACCGCCCAACCGGCGCGGGCAATCGGCTCCGCGTTCAGCGCCAGGTACAGGACGGCGGGAACGACGACGCCGCCCACCGCCGCGGCGAGCGGGAGCGCCGCCGCACTCGCGGCCGCAAGCGCGCCGCTGTGCATCTCGCGGCGTATCTCCATGCCCACGACCAGGAAGAAAATCGTCATCAACGCTTCGTTGATGAGGAAGTGCAACGACTGCGACGCCGCGAACCCACCGAACTGGATCGTCAGCCGCGTTTCCCAGAGATGGTGATAGGAAGCGGCGAAAGGTGAATTCGCCCACACCAAGGCGACCGCGGCCGCAACGAGCAACACCACCCCGCTCATGGCCTCCATGTGCAGGAAGCGCTCGAGCGCACTGAAAACCCGGACGGAAAAGGTACGGTCGGGGCGCCACTGCGCCGGGGCCGGTGATCGACTCACGCGTTGACTCCACGGTTGGCGGCCCGACCAACCCTTGTCCTGTCTCCCCGCGGATTGCGGCGTCGACACCCGCGGCCATTAGACCGGACGATCCGAGCTCGATCAACTCCGCCGCGGAGCACCGCGAGCAGTGTTCACTCCTCGTAACGCTTGATGTGCAGATGGCGAAACTGCACGTTCGAGCCGTCATGATGCGCCTGCAGCCCAATGTGCCCGCGCGGCTCGCGCGACGCGTCCGTCAAGCGTGACACCGCCTCACCGTTCAACACGACTTCGATCGTGCCGCCGCGCGCGGTGATCTCCATGTCATTCCATAGCGCGGCGCCGCGCGAAGTGACGATGCGGGCCGGCGCCAGCTCGTAGATCGCGCCGGTGATGTGCAGCGGGCTGTATAGCGCGCCGTGCTCCGGATCGACACCCTCATCATCGATCTGAATTTCGTAGCCGCGCTCGATCGCCGGCCGCGGGTCGTGGGCCAACGGCGGACAGCGAATGAAGACGCCGGAATTCGCGTCGCCGCGCATCGTGCGCCACTCGAGGCGCAGCACGAAGTTCTCGTAGATCTCGGCCGCATACCACAACAGGCCCGATCCGCCGTGCGACTCGATCGCGTCGCCGACCGCACGAAAGCCGCCGCGGCCGGCCATCTTCCAGCCCGAGCGGTCCAGCGGCAGCGCATGAAAGTAGTACAGCGACATGGATACGACCCGACGACGGGCAACGCGCGGGCGCACGGAAGGATCCGAGGCAGGCCGCATCGGTCACAACAGGTCGGTACCATTCGTCATACCCATGACGACTCGCACAAGGGGAATGTGACGCATGAGCGCAATACCGCTGCTCGCAAATCAATTCGAATCGAACCGCAGACACCTACGCAACGTCGCCTATCGAATTCTCGGCTCGCGCACGGAGGCGGACGACGCCGTGCAAGAAGCCTGGCTGCGCTTGACGCGCACCGAGGCCGCGGGGCTCGAGAACGTCACCGCGTGGCTCACGACCGTCGTCGCGCGCTTGTGCCTCGACATGCTCCGGGCACGCAAGGCGCGCGCCGAGGCGCCACTGGTGCCGGCGACGATCGCGACGCGCACGAGCGACGACGACGCGGAGCGCGACATCGAGCTGACCGACTCCGTCGGCTTGGCATTGCTCGTCGTGCTCGACTCCCTCGCTCCCGCCGAGCGTGTCTGCTTCGTGCTGCACGACCTGTTCAACGTGCCCTTCGATGAGATCGCGCCGATCGTCAATCGCTCCAGCGCCGCCGCCCGGCAGCTCGCGAGCCGCGCGCGTCGCCGCGTGCAAGGGGCCGAGCACCCGCATGACGATTTGACGCGCCGACGCGATATCGTGCACGCGTTCCTCGAAGCCTCGCAGCAAGGCAATTTCACCGCCCTCCTCGCGCTGCTCGACCCCGAGGTCACGCTGCGCGCGGATCCCGCCGTGATACAGACGAGCATCGCGCATCGAGATGAAGGTGCCCCAGCGCTCGCGCCGGAGATTCATGGCGCCGTCGAGGTCGCGGGCATCTTCAAGGGCCGCGCACGGCACTGTAGAAGCGCGCTCATCGATGGCGGGCCGGGGCTCGTCCTGATGCCCGAAGACCGCATTCGGATCGCCTTCGAGTTCATCATCGAGCACGATCGCGTGACGGGTATCGACCTGATCGCCGACCCGAACACGCTCGCCGGAATGCAGATCGCGCTCGCGGACCAGACGTAACGTCCGCGCATCCTCCCGGCGCTATTGACCCCACAACAACGGCGGCGATAGCCTAACGTCAAGAAAGGACAACCCCCTCACCCCGCTGGCGCCGCCGAACCTGCTCGCCAATCCGCACCCGACGTGGAGCGTTGCATGGCCGTCGCATTGTCGAATTTCGCCCGCATCGCACTGACCGGATGCCTGGCAGCGCTCTGCGCGGCGTGGGCCCCGCGCGTCTCCGCCGGGAATAATCCCGTCCTCATCGCCCAGCACGACGACGCCGACGCATCGAAACGCCGTCCGCTGCGCCTGTCGCGACTCGATCTCGCCATTACGATCGAGGGCAGCATTGCCCAGACGACGCTCACCGCGGATTTCGCGGGACTGACGAACGAAGAGGTCGACGGCATCTTTTCGTTGGCGTTGCCCGAAGGCGCTGTCGTACACGGTTACGCGCTCGATGTCGGCGGCACGCTGATCGACGGCGTGCCCGTCGCACGCCCGGTCGCCCGAGCCGTCTACACGAACAAGGCGCGCGCAGGCGTCGATCCGGACCTCGTGGAGCTGTCGAGCCCGCACGTGTTCACGGCGAAGGTCTCCCCGATCCGCGCGCTCGCGGGCCGCACGATTCGCGTCACGTTCTCCGCGCCAGTGCATCGTGGGCTGTCCCTGCCGCTTGCGACCGACGCCGCGATTGGCTCGCTCGGGATCGCGCTTCGCGCCCGCGAGGTCGCGGCGCCGCCGCGCTTTGCACTGCCAGGGAATCTCGGCACTTCATGGCAACGGACGAGCGACGGATACTCAGCCACGTTGACCGCCAGCAACGTGCGCCTCGAAGGCGCACTGTGGCTGGCACCGACGCTCCCCCGCCGCGCACTCGTCGCGAGCATCGATGGCGGCGGGCAGCGCTTTTTCCAGATTCGCGATGCCGAGCGACAGCTGACGCGCGCCGACCATCCCAAGAGCGTGCGCGTGTACTGGGATACGTCGCTGTCGCGTCGCGACGATCGGCTCGCGGACGAGATCGACCTGCTCGAACGCTACGTTCGCGAGGTCGCGCCCGCCCAGCTCGAGGTCGTGACGTTCAGCAGCGGCGGCGCGCGCCACGCGCGCATCGCGGCGCCAGACCAGCTGCGTCGCGCCCTCGAGGGCATCGTGTACCGAGGCGCGACGAGCTTCGCGGTGCTGAACGATGCACGGTTGGCGGATGCCGACGTATGCCTGCTGTTTTCCGACGGCAAGGCGACGGTCGAACGGCGCGACACCTTTCGCCCCGACTGCGATCTGAAAGCGATTGCGACGGCACCGGACGCGGACCGCGGTTACCTCGCGCAACTCACGCGCGACAGCGGCGGTGTGATCGTGCGGCTCGGAATCGAGACGATGGAGCAGGCGCTGCGCCGCTTGACGCAAACGGTGCCGCTGATCGTCGGCGCGACGAGCGTCGATGGCAAGCCGCTCGCGCTCACGATCGTCGAGAACGACGCGCGCGGCTGGTTCGTGATCGGCGAGGCGCCGCGACGCGGCGACATCGTGCTGCGCTTCAAGGGCCGGCATGGGCGCACGTTCGAACAGCACTACGACGCGCCACGCCCGCGGCGCCCGCGCTTCGACGGCGCCGCCGCGCTGTGGGCGGCGGATC
This sequence comes from Pseudomonadota bacterium, assembly GCA_023428645.1. Classification (GTDB taxonomy): domain Bacteria; phylum Pseudomonadota; class Gammaproteobacteria; order Steroidobacterales; family Steroidobacteraceae; genus Steroidobacter. The sequence continues at coordinate 16,303 of JAEYXD010000105.1, forward strand.
GCATCGCCGCGCTGCATGCCGCCGATGCGAGCCTCACCGAGATCGAGCGCATCGGCCGACGCTACTCGGTCGCGGGTCCTGGGTTCGCGTATGTCGTGTTCGAAGCGCCATCCGATTACGTGGCCGCGGCCGTAGCGCCGCCGAAGAATTATCCGAAGCACGCGCGCAGCGTCTACGAGCAACGGCAAGCGGCGTACGACATGGAACTCGCGGCCGCTCGCATCGAGCATCTCGATGAGCTGCGGGCGGCGTGGCGAGCGCAGAAGGCATGGTGGGCGACGAGCTTCGATGCGCATGCGCATCCCTCCCAATGGCGGCCGCGCCGGGGCGATCGAAGCTCGGGCACCGAGCTGGAGGAAGTCGTCGTCACGAGCGCGCACGCGCGTCGCGCGGAGGCCACCGCGCCGCTCGCGGTCGCACTCGAGCCATGGGAGGCGGCGCGGCCGTACCTCGACGCGTTCGACGCGGCGGCTCCCGGCGATCTGGCGCGCGTGATCGCACAGGAGGAGCGCATTCATGGCCAGCTGCCCGCGTTCTATCTCGATACCGCCGAATGGCTGTACCTACACGACCTCGTGCCTGAGGCGAGCGAGATGCTGCTCTCGGCGCTCGACCTGTCGTCGAGCAATGACGAAACCGTCGCCATCGTCGCGGATCGGCTGCTGCGTTACGGCTATTTCGATCGCGCGATCTGGCTCTACGAGCGCGCGGCGCAGCTCGCGACGGCCCGCCCGCAGCCGCTCTTGCAGCTCGCGCACGCGTTGGCGAAGCGTGCCGAGGTGCGCTCCGAGGGGGCCCGCGCGGATCTGCAGCGGGCGATCGCCCTGCTGAATGAGGTCGCGACGAATCCCTGGAACGGCGCCTATGAAGGTATCGGCGTCGTCGCGCTGATGGAGGCGAACGCCTTGATCCCGCGGCTGCGCCGACTCGGCGGATCGCGCGTCGCGCTCGCGGCCGATTTGATTGCGCTGCTCGACCTCGATCTCCGCGTGGTGATCGCCTGGAACACGGCGGCGACGGATCTCGACTTGTGGGTCGACGAGCCCAACGGCGAGCGTGCGATCTACAGCAATCGCGACACGGCGATCGGCGGACGCCTGTCGGAGGACATGATGAGCGGCTACGGACCGGAGGAGTATCTGCTGCGGCGAGCGGGGCCTGGCGAATACCGCGTCCACGTGGACGTGTACGCGACGGATCCGATCAATCCGAACGGCGTGACGACCGTCACGGCGCGCCTGATCCACGACTTCGGGCGGCCGAGTGAGCGCGAGGCGTCGGTCGATATCGAGCTGATGCCGGACGAAAGAGGCGAGAGGCTCGTCGGCCGCATCTTCGTCGGCGGCGGCGAGTAGCACGATCGCGCGGCTGTCGCGGCCCGCGATCAGCAGCGCAACGCCGCGCTGATCTGCGCGAGCCGCCGCTCGAGGAAGCGGCGTTCCGGCTCGGAACCCACATGGTCGAGCGCCTGGCGATAGGCGTCCGCCGCGGCGCGCATGCGATTGGCCCGCCGGAGCAGATCGGCGCGCGCCGCATGCCACAAGTGGTACGTCGCAAGCTCGTGCTCGAGCGGGTCGAGCAATGCGAGGCCCGCCTCCGGCCCCGCGGTCATCGCCACGGCGACCGCGCGATTCAGCGCGATGATGGGCGAGTACGCACGCCGCATCAGCTCGCCGTACAGCGCTGCAATCTGCGGCCAATCCGTTACCGCCGCCGTTGCCGCGGAGGCATGCAGCGCAGCGATCGCTGCCTGCAGCGCATAGGCGTCGCCCGCGTTGCGCAGGGCCGCCGGCACGAGCGCGAGCGCCTCCTCGATCTGCCTCCGATCCCAGAGCGCGCGGTTCTGATCTTCGAGCAGCACGACGTCGCCGCACTCGTCGACTCGCGCGTCGCGACGCGAATCGTGCAGCAGCATCAAGGCGAGCAGCCCTTGCACGCTCGGCGAGCGCGTGAGCTCGAACAGCATGCGGCCCAGACGAATCGCCTCCGCGCAGAGATCGCGGCGCACCCAGGCATCGCCCTTCGTCGCCGCGTAACCTTCATTGAAGATGAGATACACGACTTCCAGAACGCTTTGCAGCCGTTCCGCAAGCTCATCCGCCTGCGGCACCTCGTAGCGAATGCGCGCCGTCTTGATCTTGCTCTTGGCGCGGACGAGCCGCTGCTGCAGCGTCGTCGTCTGCACGAGAAAGGCGCGCGCGATCTCCTCCGTCGTCAACCCGCCCAGCGTGTGCAGCGTGAGCGCGACTTGCGCCTCGCGCGCGAGCGACGGATGGCAACAGGTGAAGATCAGGCGCAGCCGATCGTCGGGAATGTGCAACGCTTCCGGCTCGCACGTGAGGTCCGTGTCGACAACCGAGCTCGCAATGAGCTCGCGCAGCTTGATGTTGCGGCGGAGCGCGTCGACTGCCTTGTTGCGCGCGACGGCGATCAACCAGCCAAGCGGCGTGTCAGGCGGGCCGTGCGCCGCCCAATGCGTCACGGCCGCGGCGAACGTCTCCTGAACGATTTCCTCGGCGAGCGCGAAATCGCCGTGGGTCGCCCTGATCGTGGATGCGAGCACGCGCGCCCGCTCGGCGCGGTACAGGGCCTCGACCAGGGCGATGCGCGTCATGGCTGATACGCGACCGGCGTCTCGTACGTGGTGACGAGCGGCCGCACCTCGATCGACCCGGTGCGGGCGCTCGGCACGCGTGCGGCGATCCGCAACGCTTCATCGAGGTCGCGCGCTTCGATGAGATAGTAGCCGCCGAGTTGCTCGCGGGTCTCCGCGAACGGACCGTCGGTCGCGGACAGCTTGCCCTCGCGGATGCGAACGGTCGTGGCCGTACGAATGGATTCGAGCGCGTCCCCGCCGAGCAGATGACCGGAAGCACCGATCTCGGCGGTGAATTTCATGTACTCGTCCTGAAAGCGCTGGGCCTCCTCGGGCGACATCCTGGCGAGCGTCGCTTCGGCGTCGTAGATCAAGAGCATGTATTTCATCGCAATTTCCTCGTGATGAGCGTGACCAAGCTTGCTTCGGCCACATGAGTCGAACGACGCCGGCTCGGATCGACAGCATTCGCAAAAATAGTCGAACGCTATCGAACTCGCCGGCTCGATGCGCCTGGACGAGACCGCCGGTCATGAGTCTCGACGTGGTCGTCACAGCGCCCACGACGATCGGCCGCCGCGCCTCCTGCGCGCCGAGCCTTCGAGCAGTCAAACTATCGCTACGAGCAGCAGTCGTCGACGTCCCGCAGCTCGCGCACCTCGATGCTGCCGAAGCGGGCCATCGGCAGCTTCGCGGCGATATCGAGCGCGGCGTCGCGACTGTCGACATCGATGCACAAGAACCCGCCGAGCACTTCTTTCGATTCCGCGTACGGTCCGTCGACCATGACGACCTTGCCCCCGCGCGAGCGCACTGTCGTTGCGGTCTCGACCGACTTCAGCGGTCCCGACGCGATCAGCATGCCGCGTTCGCGCAACGCCGCGTCGTACTCGATCGATTCGACCCTCACTCGCTCGCTGTCGGTGGCGCTGAGCGCCGCCATCTCGGCCGGCACGACGTAAACGAGACACAGGTATTTCATTCGGGCACTCCTCGTTGGATGTCCGCCCAAGGACGCCCGCCGGCACGCAAGATCGACATTTTTGTTTTCCGTCGACCGTAACGATCCCTGCCCCGTGCTACCCGGTTCTTACGCCGAGATCTGACCATGCACGTACTTGTCGAAGAGCTTGAAAACCTCGGCTGTAAGTTTTTCGTTGTCGTTGCTCATGGCGCGTCCAAGTGCGGAGGATGACCGAGCCTAATATGAAATGGATGACGACGCGCGCGTCGCGCAGGCGTGCCGGGCAGCCCTTCACAAAGCTTTTCGAGCACCCCGCCATCGCCCTCCCCAATAATGCGTGATGTTCCGGCGCATACTGCGTCGTGCCGTTGCGACGACAACCAACGGCGGAGTTTCCCGCACGAGAGGATAGCCATGAGA
>JAEYXD010000131.1 GCA_023428645.1 Pseudomonadota bacterium
GCCCCGCCCGCAAGCAACCAGAGGTGCGCGTCATGCAAGCGAGTGGCCGCCTGGATGAAGATGTGCGGGTAGTTCTGCGCGGGATTCAGATGCGAGTGCCTCGCGAGCTCGTCCGCGAGGGGCTGCATGTCCTGGTGAACCGCGGCCGCGAGCCCAAAACCCGCGATCAGGACGAGAGCACCCTTCGCAGCTTCGAAGATTGCGACGGCTCGATTCGTAGCTGAAGTTCTTTGCGGCATGCCGGCGTGGCTGAACGTGCGAGGAAGCGCAGTCGCGCATCACGATGCCCTGCCCTACTATCGCATGTGCGGTCCACCGCGCTCCTTTCAATGTGACGAGTTTCTGCATGAGTGACTCACCTACAACCATCGATCCCACGACGCTTACGAAGGCAGTGACGCGCGCCGCCGAGGTGCTCGATCTGACGCAACAGCTGCCACAAATTCTCGGCGTCGACGCGCACGCCTGGCTCGCGAGCGAGCACGCGCTTGCACCGGATTCCGAAGCATGGCGCGCAGCCGTACGGTTCGCGGGTCTGTTTCGCTCGCTGCTGACGCTCGCGGGCTCCGCGGCCAACGCGCGCGAGTGGCTCGATCAGCCCCACCGCACGCTCGGCGAGGCGCCGCGAGTGCTCCTGCAAAGTCCAGGCGGACTCGAACGCGTCGTGCGTTATCTCGATGCGGTTCAGAAATTCGAGGTGAAGCTGCCGCCGCGAAGCGCGCGGCAATAGGCGCTCCGCGTCGGGCACCCGGCGCACGAAGCACTCGCGCCAGACAGGCGGCTGTTATCGACCGCCCGCCAGGCCAGCCGTCACGTTGATCGCAAGCCCGAGGATGGCGGCATTGAACAGGAACGACAGCACGCTCTGGGCGATCAGCACTTTGCGGATTGCGCCCGGCGTCGTCGTGACATCGGCGGTTTGGAAGGCCACGGCGATCGTGAATGAGAAATAGGCGAAATCCCAGAATGTCGGCGTCTGCGTTCCGGGGAAACGCAGCGGACGCGCGTCGGGCGTGCTGCTGTAGAACATATCCACGTAGTGCAAGGTGAACATCGTCGGAATCAGCATCCACGCATCGATCACGGTGAGCGCGACGAGCGCGATGCGCAGCGGCTTTTCCGCGGCGCCGACCTCGCGGAGCATTGCCGGGAATGCCACGATGGAGACGATGGCCGAGATCGAGGCGATGATGCTGATGACGAGGATCACCGGCGCCGTCTCATCCTCGTCCCGATAACGTTCGCTGAGCTGCTCCGCGCTCAAGTTGGACATCGACCCGAACACCGAAATCAAGAACGTCAGCACCGCGGTGTTCCAGCACACCAGCAGGCGAATCATCGTTGCCCAATGGGCGGGCAGCAGAAAGAACAGGACACTCGCCACGCCGGTCGACAACCACAGACGAGCATGGTGCGGCGAAACCTTGGTCATATTCGCGTCACGGAAGACAACACACGAGCGCGGTCGGAGTTCTCTCCCATGAATGCGTTCAGTGTCTCCTGTGCTCGTGCCCGTCAGGTCTGGGCGCGCACTTCGGCGAGAAACTCACGCGGCGTCGCTGCCGCAATGGAGCGGAAGTCTGCAATCAGGTGTGCCTGGTCATAGTATCCGGCGCCGACCGCGATGTCGGACCACGCTGGATTCCTGCCATCTTGTGCTGCTCTGAGCGCACGCTGGAATCGCGTGAGCTTGAAAAACGCCTTCGGGCTCAATCCGACCACTTCGAGAAAGACCCGGCGCAAGTGACGCTCGCTGATCCCCAGGTCCTCGGCAACGGACGCCACACTGCGGCTTTCGAGGCGCCGAGCCGCACTCTTCACCAGCCACGTGCTCGTATTGAGGGCTCCCACTTCAAGCTGTTCAGCGATGGCTGCCTTCAATGCGGCGACCGCAGCGCCTGTGTCCTCCGCAACGGCAAGTTGTTCTTCCAAACGTTGCGTGGCGGCGATGTTCCACAAATCCCCAAGGGCGACGATGCGGCCCGCGAACTCCGCGGCGGGTTTGCCGAGAACTGCGTGACACGCGCCCAATGGCAAGCGGATGAAGACGGTGCGTTGCCCGCCGCGTATCAACTTGCGGTGAACCTTGCGCGCTGGGCCCAGCGCATGAACATCGAATCCACCAGGCACATGAGATCCGAACCGGACGACCAGATGCACGCGCGGGTTGGGAATCGCGACTCGCGCCGAATCCGACGTGCACTCGTCCACGAAGAAGTCGGGCAGCGCATTCAATGGGGAGGCGCCGGCTCGCTCGGGAATCTGGACGCTCTGGAGCATGGACCGATTGTCGGCAGGCACGAGCACCAACACAAGTGTGTCCGATTCCTACAATTCCCTTGAGTGAGCGCGCTCTACATTGGCCCCATGAAAATCCTCATCACCGGTGCCACCGGAAAAGTTGGCAGCAGGCTCGCCAAGCGTCTTTCGAGCCAGGGTCATCACGTTAGAGCCCTCGTGCGAGATTCGTCGCGAGCGGTTGCTCTATTGGGCGACCAGATAGAACTCGTGGAGGGCGACCTCCTCGATTCCGACTCACTCGTTCCCGCGGTCCAGGGCGTCGCCGCGGTTGTGCACTGCGCTGCGTTCTTCCGGGGCGCGACACCGGAACAGGCGCATGCCGTCAATGAACGCGGCACGCGACATCTCGCCGCGACCGCACGCGACGCAAATGTCGAGCGTTTCATTTTCCTGAGCACCGGGCTGACATACGGAGCCAATGGTGGCCGCCTCGCCGACGAAGACGATGCTTGCAATCCAGTCGATGCGTATCCTTTGAGCAAGCTTGCGGCTGAGAAAATGCTTCTTGGAATGGAGGGTGTCGACGTGCGCATCCTTCGGCTGCCATTCATCTACGGCGACGGCGATCCGCACATCGAAGAAGCCATCCCAATGATGCGCGGATTTCCTCCCCACCAACGCATGGCCGTTTGCCACCATGTGGACGTCGCGCAGGCCGTTTCGCGGTTGCTCGACGCGCCGTCGCCATCCCATCGCATTTATAACGTGGTGGCTGACGAGGCGCCCGAACTCGCCGCGTTGTTTGCAGCGGTCGGTGAGCCGCCACCCGACGGCACGAACGCCGAACGAGCTGCAGCATTCAGCGCGCTGCCCGATGGACGTCGAATCCAAGAAGACCTCGGGTTCAAACCGACGTTCGCAAGATTGGCGGACGCGATCGAGGCGAACGCATTGGCACGCCGATAGTAGCGGCCGCGCGGGAACGAGCGACCGACGACGCAGCTGGCAACTGCGGCGCCCACCATGACGTAGCGCCGCAATCCCAAGGTGCACAGCCGCATCATTTCCGATTTGCGGCATCCAACACGCGGCGCAGTCTTTAGCGATTGCTCCGCAACGCACGACAACGTGTGCCCGATGGGCCGCAAGGGCAACTGCCGGAACAATGCGGGCGTGAAGCTCAGTTAACGCGGAGTAACGTTTCGTGACCGTTGCGCAAACGGTTAATAACGGGACACGAGCGCCCGCGTAGTGCGAGGTATGCGTGACACTTCCTTGGGGAGTCCGCATGAAGATCCGGTTCTTCGCTGCGGTCGCGGTGAGCGCATCCGTGGCCTCCTATTCCGCGTCCGCACAGAATGCGCCCGCGAACTCGCCCGCCCTCGAGCAGGTGATCGTCACTGCCACGCGCGCCGGTGAAGGCGTGCGGCGCGACGTCCTTGGCTCGTCGATCACGATCATCGAGCCGGTGGACCTCGAGCGCCGCCAGACCCGGTTCGTGTCCGATGTGCTGCGCGATGTTCCGGGTGTCGCGGTCAACAGGTCCGGAACGGTCGGGGGCCGGACCCAGATCCGACTGCGCGGCACCGAAGGCAATCACGTTCTGGTGTTGATCGACGGCATGGAGGCAGCCGATCCGTACCATGGTGAATTCGATTTCGCCATGCTCCTCGCCGACGATGCGGCGCGGGTGGAGGTGCTGCGCGGACAACAAAGTGCGCTGTACGGTTCCGACGCCATCGGCGGCGTTATCCATTACATGACGGCGACGGGCAAGGAAGCACCTGGATTCCGCACTCGCGTCGAAGGCGGCTCTTTCAACACGTGGGAAGGCGCGGCGCGTTTCGCGGGCACCACTGACACCGTCGACTTCGCCTTCAGCGCCGGCTACCAAACGACCGATGGCGTGCCGACCTCACGGTTCGGAACTCGCGACATTGGCGCCGAGAGCTCGGTCATCGGCGGCAAAGTCGAATTCGCGCCGACCGAGAACTTCCGCGTGCGTGCAGTGACGCGCTACGCAACGACGGGAGCGGAAACGAACGATCAGGATTTCAATGATCCGCCTGGACCCACGTACGGCTACGTCATCGACAGCGATGATGAATTCAAGAACAAGGCCTTCTACGGTCTCGTGTGCGCCGAATTGGATTCGTTCCACGGCGCCTGGCGAAATTCCGTCAGTGTCCAGGGTGTCGACGCCGAGCTTCGCGGCTATTCCGACAACGCATTCGACTACGGTGATGATGGCTCGCGCTTGAAAGCCACCTACGTGTCGACGATTGCCTTCGGTAGCGACGCCTTTTCGCAGACACTGACGGGCGCATTGGATTTCGAGCGCGAGCGTATGCAGAACACCGGTCCGGTGCTCGTGCCTGAAATGAGCTTGCGGCGCGAGATCCGGAACGAGGGCCTCGTGGCTCAGTACGATGCCGTCGTCAATGACCGCATCGGTTTCGGCGCCGCGATCCGCCACGACGAGAACGACCGCTTCGACAATTCCGACACGTATCGCCTGCAAGGCAGCTATCGCTTCGACAGCGGTACGCGCCTGCGCGCGGCGGCGGGTTCGGGGATCAAGAACCCGAGCGTCACCGAGTTGTTCGGCTACGACCCGACTTCGTACATCGGCAATCCGGATCTGCAACCCGAAGAGTCAAAGGGCTGGGAAGTGGGCGCCGAACACAGGCTCGCGGGCGATGCCGCGTTGATCGGCGTTACGTACTTCAACAACAGGCTCGAGAACGAGATCTATACGATCTTCGGCGCTGTCGGCCGCCCCGCCAACCGGTCGTCGGAGTCGACGCAGAAAGGTATCGAAGCGTTCGCGCGTGCGCGTTTCGGCGTATGGAGCATCGACGCGGCGTACACGCATCTGAACGCCAAGGAGAACGATCAAGAAGAGGTGCGCCGGCCGAGGGACATTGCGAGCGTCAACCTCGATTGGCGACTGCTCGATGATCGTGCGGGGCTCAATCTCGCGGTGCGTTACAACGGTGCCATGTACGACAGCAACTTCACGCTGAAAGGCCCGCCGACGATCCGCCTGAGTGAATACACCTTGGTCAATCTGGGCGCTCATTTCACGATCAACGACAAGCTCGGTATCTACGGTCGCGTCGAAAATCTCCTCGACGAGGACTACGAAGAGGTTTACACCTATCGCGCGGCAGGTCGTGCTGCGTACCTGGGCTTCAAGGCAGCCTTTCAGTTGCCGAAGCAAGTCAGCCGCGAGCGTTCGAGCTCGGCTG
>JAEYXD010000224.1 GCA_023428645.1 Pseudomonadota bacterium
CCGCAAATACTCCGGTACGAGCGCACCCGAGATCGTCGCCTCGCTCCCATAGCGTTGGTAGTTGCCGAAGTACACACCCATCTCGCCTTGCAACGCTTCGGTCGGACGCTTGGAAATCGTATTGAACGCACCGGCGATCGAGCCGCGCCCGGACAGCGCGCCCTGCGGACCACGCAGGATCTCGGTGCGCTCGATGAAGATGGGGCGGCGTTGCGCGTCCTGGACGCTGCTCGTGTAGACGCCATCGAAATAGTTCGCAACCGGGCTGTCGAGTGTGAAGAAGTTCGACTGGCGCGCGATGCCGCGAATCGACGGCCGGTCGGTGTTCATGTTGAACGACACGCCGGGGGCGAAGTTCGCCATGTCCTGAATGCTGAGAATGCCGATCTGCTCGCGCAGGGTGTCGCTATACGCGGAGATTGACAGCGGCACGTCCAACACGCTTTCGGCACGCCGCTCGGCCGTGACGATGATTTCCTCCAACGAGGACTGGCGCTGACTGTCTTGACCCAAGGCCGCCGCGTTCACACCAAGAATGCCGCTGACGGCGCACGACAGCAGCGATCGCCGGCTGATGCTCATAGAAATCCCCCTGACGAGATCGCGCGGCCGACCCCGCTCATAGTTTTTCGAACATTGGTCATGCTTGCCGCGATACGCCGCAGATGGTACGGGCCTACCGCCCAGAAACGCAACCAAGCCATGTCCAGGGATTTTTAGGCCGTTCTTCGCTGCTCGACTAGTCAACGCCCCTCATGCCATCCGTCCCTCACAGCGAGATAGCCCAGCATCGGAAATCACGTATTCGTAATTGCAGTATGCGCCCAGACCCCGACCAAGGCGCGCACAGCGGAATCGCCGCTCTCCTACGGGCGCCGTGGATGGCACAATCCGGGGCCTTGCAATTCGAGGTGCCCATGGACCGCAACGAGTTTCTGCAACGCCTCGTCACCGATACGGCGGCTCTCCGCGAGCAAGGGCTGTTCAAGGCCGAGCGCGCCCTCGCCTCGCCGCAACAAGCCGTCGTGCGCGTCGGCACGTCGGAAGTCATCAACCTATGCGCGAACAATTACCTGGGGCTCGCGAACAACGCGTCGATTCGCGAAGCCGCCCGTCTCGCGCTGGACCGCTACGGCTATGGCATGGCCTCGGTGCGGTTCATCTGCGGCACGCATGAGATTCACAAGGACCTCGAAGAGCGGCTCAGCAGGTTTCTCGGCACCGACGACACGATCTTGTATTCGTCCTGCTTCGACGCGAATGGCGGCCTGTTCGAAACGCTGCTCGACGAACAGGATGCAGTCATCAGCGATGCGCTGAATCACGCGAGCATCATCGACGGCATTCGTCTGTGTAAGGCGCAGCGCTTTCGCTACTCGAACAACGATCTCGACGAGCTCGAGTCGCGGCTGAAGGAAGCACGCAGCTGCCGGACGCGACTCATCGCGACGGACGGCGTGTTCTCGATGGATGGCGTGATCGCCCGGCTCAAGGACATCTGTGATCTGGCCGATCGCTACGACGCGCTCGTGATGGTCGACGACTCTCACGCAACCGGCTTCATCGGCGCCTCTGGCCGCGGCACGCACGAGCTGAACGGCGTGATCGACCGCGTGGACATTCTCACCGGCACACTCGGCAAGGCGCTGGGCGGCGCGAGCGGCGGGTACACATCGGGACGCAAGCCGATCATCGACTGGCTGCGGCAGCGCTCGCGGCCCTATCTGTTTTCGAACAGCATTCCGCCGTTCATCGCGGCCGCGAGCATTCGCGTACTCGATCTGCTCGAGTCGGGTGACCGCCTGCGCGAACAGCTGCACGGCAATGCGCGGCACTTCCGCCGCGGCATGACGGAGGCAGGGTTCAATCTGGTGCCGGGCGAGCATCCGATCATTCCCATCATGCTCGGGGATGCGAAGATCGCGACCGAGTTCGCGCGACGACTCATGGATCACGGCGTGTACGTGATCGGCTTCAGCTTCCCGGTCGTACCACACGGCAAGGCACGCATTCGCACGCAGATGTCGGCGGCGCATACGACGGCGCAGCTCGACCGGGCGATCGAGGCATTCACGGCGGTCGGCAAGGAGCTCGGCGTGATCGGCCCCTCTCCCTGAAGAGCGGTCAGCGCGGGAGCTATTGAATACAGCGCTGAAGGCGTAGGCTTTGCCGCATCGTTCACGGCATCCCCGACCCATGCACGCACTCGTCAAACAGCACCCCGCGCGCGGCATCGAGCTGTGCGATGTCGAAGTCCCCAGCGTCGGCCACAACGACGTCCTGATCCGCGTCAAGCGCACCGCGATCTGCGGCACCGACATGCACATCTACAACTGGGATGCCTGGGCACAAAAGACGATCCCCGTGCCCATGACGGTCGGACACGAATACTGCGGCGAGATCGTCGCGCTCGGCAGCGAAGTCTCCGGGCTCGCGATCGGCGATCGCGTCTCGGGCGAAGGCCACATCACGTGCGGCTACTGCCGCAACTGCCGCGCCGGCCGGCGCCACCTGTGCCGCAACACCGTCGGTGTCGGCGTGAACCGCCCCGGCTGTTTCGCCGAATACGTCGCCATTCCTGCCGTCAACGCCTTCAAGCTGCCCGATGCGATCGACGACGAGATCGCCGCGATCCTCGACCCGCTCGGCAATGCCGTGCACACCGCGCTGGCATTCGATGTCGTCGGCGAGGATGTGCTGATCACTGGCGCCGGACCGATCGGCATCATGGCCGCGGCGATCGTGCGCTTCGTTGGCGCGCGGCACGTCGTCATCACGGACGTGAACGATTACCGCCTCGGCATCGCGAAGCAGCTCGGCGCAACGCTCGCGATCAACGTCACGCGCGACTCGCTCGACTCGGCGATGCGGCAGCTCGGCATGCAGGAGGGCTTCGACGTCGGCCTCGAAATGTCCGGCAACGCCACCGCGCTGCGCGACATGCTAAGAACGATGCATCACGGCGGCAGTGTCGCGATGCTCGGCATCCCGCCGGACGAAGTCGCGATCGATTGGAACGAAGTGATCCTGAAGGGGCTCACGATCAAGGGCATCTACGGCCGCGAGATGTTCGAGACCTGGTACAAGATGGCCGCGCTGCTGCAGAGCGGCCTCGACATACGACCGGTCATCACGCATCGCCTGCCTTACACCGACTATCAGCACGCCTTCGACATCATGGGCAAAGGCGAATCGGCGAAAGTCGTGATGAGCTGGGAGAAGCCCTGAGCGAGCGTCCGCTCGCCCAGCGCCTTTAGTTCATCGTGCACAGGCAGTAGTAGTACGCCTGCATCGGCTCGAACCGCGCCAACCGCGCGAGCTCCGTCTCGATGGGCGACAGCAGCTTGCGCGCACTCGCGAACATGCTCTGCTCGGGCAGCAATGCCCGCGTGACACGCGCTGCGAGCACTTGCGACTGCTGGGCCAGTGCCTGCCGCCAACCGAGCGATGGCTCGATGTATTCGATACCGTAGTCATCGCCAAGATTGACCAGCTTCGCGGCCGCATCCATCGCTTGCCGCAACGAGCCGAGCTCGTCGACGAGGCCGAGCGACGCAGCGTCCGTTCCCGCCCACACGCGGCCTTGCGCAATGGCGTCGATGTCGTCGATCGGCTTGTCGCGCGCCGCCGCGACATGGCCGATGAACGTGCGGTACGCGTTATCGACGGATGCTTGCAGGATTTCCTTGGCCTGCGGCACCAGCGAGCGACCGACGTTCAGCGCGCCCGCCAGCTCATTCGTCGCGACGCCGTCCGTCGTCACCCCGATCTTCCCGAGCGTTTGCTCGAATGTCGGCAGCACCGCCCAGACGCCGATCGAGCCCGTCAATGTGGTCGGGCTGGCCCAGATCTCATCGGCGTCCATGGCGATGTAATAGCCGCCCGAAGCGGCCGTGCTGCTCATCGAGGCGATGACCGGCTTGCCCGCGGCGCGCACCGCGTCGATCTCGCGGCGAATGACTTCGGACGCGAGCATGCTGCCGCCGGGACTGTCGATGCGCAGCACGATCGCCTTGATGGCATCGTCGTAGCGCGCCTTGCGCAGCAGGCGAACGAGGGACTCGGAGCCGATCGTGCCGGGGGGCTGGTCGCCGTCGAGGATCTCGCCGGAAGCGACGACGACCCCGATGCGATCGCCGCGACTCACCTGCGAGGGACGCACCGCGCGCAGGTAATTCCAGTGCTCGATGCCTTGGAACGTGTGGTCCCGCGTATTTTCGCCGACGAGCTGCTTCAGCGACTCCTCGACGTCGTGACGCGATTTGATCTCGGTGATCAAGCCGCTCTCGAGCGCGACGGCGGCACTGTCGCCCTGACGCTCACGCAGCGTCGTCGCGAAGTCATCGACGTACTTCGCGATCGCGCCCTGCTCCAGCCCACGCGCGGCCGTCACGGCTTCCTGGTACTGGTTCCAGATCGCCCCGAGCCACACGAGGCTTTGCTCCTCGTCCTCGGGCGACATGTCCGAACGACTGAACTGCTCCGTCGCCGTCTTGAAGGTGCCGGTGCGGAAAATGTTCATCTCGACACCGAGCTTGTCGAGCGCGCCCTTCAGGAACATGCGGTAGTAGCCGTAGCCCTGCAGCAGCACGAGCCCTTGCGGGTCGAGATAGATGTCGTCGGCATGCGCAGCGACGTAGTACTGCAATTGATCGTAGCCCTCGCCCATCGCGATCACTTTCTTGCCGCTCGCCTTGAAGTCGCGAATCGCGGCGGTGAGCTCTTCCATCTTCGTGATGCCGCCACCCGACATCCCGCCGAGATCCAGCACGAGCGCCTTGATACGGTCGTCCTTCTGCGCCAGGCGAATCGATTCGGTGAGGTCGCGCAGCAGCGTTTCCGCCGTTCCCTGCCCGTACGCTTCCGCGATCGCGCGCTGCAACGGATCGCCGGACAGCTGCTCGACGACAACGCCGCGCGGTGCGATCACGAGCGCCGCCTGCTGCGGCACGATCGGCATGCTCGGCGACAACAGGCCGATGATGAGCCCGAAGATCACGAGCAGCACGATCAAGTGCAGCACTTTGCGCAGGACGTCGGCGCCCCGCACCAGGAACGTAAACAGGTTCGTCAGAAACTTCATAAGCGGATTCGCGAAGTTATTTTGAAACGTAACGGATGCGATAGATGGCGCCGGCGACGTCATCGGACACGAGCAGCGAGCCGTCCGCGAGCGGCAGCAAGTCTACGGGACGGCCGAACACCGCATCATCGCGATGAAAGCCGGTCGCGAACGGCTCGTATGCCGTCGCTTTGCCGCCGTTCAATGTCACCGTCGCGATGCGATAGCCGCTTTTTTCAGAGCGATTCCAGGAGCCGTGCTCCGCGATGAACGCTCGGCTACGATATTCCTCGGGAAAGCCCTGACCCGTATAGAACTTCACCCCGAGCGGCGCGACATGCGCGCCGAGCGTCTGGGCCGGCGGCGTCATGCGGCTGCATTCGCCCAGATTGCCGAAGTCGGGGTCCCTTACATTGCGCCCGTGGCAATACGGAAACCCAAAGTCGAGCCCGGCGCGCGGCGCAACGTTCAGCTCGTCGGGCGGCTGATCGTCCCCGAGCCAATCGCGCCCGTTGTCGGTGAACCAGAGCTCCTTCGTCGTCGGATGCCACGTGAAACCGACGGTGTTGCGCACGCCGCGCGCGAACACTTCGTAATTGGAGCCGTCCGGATTCATGCGGGTGATGACCGCGTACTTCGGCTCGTTGCAAACATTGCACGGCGCACCGATCGGCACGTACAGCTTCCCATCCGGCCCGAACGCGATGTACTTCAAGCCGTGATGACGGTCGCGCGGCAGATCGTCGCGGACGACTTTCGGCGCGGGCAGTTTGTCGAGCGAGCTTTCGATGGCGTCGTAGCGCAGGATGCGATTGACCTCGGCGACGTACAACGCGCCATCGCGAAAAGCGACGCCGTTCGGCATGTTGAGCTTGCGCGCCAGCACGCGCACGGTCGGTGGCTCGCGCTTCGCCGGATCGCCGCTCAGGGCGTACAGCTCGCCAGTGCGCGTACCGACGAACAATGTGCCTTGCTGCCCGAGCGCCATGGAGCGCGCGCCAGGCACGCGATCGGAATACACCTCGAGCTGGAAACCGGGCGGCAGGCGGACATTGGCGACGACCTTGTCCGTCGCGGGACTCGCAAACGAGCTGGCGGCGATCGCAAGTCCTGAGACGATCGTGCTCGCACGTCGGAACCACAAGCCCACCATGACACCTCCGCCGCGCCGCGCTGCTGGAAACGGCTCGGCCAGTCTACTCGGCGCTTCTGGCGTCTTGCCAACGAGATTGCGCATTGCCGCACCGACGAGCACGGCCCGGAGCGCACAAACGACGACGGGCGCGATGACTGATGTCATTCGCGCCCGTGAGATCGCTCGAGATTCTGCTCGCGCTCCGCGCGATTCAAGAACTCCCATCCCTAGCCTTCCCCCGCTTCGTGGAGGAAGGGGAGTCGGAGGAAGCCGTTCTTCGAGCAGAGGAAGCCTAAATCGAAGATCTAGACCTTCTCTTCGATGCGTGCCGCCTTGCCGGTCAAATCGCGCAGGTAGTACAGCTTCGCGCGGCGGACGTTGCCGCGGCGCTTCACCGTGATCGCGCCGATGGACGGGCTGTAGGTCTGGAACACGCGCTCCACGCCTTCACCGTGCGAAATCTTGCGCACCGTGAACGACGAGTTGAAGCCGCGGTTGCGACGGGCGATCACGACGCCTTCGTACGCCTGCACGCGCTCGCGATCGCCTTCTTTCACTTTCACTTCCACGACGACCGTGTCGCCGGGAGAGAAATCGGGAATCTCTTTGTTGGTCGCTTCGCTTTCCAGCGTGGCAATGATGTTGCTCATGGTCTCGCCCATCCGTTCAATCGTTCAAACTCGAAACAGTCGTCGCACCCGCCGCGCGCCGCTCTGCGATGTATTCGTCCAGCAACTTGCGTTGCTCGCCGGTGAGCTGCAGCTTCGCCAGCAGATCCGGCCTTCGTAACCACGTGACGCCGAGCGCCTGTTGCGTTCGCCAGCGTCGGATCGCGGCATGATTGCCGCTCAACAACACGGCCGGCACCTCGCGACCCTCGAAACTCTCTGGCCGCGTGTAGTGCGGCCAATCCAGCAAACCAGCCGAAAACGAATCCTGCTGCGCCGACTCGTCATCACCGAGCACACCCGGCAGCAGGCGCACGACCGCGTCGATCAACACCAGCGCGGGCAACTCACCGCCCGACAGCACGTAATCGCCGATCGAGATGCGCTCGTCGATCTCCATCTCGAGCAATCGCTCGTCGACGCCTTCGTAACGCCCGGCGAGCAGCAACATTCCGGGCAGCTGCGCGAGCTCGGCGGCTTTCGCCTGCGTCAACGTCGCACCGTCCGCGGCGAGATAGATGCTGCGCGAGCCTTGCGGCAGCCGCTCCCGCGCCGTGCGCAACGCCGTGCGCGTCGGCTCGATCTTCAGCACCATCCCCGGTCCACCGCCGTACGGCCGATCGTCGACCGTCTTGTGGACGTCCGTCGCAAACTCGCGCGGCGAGATCGTTCCCAAGCTCGCCTGGCCGCGCTCGATCGCACGGCCGACGACGCCGACCGCCGCGGACGCGGCCACGAACTCCGGAAACAGCGTCACGACCTCGATGCGCATACCCGCGCCTAGGACCAGTCCGCCGACCAGTCCAGCACGATGCGACCGCCCGCCAAATCCACCTTCGCGATGCGATCCTTGACGAACGGGACCCAAATCTCGCGCTCGCCTCGAATCACGATCAGCGTTCCCGCCGGCGTCGACCTGAAATGATCGACCTTGCCTAGGCGCTCGCCGCTCACCGACTCCGCCTCGAGACCTTCGAGATCGCTCCAGTAATACTCGCCGGGTGCCGGCGGCGGCATGTGGCTCCGCCAGACCCCCAACTCCGCGCCGACGCGCGTACGCGCTTCCTCGGGAGTTTCGATGCCCTTGATCTTGCCGAGCACGCCCTTGCCGGTGACCCGGCCCGCTTCGAGCTCGACTTGCGTCCATCCACCGGAGCCGCCGATCAGCAACTCCTCATATTCCAGGATGTTGTCCGGAGGGTCGGTGAAGGAATTGATCTTGACCCACCCCTGGACTCCGAACGTGCCGGCGACCTTTCCCAGGACGACGACGCGGTCGGTCGGCTTCGACGACGCAGGATCGGACAATCGCGGCTCGCCGAAACGAATCGAGGCGGCCTTAGGCCGCCTGCTTGCGCTGCTGCTTCACGAGCGCAGCGACGCGGTCGGAAGGCTTCGCGCCCTTGCCGATCCAATAGTCGATGCGGGTCAGGTCGAGCTGCAGCTTCGGCGCCTTGCCGGCGGGAATCGGGTTGAAATAGCCAACCTGTTCCAGCGTCATGCCGCCCTGACGGACGCGGCTGTCCGTGACAACCACGTGATAGAACGGCTGTTTCTTCGCGCCGCGGCGGGTGAGCCGAATCGTTACCATCTGCTAAGGCCTCGAAATCTCAGTGAGAATCAGGGGTGAGCCCTGGAAAAGGGCGCGAATGTTACTCAAAAAAGCGTAAGCAAGCTACAGCAGGGTGGATTCTTTTTGGACCGAAGCCCCCGACGTAAGCCCGGGCCGGGTTCGCGGGTACCTTTTTGACGGTTACACGGCCCCATCGCCGAGCGCGCTGACGCTGACGGTCGACGCCCCACCCTTGCGGCCTGCCGATCACATCCCAGGCAGACGCCCGCCGAAGGCCCGCATCATCTTCGCCAACCCGCCCCCTTTCGTCATGGATTTCATGACTTTCTGCATCTGCAGATAGTTCTTCAGGAGGCGGTTGATCTCCGACACGTGCACGCCCGAGCCCGCGGCAATCCGGCGTTTGCGAGAGGCATCGATGGTCTTCGGATAGCGGCGCTCTCCAGGCGTCATCGAGCGAATGATCGCGACCTGCCGCTTGATCTCCTTGTCGTTGCCCTGGGGCAGTTGCGCGGCCTTGCCAACGAGTTGGCTCGGCAGCTTGTCCATGAGCGAGGCCAACCCGCCCATTTTCTCGACCTGCAGCAGCTGCTCGTGCAGGTCCTCGAGATCGAAGTCCTTACCCTTTTTCAGCTTGCGGGCGAGCTTCTCGGCCTGCTCGCGATCGACATTGCGAGTGACGTTCTCGACGAGCGACAAGACATCGCCCATGCCGAGAATGCGCGAGGCGACGCGCTCCGCATGAAACGGCTCGAGCGCGTCGGTCTTCTCGCCCGTGCCCATGAACAGGATCGGCTGGCCGGTGATCTGGCGCACGGACAGCGCGGCGCCCCCGCGCGCATCGCCGTCGGTCTTCGTCAGCACGACGCCGGTGAGACTGAGCGCCGAGCCAAACGCCCGCGCCGCGTTGACCGCGTCCTGACCCGCCATGCTGTCGACGACGAACAAGGTCTCGGTAGGCTTCACGGCGGCGTCGATCTCGCGGATCTCCGACATCATCTCCTCGTCGACATGCAGTCGGCCGGCCGTATCGACGATCAGGACGTCGAACAAGGAACGTCGCGCTTCCTCGTGCGCTTCCCGCGCGAGCGTGACCGCGGGCTTGCTGGGGTCGGAGGGAAAGAACGCGATATCGAGTTGCTCGGCCAGGCGCTGGAGCTGGAGGATCGCCGCCGGGCGATAGACGTCGGTGCTCGCGAGGAGAACGCGCTTGCGCTCGTGCTCTTTCAGCCATTTCGCGAGCTTGCCCGCGGAGGTCGTCTTACCGGCGCCTTGCAGACCGGCCAGGAGAATCACGACAGGCGGCTGGGCGCGCAGGTTGAGCGGGCGTACGCCCTCGCCCATCAGCGCAATCAGCTCCTGATGGATGAGACTGACGAGTGCCTGTCCGGGCGTCAGGCTTTTCTCGATTTCCTGGCCGAGGACCTTCGTCTTGATGGTTTCGATGAACGTCTTGACGACCGGCAAGGCGACGTCCGCCTCCAGGAGCGCCATGCGCACCTGCCGCAGCGTATCGGCAATGTTGTCTTCCGTGAGACGCCCGCGGCCGCGCAGGTTCTCGATGACGCCTTGCAGGCGTTCCGTCAGTTTGTCGAACATGGCAATGCTTCATCCGGGAGGGTCGCGAGGCTACAGTGTAGAGGGCGGTGATGAAAGGCAGCGGGCTGAACGCAATGCGATGCGATGCGATGCATTGCCATGCGACGCGATGCAGAGACCCTTCGCTGCCCCCTCCCCTAACCCTCCCCCGCACGCGGGGGAGGGGGAGTTGGTCGAAGCCGTTTTTTGTTAGCCTGCGGGTCCGACGATTTCCTAAGTGACCGATGTGTTAGCTGTTCTTGCCATTGCCTGTTACTTGGCGAGTGCCCTCTGGCTCGGATCCAGCGTCTATCGCGCTGCCGAACCGGCCGCTCGCGGCCGCCGCGTCGCGGGGCTCGCGATCGGTGTCGTCGCCGTCGTGGCCCATTGCATCTGGCTGTGGAGCACGGTCTTCGAC